>NZ_NCUR01000010.1:726299-1089449 GCF_002096595.1 Streptococcus oralis subsp. oralis
GAGTCAAGGCCCGTCCTTCATTTTTCACCAGATAGTCCAGAATTTCCAACTCTTTGGCATTGATAGCCACTTCTTGATCTGCTAGGCTTGCACTGTAGCTCTCAAAGTCCACCTTGGTATCCTTATAGGAGAAGATTCGTCCCGTATCGTAGTAGCGCTTGAAAATCGCATCTACTCTCACTTTTAAAAGGGAGAGGGAGAAGGGCTTTTCCAGATAACCATCTGCCAGAGAAGCAAAGGCACTCATCTTGTATTCTTCATCCTGAAAGGCGGTTAGCATCAGGACAGGAACCTGACTGCTCTTACGAATCTCAGCTAGAACTTCTAAACCATTGAGCTTAGGCATCTGGATATCCAGTAGTACTAGAGCAACTTCATAGATGGAAAATTTTTCCAGAGCTTCCTGACCGTCCGCCGCCTCAATAGTTTCATAACCACAATCCGTCAAATAGTCACTGATCCCCTCACGGATCATCTCTTCATCTTCTACAATTAAAATTTTCATAGAAAAAACGTTTCACATTCCTTTAAATTTCTTGTAAATTATCTCAGTTTCATCCTGAAAGGAAGAGGCCTTATCAAGACAAAACAGATAAAAATGCTACCTATATTATACCCCATTTAGGGGAGAATAGGTAGCAAGTTTTTTATTCGCTATCGAGCAAGAGCTCTTTTGGTTGTTTTCTGAGGAGATTGCTTGAGGCAAGCACCATGACGAGAACCACTAGAACCAATGCAAGGACAAAGACGATGATAAAGTCTGATGTCTGAATAGAAATATCTAGGCTCGACAAGGTCTTGCTAAAGCCATCTACTTCAGCACCACCACCAAGGTTAGAGGCTTGAGCAGCCTTGCTGGCTTGCTTGGCAACACCTGAAGTGACATTGGCAAGAACAGTGTTTCCGATGGCACGAGCTGTGTAGTTGGCTAGGAAGTAAGCAGAAACGAGAGCAGGGATGGCAATCAAGATAGATTCTGTGATGAATTGCCCCAAGATACTTGCCTGCTTGAGACCGATAGAGAGGAGGATCCCCACTTCCTTGCGACGAGCATTGATCCAAAGACTGAGCAAGAGTGCAAGGAGAAGGACTGAGAAGCTCAAGCTACCCCAGAAGAGGAGGTTGGCCATCTTGTACATACCAGAGATGGATTGCTCAAGAGCTGGGTAGTTAGATGAGCTCTTCACAAGTGTGTAGCTCTTCCAGTTGATACCACTGATGCCATTCAACTCTTTCATGACATCATCCAAGTTCTTGTCTGCTGTTACAAAGAAGGTTGCGTCCCCATAAATAGCTGTGTCTTCTGTGTATCCATAAAGTTTTGCAGCAGTGTGAATGTCTGTGATAGCTGTGTTTTCATAGAGTTCTTGTGAGTAGGTTACTGCTGACTTATTGTGCCCATCAAAGAGTCCCTTGATTGTAACTTCGACTGTTTCCTTGGCACCTTTTTCATTGTCTGCATCGTAGATATTGGAGTCTAGTTTGACCTTATCTCCAACTTTCCAGCCGTGTTTAGCTGCCAAGTCCTTGTGCATGAGGATCTTGTCTTTGTCGTCGTTGGTTAGGTGCTCACCTTCAACCAGCTTATATGAGCCAGAGACAAACTTGTCTTCTTTAGAGGAGTCATTGACACCTGTAATCATCAAGCTGCTTCCAAACCGTTTGGCACGGTCCGCAGTGAGATTTTTCTTGGTTTCTGGCGTTTCGATGAGGTCGTATCCAGTCAAATCTCCGATAGCGTTGATGCGTTTAACATAAGACTCGATGGCCTTATTTTCGGTGATTTTTTTGATATCCTCACCCTTGATATTCCCAGAACCACGTGGCGTTCCTTGATTGACGCGACGATTGATTTGCATGGAGAAGCTATTGGTGATATTTTTAAAGGTCTCCTGAGAAGCCTTGGCTGTAGCTCCCTTGATCGACAAGCCGACCAAACTCAAGCTCGCCATGAGGAGAATAATCAGGAAGATAACAATCGATTTGAAAAACTTCCTTGTAACATAGGCAAATGCGTTGTGTAACATAGGTTCCCTTTCTAGATTTGATTTAATAATTCTATCAAAACAAGCTCATCTTATTTAGTAGTGTTGCGAGTTTCAGTCAGTTTCTTATTCTTCAATTCAAGTGTAATATCTGATGCTTGCGCCACTTCCTTACTGTGGGTGACGACGATCACACATTTACCTGTTTTCTCAGCAAGTGACTTGAGCAATTCGATGATATCTCCAGCAGTTTTAGGGTCCAGATTTCCTGTTGGCTCATCAGCTAGAATAACTGGAGCTTCTGATACTAAACTGCGAGCAATAGCAACACGTTGCTGTTGACCACCTGATAACTGGAGAACGTTCCGCTTGATCTGACTTTCATCCAAACCAAGCTCAAGAAGTGTATCCTTGCTTGCTTTTTTGTTGACCAAGCGGATATTTTCCAGCGGAGAAAGATAATCTATCAAGTTATAATTTTGAAAGACCAGGGAAATATGGTGCATGCGATGGTAGGAATACCCCTTATTCCGAATGTCCTCTCCTTGGAAAAGGATAGAACCTTCAACAGGACTATCTAGACCAGCCAGTAGAGACAAGAGAGTGGATTTTCCTGCTCCTGACTCACCAATGATACTATAAAATTTTCCGGGTTCAAAATTATACTTGATCTGATATAAAACTGCCTCAGCAGTGTTCTTATAACGGTAGGTAACATCTTGTAATTGTAATAAAGTCATGATTTCTCCTTCTTATACTCAATGAAAATCAAAGATCAAACTAGGAACCTAGCCACAGGTTGCTCAAAGCACAGCTTTGAGGTTGCAGATAAGACTAACGCGGTTTGAAGAGATTTTCGAAGAGTGTTAACTAATAGATGATAAAATTTCCTTAGGTGATTTTCTAAATAAGAATAGGAAACAAAGAGCTACGGACAAGCAACCAATCAAGAGCAGAAAGACATAGGATTCTGCAAAGGATAGGAGACTGGTTGATAGACTGCTTGCTTTAGCTAGTGTGTCTTGTAAGGTTGCCTGATCTCCACTTGCTAGTACAGTTTGTAGCAGATAGGATGTAATGGCTTTCCCAGCAATAAAGGATGGAAGCAAAGCTCCAAGAGATACCAACACCACCTCTAAACAGAACTGTAGGAAGATTGAGCTCTTGCCTTTTCCAAGTGCCAGTAAAATCCCTACTTCGTAGACCCTTTCTCTCAACCAGAGAGACAAGACCAAAATTAAGGCTCCAGCTCCAGCTATCAACATCCCATAAAGGAAGATAGTTAGGAAGGTTTGGAAGGTTGCAACTGAGTCTTTGATCTGTTCAAAGGCCTTGTTTTCCTTTTCGACTTGATAGCCTTGATTTTCCAAGGCCAAGTTTTCCACCTGCTTCATGAGTCCGTCCATTTCCTTAGGATTTTCTACATAGAAGCGCGCTGCACTAACTTGAGGTTCACTATTTCCCAAAAGGGTTTGGCTACTTTCATAGTCTGTAAAGACTTGGTTTTCACTGAAGTCAGAAGACAAGCCTGTGAATTTCTCTTGTTTTTTACCAGAAAAGATGCCGACAATCTCAAACTCAACTGTTTTACCTTTTCCTGATTCTGACTGTCCAGCATCCAAGCGAATCTTGTCATGAAGCGAAAGACCGTTCTTCTTAGCCAACTCTTCGTGGATCAGGATTTTCTTGGAATCCCCTTTTTGAAGGTGTCGGCCTTCTTTTAGATTGAAAGCTGAGCTGGTGAAGGTAACATCCTTGGATGAATCCTCAAGAGCCGTTAAGCTAACCAAATTCTTGTCCGCAGCTGACAAGTCATCACGTTCGACGCTCTGCTCACCACTCACTGCTTCCTTGTCTTTTAGTTTTGCGACCGTCTCGAGTTCAGGAGAGACATTCTCCAGCCCCTTAATCTTGCTAACTGATGCTAGGTCCGATAACTTGAAGGTCTGTCCATTTTCTATCTTTTTGATAGAAAAAGAGGTATTGAGAGATTTGTAAAGATTTGTTTCTACTGTTTTGTTGGACTTCATCAGCGTCAAACAGGCTGAAATTCCTGCTAAAAGAACAAATAAAATCAGAAATAAAATAAAACTTCTCAGTCGTTTTCTGCTGACATAAGCCCAAGCTCTTTGGATTGGATTCATTTGTCACCTCCATATTTGTAAGACTATTATAAAATCCAAATATGAAATGTTTATGAAATCGAAAAAATTTTTGATTTATTTTTTGAAAAAAGCTGGTATTTCTACCAGCTCCATTTTTATAACTGCATCCACTCAAAGCAAAGAAAATGCAGAAACTAAACCAGAGAGGATGTTGGCTGTGGCATGCATTAGCCAACTTGGTAAAATTGATCCTCCTGCTATCTTTTCATTAACAAAACCAAGATAAGCTGCTATTGCTCCAGTAAAAAATACAATGAAAAAAGTGACTTCCAAACTCACTACTGAAGCAAACAATACTCCATGAAGCAATCCAAAAGCGAAGGCCTGTATGGTATTTGCAAAGACAAACGGCATGTGATTTGCCATTCGTTTCAGTAGAAAACCTCTAAATAATAGTTCCTCTGGTAAAGATGTTTGCAAAATACTGTAAATTAGAATACTTGGTAAGGCCTTATATTCCATAGCAGAAAAAGCCGAAGTAGCTGTTTCTAGACCACGAGTAAGAGGAAAGATAAGGATAGAAAAAATAGTAAATAAAGAAAATCCCCCCACCATCCATAAAATCAGATGCAAAGTTTTTACTCTTTTGATAGCTTTTAGTCCGATCCATTCCATAAATGGAACTTTCCCCCTCATAGTCATAAACCACCAGATAGAAGGTAGTAAAATAATAAAGAGAATTTGAATAAAGGCGCTCATTATTCGTTGAAGTTCATTAACCATCGTAATCCTCCTTTACACTTTTGAAATACTCATTTCAAATACCAAATAACTATCTACTCCTCCTTTCCTACCTTATATATCCGTTTTAACCAAGCCTATTAGTATCCATTACTCGATGATCTTTCATATAAGACTTTTTGCAGTTACTTTCTATCTATATTATAGCACTATTTAAAAGAAAAGAAAAAAACAAGAAAGGTAGACCTCTCTTGTTGAATAATCACTATGCGTGCTGACAAAAAAAGAGCTAGCTAAAGCTAACTCTTACCCTATGCGGAGAGAGGGACTTGAACCCTCACGACCTAAAGCGGTCACAGGATCCTTAGTCCTGCGCGTCTGCCAATTCCGCCATCCCCGCGTCGATTACTTTACTAGTATATCAACTTTCAAAATCTTTGTCAACACTTTTTTCAGATTTTTTTCATTTTTCCAACAGTCTTATTGTTCAATTTCAGCAAGGTTTTCATCCAGTAATTTTGCTCCCAATGTGTTCTTAAAATGCCCAAGAGCAAACTGATGATTTTCTGGCCAAATAGAGGCAACTGCAGGCTTGACAATCTCGATTTGATAACCTAAATTATAGGCATCAATAGCCGTATGAAGAACACAAATATCCGTCAAAACACCTGTTAAGATAACAGTATCAACCCGACGTTCCCGCAAACGGATATCTAAGTCCGTTCCTGAAAATGCTGAATAGTGACGCTTGTCCATCCAAAAGACGCGACTATCCGCCTCATGCTCAGCATAAAAGTCAGCTAGGGGGCCATAAAGGTTACGCCCACTAGTGCCGATAATATTGTGAGGTGGAAAGAGCTTGCTTTCTGGGTGGAATGTATCCTTCTCTTCATGAGCATCAATGGTAAAGAATATATAGTCTCCACGATCAAAAGCTAATCTGGTTGCCTGATCAATGGCTTTTGATATTGCTTGAGCAGGTGCTCCAGCAGTTAGCTTTCCATGGTCTGCTACGAAATCCTCTGTATAGTCAATCGAGATTAAAGCCTTTGCCATTAGTAGTCCCTCTTTTTCACTTCCTCAAAAATATCACCAATTAGAACTTTGAGATAAGTCCCCTTCATTCCTAATGAACGACTCTCAATAATTCCCGCAGACTCCAATTTACGAAGCGCATTGACAATCACTGAGCGTGTAATGCCAATACGGTCTGCAATAACAGACGCAGTCAGCTGTCCTTCATTTCCATCCAGCTCAGCTAAAATAGCTGATACGGCACGAAGTTCTGAATAGGAAAGGGTGTTGACCGCCATGGTAACAGCCGTACGACGGCGAATATTTTTCTCATCTTCTTCACGTTGGAAGTTCAACAGTTGAATCCCTACAACCGTGCTCGCAATCTCGACAAGAATCAAATCTTCATCTTCAAATTTCTTATCATTGCGCCAAATGATCAACGAACCTAGGCGAATCCCTGATACATGAATCGGAGCGATGGTCGTCAACCCATCTGGAAAGTCCGCACGGCTCTCCACAGGGAAAATGGTCAAATCATGTTCAACAGGAAGATTTGCTTCCGTGTCATAAATCATGTTTGCCCCTTGTACATAGACCTCAGGGAAGGTTTTGGTTTGGAAGAATTGTTCTACACGGTCATTATTGGTCTTATAACGCATAAAGTAACCCAAGAGACGTCCCTTGTTATTCACAATACAAGCGTTACAGTCAATAATATCAGCTAACTGGCGTGTGATCGCATTGTAAGGAAGTTCATCTTGGAGTTGCTCTTCTGAGCGCTTTAGAATAGACGTGATTTTTCTTGTTTTTTCTAATAAATGTGCCATTTTTTACCTCGCATATAATCGCTTCCATTATAACATAGAAAAGTCTTTATTTCAATAATTATCTGAAAATTGCTTATTTATTTGCAATTTTGAACAGCAAAAATATTTTAGAAAAAAAGCGATTTTTTTATTGACATCCTATTTTATTTTTGATATTATAACATTATAAGAAGATGACATGATAAATCCCTTTCCGTTTCACCTATCCTTTACTATCACCATCTTCTTTTACTATCGGTCTCCTTATATATAAAAGCGATTCACAGTGTGAATCGCTTTTTTCTATTTGTCTCCTTTGTTACGAATAACAAAGCCGGTCTTCTTTTCGCTTGAAGTGTTGCGAGGTTTTTTATTGTCTTTGTTACGGTAACGTCTGTCTTTATCAAAACGATCGTTCCCACGACTGCCTTTCTTGAAATCATCACGGCGACCATTGCCACGGCGCTCACGATCTCGACGGTCGTCCCCACGACGGCCTCCACGACCTCCCTTACCTTTGCCACCAAAGCCATTACCTGATGGTTTAAATGGCAGTGGTTTTTCACGCGCAATCTCCACTTCAGGAAGGCTGTCTGGATCTTGGACTGTCAGACTCAAGATATACATAGCCAATTCTTCTGGACTAAATTCTGCTGCTAACTTACGAGCATCTTTAGCAAATTTCTCAAAGTTCCCACGAATTGCTTCGTCTGCGAAGTCTCGTTCGATTTTCTTGAGCGCTACTTGTTTCTTAGCTTGGAAGGCTTCTTCTGCTGTTGCTGGTTTCAAGCCTTTCATGCGTTTCTTAGTCAAGTTTTCGATGATTTGAAGGTAACCCATTTCATTTGGTGCTACAAAAGTAATAGACTGACCTGACTTACCAGCACGACCTGTACGACCGATACGGTGAACATAACTTTCAGGATCTTGTGGAATATCGTAGTTGTAGACATGGGTCACACCTGAGATATCCAAACCACGTGCTGCCACGTCAGTCGCAACTAGAACATCAAGATTCCCATTTTTAAAATCACGAAGGACACGAAGACGTTTATTTTGGTCCAAATCACCATGAATCCCTTCTGCACGGAAACCACGGATCTTAAGACCACGAGTCAATTCATCTACACGGCGTTTGGTACGACCAAATACAATAGCAAGTTCTGGTTGTTCCACATCCATGAGATGTGTCATGGTATCAAATTTCTCTTGTTCCTTGACACGGATATAGTATTGGTCAACCAGCTCTGTTGTCAATTCCTTGGCAGCAATCTTGACATGCTCAGGGTCTTTCATAAACTGAACACCGATACGTTTGATAGCATCTGGCATGGTTGCTGAAAAGAGCAAGGTTTGACGATTTTCAGGGACACGGGAAATGATGGCTTCAATGTCTTCAAGGAAGCCCATGTTGAGCATTTCGTCCGCTTCGTCAAGGATAAGCGTTTCAATATCTTGTAATTTCAAGGCCTTGCGTTTAATCAAGTCCAAGAGACGGCCTGGTGTTCCGACTACGATGTGAGCACCCGATTTAAGGGCCTTGATTTGTTTTTCAATGCTGGAACCACCGTAAACTGAGCGAACTTTCACTCCTTTGCTACGGCCAAAGCGGAAGAGTTCTTCTTGGCTTTGGACAGCGAGTTCACGAGTTGGAGCGATAACCAAGGCTTGGATGGTCGCTTCTTCTGTACGGATTTTTTCAAGGGTTGGCAAGCCAAAGGCTGCAGTCTTCCCTGTACCAGTCTGAGCTTGACCGATAACATCTTTTCCTTCGAGGGCCAAGGGAATGGTCTGTTCTTGGATAGGACTGGCTTCTACAAAACCAGCTTTTTCAATCTCTGCTAACAATTCAGCAGACAAGTTAAATTCATTAAATTTCACGTTATTCTTCTTTCTAAAGGTGGTGCGAAGCCACCCTATAGGGCTTTAGTTTATACTTTTCTTTTCATGACGTATCTTCAACAAAAATGAGATACTGTGTTGCTTCTTTTCCACGAAAGAAAAGTACTAGTTTCTTTGCAACCTATCTAGTATAACACAAGAGCGAGGCAAAAGATAGTAGAATCCTTAAGGAAAATCATGTAAGCGGTTTTTGGATTTCCTTTTTGATTGAACGACCTAGATAATAAGACAAAGCCAAGGCTATACTATATAAAATGAGAAAAACGAACAAGGTTTGTGTGTAAGAATGAGCTATTTTATAAGTCTCTGCTAATAAAATAGGCCCTGCTAAACCAGCCATTGCCCAAGCTGTTAAAATATATCCATGCAGTGCGGCCAATTCCTTGGTTCCAAAAATATCACTGAGATAAGCCGGAATCAATGAAAAACCAGCTCCATAGCAAGTCATCAAAATAGACATAGCGACTACAAATAAAATGGAATCTGTAAAGAGCCAAAGTGAGAGAGAAGAGAAAAGATTGACAAGCAGTAATATACTAAAGGTTAGAGGGCGACCGATATAGTCAGATAAACTCGCCCAGAGCAAACGACCAAACCCATTGAAAATCCCTAAAACGCCCACCATTACTGCTGCATGACTTGTAGACAAGCCAGCCATCTCCTGTGCCATTGGCGATGCCGCTGAAATTAAACCTAAACCACAAGCTATGTTGATAAAGAAAATAATCCAAAGTATATAAAACCGATTGCTTTTCAGGGCCTGATTCGCAGCCATTCCTTGCGTCAAAGAGGCTGTTTTTTCTTTCCCTGAAACAGATAAAATTGCAAGCTCTTGTTCATTTGGACGCTTAATGAATTGTGAAGCTAGGAGCATGATAATAAAGTAACTTGCACCTAAAATATAAAAAGTTTCTACAAGCCCTACCCCTGCGATGAGATGTTGCGCTATGGGACTAGTCAATAAAGAAGCAAAACCAAACCCCATAATCGCTAAACCTGTTGCGAGACCACGTTTATCAGGAAACCATTTTATAATCGTTGACACAGGGGTAATATAGCCTGCTCCCAAACCAAGCCCACCTAAAATACCATAAGCGAGATACAACAACCACAGCTCCTGACGGTCTATTGCAAATCCTGTTAAGATATTTCCACCTGCGTATAGAAAGGCAGATAGACTCCCCATGACTCTCGGACCAAATTTTTCTACCAAACGCCCCATAAATGCAGCCGATAATCCCAAACAAAAGATTGCTAGACTAAAGGCAAAGGCAACAGAAGCCTGATCCCATCCCGTTTTTTCAATAATAGGGTTGCGATAAACACTCCAAGCATAAGTCGAACCCAGCATTAAGTGTAAAATGACCCCAGCAAAGGCAATAATGTAACGATTCGATTTCATAAAACCTCCTATTTTCGAACATTTATTCTATTTTATATAAAAATAGATAGGATTTTAGTTTATCAAGCTTGTCAAAAAATTACTAGTTTTTTGTCTGGAAAGCGTTTTTATCTTTTTCTGTCTTTCCCGTAGCAGATTTGTGCAAAAAGTGTTTTCTTATGCTAGAATGAAAATCGAATAGGAGGACTATAAATGTTAACATATGATTTAATCGTTATTGGATTTGGTAAAGCTGGGAAAACACTGGCTGGTAAACTAGCTTCAGCTGGCAAAAAAGTTGCCCTCGTTGAACGTAGCAAAGCTATGTACGGTGGAACTTGTATCAACATCGGTTGTATTCCAACCAAAACCTTGTTAGTTGCTGCAGAAAAGGACTTGTCATTTGACGAGGTTATGGCAACAAAAAATACGATTACCAGCCGCCTCAATGGTAAAAACTATGCTACTATCGCTGGTACTGGAGTTGATATCATTGATGCCGAAGCCCACTTTGTTTCAAACAAAGTAATCGAAATTCAAGCTGGAGATGAAAAACAAGAACTAACTGCTGAAACAATCGTCATCAACACTGGTGCTGTATCAAATGTATTGCCAATTCCTGGTCTTGCTACAAGCAAGAATGTCTTTGATTCAACTGGTATCCAAAACTTGGACAAATTGCCTGAAAAACTTGGTGTCCTTGGTGGCGGAAATATCGGTCTTGAATTTGCAGGCCTTTACAACAAACTTGGCAGCAAAGTTACAGTCCTAGATGCCTTGGATACTTTCCTACCTCGCGCAGAACCTTCTATTGCTGCTCTTGCTAAACAGTACATGGAAGAAGACGGCATTGAATTGCTTCAAAACATCCGTACTACTGAAATCAAAAACGACGGTGACCAAGTTCTCGTCGTAACTGAAAACGAAACCTACCGTTTCGACGCCCTTCTCTACGCAACTGGACGTAAGCCAAACGTAGAACCACTTCAACTTGAGAATACCGATATTGAACTAACAGAGCGTGGTGCTATCAAGGTCGACAAACACTGTCAAACAAACGTTCCTGGTGTCTTTGCAGTTGGAGACGTCAATGGCGGACCTCAATTTACCTACATTTCACTTGATGACTTCCGTGTTGTCTATAGTTACCTTGCTGGAGATGGCAGCTACACTCTTGAAGACCGTCTCAATGTACCAAACACCATGTTCATCACACCTGCACTTTCACAAGTTGGTTTGACAGAAAGCCAAGTAGCTGATTTGAAACTTCCATACGCAGTGAAGGAAATCCCTGTTGCTGCGATGCCTCGTGGTCATGTAAATGGCGACCTTCGCGGAGCCTTCAAAGCTGTTGTCAACACTGAAACAAAAGAAATTCTCGGTGCAACTATCTTCTCAGAAGGTTCACAAGAAATCATCAACATCATCACTGTTGCAATGGACAACAAGATTCCTTACACTTACTTCACAAAACAAATCTTCACTCACCCAACCTTGGCTGAGAACTTGAATGACTTGTTTGCGATTTAAGTTAAGACTTCTTCGTATCTCACAGCCCTCATCGGGCTGTTTTTGTTTCTGCGAAATCTCAAATCTGTCTTTTCCCTCTTTTGTGATATAGTATCCAAACTTTATTTAGCAGTCCTAATTATATATTGAGTTTCAGGTCACTCTTTCAAATATCAGCAATACATATGACTTTGAATAACTCGCTTCAGCACATCGTTTTATGGGTAATTTAAAAAGTATATTTTGCAATGATTGTTTCATGCCTAATTAGTAAATTATCCACTCTTTGCACGGGTCGTATGTGTATTTTCATCGTTTGTGAGAAGATTTTACCGTTTGCAAATTGATAGTTAAGTCGATATATTTTTTCTTCTTAAATATTTTCCAAATTATTTAATCTTTTTAAAGATAAGAATCACTTTCTAATCAATCAAAGGATACTTCAAATTTCTTCGTTCTTGATAATATGAGCAATACTCTGCAAAATGTTTAAACTTTATCATTGTAAAAAATATCGAAAGAAATCCCATATTACATTAGTATATATTTGGTATGGGATGAAATTGACTTTCGAAAATATTAACTATATAATATCTGTAAACAAGAAATAATGAGGTAACGATATGAATAAAACAGAATTACTATTACAAAGACTAGATGATATTGGTCAGTCTCTAAAAGATTCTAGACAAGCACTAGCTTTGCTGGCACTTGGTTCTTGCGGAGCAGAAAGAGAACGATTGGATCAGTACTCCGATTTGGATTTCTTTGTTATTGTAAAAGATGGCTACAAGCAGGCCTATATCCAGGACCTAACCTGGTTAAGTAATCTAGAACCAATTGCATTTCACTACCAAAATACAGTGGACGGACATAAAGTTCTATTTGAAGATGATGTTTTTTGTGAATTTGCTATCTTTGAAGCTCACGAACTAGTAAACATTCCCTTCGCTGAAGGCAAAATTATCTGGAAGGAGGTCGGTTTTGATGGAACAATCTGCCAGCCACAAAGATTGCCATCAAAAGAAAATAGAGATCGTGAATGGCTGTTGGGAGAAATTTTATGCAACCTATATATAGGACTAGGTCGCTATCAACGAGGGGAAAAATTGGCTGCTTATGATTTCATCCAAAACAGATCTGTCAAGCTCTGGACTGAACTAATCAATTTGGAAAAAACTTCTAAATCTAATTTTATAGATATTTTTAACAGCAACAGAAGATTTGAAAAAGGTTATCCAAATGAGGCCAAACAATTGCCTCACTTCTTGCAAGGTTACGAACGAATTTCTGAATCTGCTCAGGCACTCCTAGAATATCTTGATAAACACTATCCTCTTAACGCATTTATAAAAGAAAAAATTCGTAATTTATTATAAAAGAGACTTTCCAAAAAATGATCTAAATCCCAAAAGTTAGGTATCTTTGTCAACTATAATGGATTAATGAAATTTTAAAACCTGTAGAGGATAATCAATGTCCTCTCCTTTCTTATATTCAGAGTGAGAAAGATTTATTTCTTAAAGTTGCCAAAGTTATCAAATCCAAAGATATTGTATTTGATTGGTTTGGTTTAATCAGAACCTAAAAAGCACTTCTAAGGTTACTTCTTTAGTTGATCTTAGAGGTTACTTTAGTTATTGGACTGCTGGGCGCAGTATGATATAATAGAAACATGAAATTAAAAACTACTTTGGGCCTCCTAGCTGGGCGTTCTTCCCACTTCGTTTTAAGCCGTCTTGGCCGCGGAAGTACGCTCCCAGGAAAACTCGCCCTTCAATTTGATAAAGATATTTTACAAAACCTAGCTAAGAACTACGAGATTGTCGTGGTCACTGGAACCAACGGGAAAACCCTGACAACTGCCCTCACTGTCGGCATTTTAAAAGAGGTTTATGGTCAGGTTCTGACCAATCCGAGCGGTGCCAACATGATCACAGGGATAACGACAACCTTCTTGACGGCCAAATCCTCTAAAACTGGGAAAAACATTGCCGTTCTAGAAATTGACGAGGCCAGTCTTTCTCGTATCTGTGACTATATCCAGCCTAGCCTTTTTGTCATCACTAACATTTTCCGTGACCAGATGGACCGCTACGGTGAAATTTACACAACTTATAAGATGATTTTGGATGCCATCCGTAAGGTGCCTACGGCTACTGTTCTCCTCAATGGTGACAGTCCGCTTTTCTACAAGCCAGCTATTCCAAATCCTGTAGAGTATTTTGGTTTTGACTTGGAAAAAGGGCCAGCCCAACTGGCTCACTACAATACCGAAGGAATCCTCTGCCCTGACTGTCAAGGCATCCTCAAATATGAGCACAATACCTATGCCAACTTGGGTGCCTATATCTGTGAAAATTGTGGTTGCAAACGTCCTGAACTCGACTATCGTTTGACAGAACTGGTTGAGTTGACCAACAATCGCTCCCGCTTTGTCATTGACGGCCAGGAATACGGCATTCAAATCGGTGGACTTTACAACATCTACAATGCCCTTGCTGCGGTCGCTATTGCCCGTTTCCTCGGTGCCGATTCACAACTCATCAAGCAGGGATTTGACAAGAGCCGTGCTGTCTTTGGACGCCAGGAGACCTTCCATATCGGTGACAAGGAATGTACTCTCGTCTTGATTAAAAATCCAGTCGGTGCGACCCAAGCTATCGAGATGATCAAACTAGCCCCTTATCCATTTAGCCTATCTGTCCTTCTCAACGCCAACTATGCTGATGGGATTGATACTAGCTGGATTTGGGATGCTGACTTTGAACAAATCACTGACATGGACATTCCAGAAATAAACGCTGGCGGTGTTCGTCATTCTGAAATCGCACGTCGTCTACGAGTGACAGGCTATCCAGCTGAGAAAATCACTGAAACAAGCAATCTAGAGCAAGTTCTCAAGACCATTGAGAACCAAGACTGCAAGCATGCCTATATCCTGGCTACCTATACTGCTATGCTGGAATTCCGTGAACTGCTGGCTAGTCGTCAGATTGTTAGAAAGGAGATGAACTGATGGTTTATACTTCACTTTCCTCAAAAGCTAGCAACTACCCTTATCAGCTCAACATCGCCCACCTCTATGGAAACCTCATGAATACCTACGGGGACAATGGAAACATCCTCATGCTCAAGTATGTGGCTGAAAAACTGGGGGCACATGTGACGGTTGACATCGTTTCTCTCCATGATGACTTTGACGAAAATCACTACGATATCGCCTTTTTCGGTGGCGGCCAAGACTTTGAACAAAGCATCATCGCAGGCGACCTTCCTGCTAAAAAAGAGAGCATTGACAACTACATCCAAAACGACGGAGTGGTTCTCGCTATCTGCGGTGGTTTCCAACTATTGGGTCAATATTATGTTGAAGCTTCAGGGAAACGCATCGAAGGGCTAGGGGTCATGGGCCACTATACCCTCAACCAAACCAATAACCGCTTTATCGGTGACATCAAAATTCACAATGAAGATTTTGATGAAACCTACTATGGCTTTGAAAATCACCAGGGACGTACCTTCCTCTCAGATGACCAAAAACCGCTGGGACAGGTGGTCTATGGAAATGGAAATAACGAAGAAAAAATCGGCGAAGGGGTTCATTATAAGAATGTCTTTGGTTCCTACTTCCACGGACCTATCCTCTCTCGTAATGCCAATCTAGCTTATCGCCTGGTTACTACTGCCCTCCGGAAAAAATACGGTCAGGACATCCAACTCCCTGCTTATGAGGACATTCTCAGTCAAGAAATCGCTGAAGAATACAGCGACGTGAAAAGCAAGGCTGACTTTTCTTAAACTAAGGAAAATTAGATAAAAGAACTCCGCTATCCTTTCGGAGTTCTTTTTGCCTGTTCTTTTACCCTTCTCCCTTGCATTTTCTCTCATTTTTTGCCAAAATAGAGGGGTAGAAAGAAGGTAGCATATGTCTAAATTACAACAAATCCTAACATATCTTGAATCAGAAAAACTAGACGTCGCTGTCGTATCTGACCCCGTCACTATCAATTACCTCACTGGCTTTTACAGTGATCCCCATGAACGCCAAATGTTCCTCTTTGTTTTAGCGGATCAGGAACCTCTCCTCTTTGTCCCAGCCCTTGAGGTTGAGCGTGCAAGCAGCACTGTCTCTTTCCCAGTTGTGGGCTATGTGGATTCTGAAAATCCATGGCAAAAAATCAAAAACGCTCTTCCACAGCTTGATTTCAAACGTGTCGCTGTTGAGTTTGACAATCTCATCTTGACAAAGTATCATGGTTTGAAAACAGTCTTTGAAACTGCTGAGTTTGAAAACCTCACTCCTCGCATCCAACGCATGCGCCTCATCAAATCAGCTGACGAAGTGCAAAAAATGATGGTTGCAGGTCTCTATGCTGATAAGGCTGTTAAGGTTGGTTTTGACAATATTTCTCTTGATAAAACTGAGACAGATATCATTGCGCAAATCGACTTTGCCATGAAACGTGAAGGCTATGAAATGAGTTTTGATACCATGGTCTTGACTGGCGAGAATGCTGCAAATCCACACGGAATTCCTGGTGCAAACAAGGTTGAAAAGGACGCCCTTCTCCTCTTTGACCTCGGTGTTATGGTCAATGGTTACGCCTCAGATATGACTCGTACGGTCGCTATCGGCAAACCAGACCAATTCAAAAAAGATATTTACAACTTGACCCTTGAAGCCCAACAAGCTGCCCTTGACTTTATCAAACCTGGTGTGACTGCTCATGAAGTAGACCGCGCCGCTCGTGAAGTCATCGAAAAAGCCGGTTATGGTGAGTACTTCAACCACCGTCTCGGTCACGGTATCGGTATGGATGTCCACGAATTCCCTTCTATCATGGAAGGAAACGACATGGTCATCGAAGAAGGCATGTGTTTCTCTGTTGAACCTGGTATCTATATCCCTGGTAAAGTCGGTGTTCGTATCGAAGACTGCGGTGTTGTTACCAAAGATGGCTTTGACCTCTTTACAAGCACCAGCAAAGATTTGCTTTATTTTGATTAAATATAGACAAGCAAAAAGTCAGCTATTGAAGCTGACTTTTTTATTTTATCTTCTTGACGCTCTGAAAGACTACAAACCCCACAACCATTCCCAAGGTATTTTGCAGGAAGTTTGGAAGGATTTCTGGTAAGGCTGCTGACCAGCCATTCATCAGGGTAGAACCTAGGGCGTAGCCACTTACCATGACGATAGTAGCCAAGACAAGGCCTAGCCATTGCCACTTCCCTTTAAAACCTGCAAAAAATCCTTGCAAGCCATGATTTATCAAGCTAAAAAACATCCACTGTGGATAGCCTGATAGAAGGTCAATTAGGAATCCTGCTAGTCCTCCAACGACAGCTCCTTCTTTACTGCCAAAGTAAAAAGCAGTAAAGAAAATACCTGCGTCCAAGAGAGTCAATATTCCTGTTGGCGTTCCAATTTTCAAGTAATAACCTAGGACTACTGAAAGAGCGGTTAGAAGAGATACAAGGGCGATTTTAGTTGTTTTGGTTTGCTTCATATTGTCTTACTCCATATTGATCTGCTTGTGCAATAGCACGGTAAACGAAAGCTTTCGAGCTCTCTACTGCTGGTAAAAGTTCATCACCTTTAACCAAGTGACTGGCAATGCTTGAGGCAAAGGTACATCCTGCACCAGCATTTTGGCCTTGAATGACTGGGTTTTCTAGAACAGTGAAAGTTTGTCCATCATAAAAGACATCCACTGCCTTGTCATGACTGAGGCGATTGCCTCCCTTGATAATGACTGCTGGCGCTCCTAAATCATGCAATTTCTGCGCTACAGCTTTCATGTCTTCCAATGTTTTAATTTCCTGACCAGCCAATAATTCTGCTTCAGGAAGATTTGGCGTAATCACACTGACATGAGGGAAAAAACGAATCAACTCTTGGCAGAGCTCACTAACAGCCACGTCGTGCGTTTCCTTGCAGACCAAAACGGGGTCCAATACCACAGGCACTCCTGGACGTTGCTTGATAAAGTCCAAGGCCTTCTCAGCCACACTGACAGTAGGAAGAAGGCCAATCTTAATCCCTGCAAACTCGACATCACGTAAGCTATTCAACTCATGCTGGAAAATAGTATCATCCGTAGGGAAGACTTCAAAGCCCTTTTCGGTCAAGGCCGTCAAACAAGTGACAGCTACAAAGCCATGCAAGCCGTTTAAGGTATAGGTGGCCAAATCAGCTGACAAACCACCACCACTAAAAATATCATTCCCAGAAAGGGCTAAAATACGATTATTCTTCATAACGAATCTCCTTTAAATACAAGCCATTTGGTGCCGCCGTTGGACCTGCTAGCTGCCTGTCCTTCTTCTCCAAAATCAAGTCAATCTGCTCAACTGGCATTCGATTATTTCCGATTTTGAGCAGTGTCCCCACCATATTGCGAATCTGCTTATACAAGAAACCATTTCCCGAAAAGGTAAAGGTCAAAAATTGGCCTGTCTCATCAACTGTTAGACTTGCTTCTGTGATGGTACGAACCTTGTCCTCTACACTGGTTCCAGATGCTGTAAAACCGGTGAAATCATGAGTTCCCTCTAGCTTTTTGATTGCCATCTGCATCCGCTCTACATCAAGCGGATAGGGAAAGTGAGTAGCGTAGTGACGACGCATAGGATTTTTGGGACGTCCTCTATCCACGATAAACTCATAGGTCTTGCTGTGTTTGGCATAACGGCAATGAAAATCATCGGCCACAATCTCAATTGAAATCACATCAATATCTTCTGGAGACTGGGTATCCAGAGCAAAACGGAGTTTTTCCTCATCCATCTGATAGGGCAGATCAAAATGAATGACCTGTCCCAGAGCATGGACCCCACTATCCGTCCTACCAGCACCGTGTACAGCGATGGCTTGCCCCTTATTGAGTCTCGTTAAGGTTTTTTCGATTTCCTCTTGAACGCTCCGCACATGAGGCTGGCGCTGAAAACCAGCAAAGGCATAACCATCATAGGAAATGATTGCTTTATATCTTGTCATAACTTCTATTTTATCAGGAAATAAAAGTGTAAACAAGTTTAAAAACCAAAAATTGTATGGGTACAAAATTCCCAGAAAGAAAAACTTAGGAAATTAATCCTAAGCTCTCTTTTGAAGTGCGTACATAACAAAGATAGAAGTGACAATCAACCAACATCCTAAAATGGTGAAGACCAACATACCATTTTGAGTCACCAAGCCAATCGCCCCAAGAATGAAAGGTGTCGTAAAGGCTCCAAAGCTGCATCCTAGCACTGCAAAAGATGTTGCCTGATTAAGGAGCTTGGCTGGGATTCTTTCAGAAAGAAGCTGAAAGACAGTGGTCAAGGCCACACTGTAGGAAAAACCTGCCACAACACTTCCAACTACCATCACACCCAATGACGGAGACAAGGCAATCACAATCTGCCCCAATCCAAAGGTGATACCTGACCAAAGGAGCAATCTTTCTTTAAATAGAGAGATAAAGAAAGAAAAACTCACACCTGCCAAGATACCAATCAACTGCATAATACTTAAGACCAAGCTCGATAACTGGGCATCCCCTAGACCTCTTTCCACCATCAGACTAGGAATACGAATGGTGATAGCTGTGTTGGTGCAGACAACAACTGCTGCTTCGACAGCCAATAGAAAAATTAATCCTTTCATCTTTCCTGTCAAACGAGTCGTTTCGGTCTCTTTTTTCTTTGTTTCTTTCTTTTCTTTCCCATAAGGGACAAAGAGCAGATAAAGAATCAATACTAAAAATCCCGCACTGTAGGCCAAGAAGGTCACTGTCCATCCCAAGGATAAGAGTTGACCGACCACTAGAGTCAAAATCGACGCCCCGACAACTTCTGCTGATCCGCGAAGCCCCAACATCTGGATCCGTGTCTTTCCATGATAGCGTTCGCTGATGATGGAAATGGCCTTGGCATTGATCATCCCAACACCCAAGCCAAATAAAATCCGCATCGCAAAGACAAAGTTGTATTCCTGATACCAGAAAGGGGCAGTTCCACCAATAGAAAGGATGAGAAGTCCCAGACTAATCTGAAGACGCTCAGGAAATAACCGCTCCAAGAACCCATTTAAAACCAGCATAATCATGATCCCAAATGAAGGAAGACTGACCAGAAGCTCGATTTGTTCTTTGGGGTAGCCTTGATAGTAGTCAAACATGGCTGGCAGAGCACTTGAGATGGAAAAGGAGGTAATCAAAACGAGGGAGAGGGCCAAAATACTAGCCCGTTCTAAATATTGTTTCATGAATTTTCTTTCTATATATTTCTCACTGTTGATCCTTTTAAAAGGAAGATGGCAAGAAAAGAAGGAGCCCGATTGAACTAAAGACTCCGTCCTAACTTTCCTAATAGGAAGACTATTTTCGCTTGATTTGCTTGATCAGATAGAAGATGAAGCCTGCAACCATATAGGCCGCAAAAATGATCAAACACCATTTGATAACCACGTCCCAACCCTTGTTCACATTTAAAAAGAAATAAGGGAAGGGATTGTCCTTGGAATTCGGAATATTGAGTTTTAAGACCAAGCCATTAAACAAGGCAAAAATCATATAAACCAAGGGCAAGATGGTCCACAAGACTGGATCCCAGATCTTGTATTGACCCCGTTTATCAAAGAAGAGGGTGTCGGCTAAAAACCAGAGTGGAACGATATAGTGGCAAAGGAAATTTTCCACACGGTAAAAGTCTGTCGCGATCGGAGCAAGCATAAAATGGTAAATCACACAGGTAATCATGATACTCATGGTAACACCACCCTTGAGACGAAGCAAGGTCGGACTTTGCCAATTTTCACCTGAACGGCTCATCACACGGAGCAGATAGCCCGTGAAAATCGTTACCAAAAGATTGGACAACACTGTGTAGTAAAGGAGCATACCAAAGCCACCGTGCTTGGTAATTTCTAAATAAACCCCTGTAAATGCCGCTAAAAACAAGAGCACACGACTATAAAAGATAAATTTATAATTCAGTTTCATGGCTAGATTTTCTTAACAAATTCTGACTTGAGTTTCATAGCTCCAAAACCATCAATCTTACAGTCGATGTTGTGGTCACCTTCTACGATACGGATATTTTTAACACGAGTTCCTTGTTTCAAATCCTTTGGCGCACCTTTTACTTTCAAATCCTTGATTAAGGTCACAGTATCGCCGTCAGCCAATTTATTTCCATTGGCATCGATAGCAACAACACCTTCTTCTACTTCTGCAACTTCTGCAGGATTCCACTCATAGGCACACTCTGGGCAGACCAAGAGACTTCCGTCTTCGTAGACATATTCTGAATTACATTTTGGGCAATTTGGTAAGTTGTTCATAAGTCCTCCTTAAACTAACAATTATTCTTTAAAATTCATATGTTATTGAACAGCAACTATTATACCGTAAAATCCTACTTTTGACAATGTGTCCTAAGTCCAGCAAACAAAAAAATCATGCAACTGTTTACAGTTACATGACTTTTAAAAGATGATTGGTCATGGGCACTTATCAGGTACCTCATGATAAAAGGGGTAGCAACTATATTTTACAAACCAGGAGCTTGTCCAAGTTCTGCTGCAAGCATCCAAACTGTTTTCTCAAGTTCAGCCTTAGCACCAACAAAGATATCGTTTGTAACATCATCGCCTTCTTCATCAGTCACATCCAAAGCTTTTTGGAAAAGAGCGATGAGGTAGCGGTAAATCGCTAGAACACGTTCCAAGCTTTCTTCAACGTTACGGAATTCTCCTTCTTCTTCTTCGATTTCACTGTGTTGAAGGAATTCTGTCAAAGTTGAGTAAGGTTTGCCGCCAAGGGTGATCAAACGTTCGCTGATTTCGTCAAGATAGCCATCAAGGCTGTCCATGTATTCATCCATTTTTGGATGCCATACAAGGAAACCACGACCACGCATATACCAGTGAACTTGGTGAAGGGCAATGTGAGCCACATACAAGTCTGCTACTGTTTGGTTCAATACTTCCTTTGTTTTTGCCAATGCTACTGGCGCTGTTTTAGATAATGTTGTAACGTCTTTTAATGCATCTTTTTTCAATTCTACCATTTTTCTCACCTCATAATATTATTTTTGCAACCATATTTATTGATTACTATCTCAGTATACTACACCTAGTAGACAAAAGCAAGAAAATTAACCCATATTAAAAAAGTTGCAATAGACTGATAATTTAAGAAAAATATATGACCTCTATAAAGAAAGACAGTCTTAGAAGACTGTCTGGAATAACTGAGATTATTTTACAAAGTCAAGCAATGCCAAGAAGCTTTCAGCTTCAAGTGACGCACCACCAACAAGGGCACCGTCAACGTCTGGGCAAGCCATGTATGAAGCTACATTTTCAGGTTTAACAGAACCACCGTATTGAACACGAACTTTGTCCGCAACTTCTTGACCAAAGTCAGCAGCTACAACGTCACGAACGACTTTACACATTTTTTGTGCATCGTCTTGTGAAGCTGATTTACCAGTACCGATAGCCCAGATTGGCTCATAAGCGATAACGGATGCAGCAACTTGTTCAGCTGTCAATCCAGCCAATGCAGCAGATACTTGAGCACCTACAAACTCAGCAGCTTTACCAGCTTCGTAAGTTTCAAGTGATTCACCACAACAGATGATTGGAAGCATACCGTTTGCAAAGATTGCTTTTGCTTTTTTATTGATATCTTCGTCAGTTTCATGGAAGTAGTCACGACGTTCTGAGTGACCGATAACAACGTAGTCTGTACCGATTTCTTTCAAAACTTGTGGGCTAGTTTCACCAGTGAAAGCACCTGCATTTTCAAAGTAGCAGTTTTGAGCAGCAACTTTAAGGTTTGAACCTTTAGCAGCAGCAAGAACAGCTGTCAAATCAACTGCAGGAGCTGCAATACCTGCTTCAACAAGGTCTGATGAAGGAAGTTTTGATGCAACGGCTTCAACGAATGCTTTTGCTTCTTCTGGATTTTTGTTCATTTTCCAGTTACCAGCGATAAATGGTTTACGTGACATTTCACATACCTCTTTTTTCATTTTATTCACTATTATTCTATCATATTTATAAGGAGCTTGCAAACCTTACTCTAATTTTCAAGATTTTTCAAGCGACTAATCTTGCCACAAATTCATGGCATCAAGGAAATCAGCCGAAGCCTGAACTTGTTTGGGATTGTTGGCTTCTCGCTCTGCTCGTTTGGCCTCTACTTGGGCAACAGATTGAATGCCCTCATGGCGCCAATTCCGAAGGATGGCCTGAATATATTTCCAGTTTAGCTTGCCATTGAGAACGGCTTCTCGGAGAGCTTCCTTGATCAAATCCGCCTTAACTCCGTCTTCTTTGACAGTCTTAGAAAGGTCTTCGATTTCAAATGGTGTTAATAAGCGTCCCAATTCCTGCTGAAAAGTTTCAACCAGATCCTTCAACTGATTCTGCGGGTTTGGGGCAGTTGCAGATGGAGTTTGTCTATCTAGCAAGCTATCCAAGCGTTCAAAAGCCAAACTAGCATCAAAAATCAGCTCAATTTCCCCATTTAGTTCAATGGTCCGATATTGTAGCAAACCATTTTCAGTCAAATTTGAAATAGATTGGTTGACATCTGCAACCTCTTTCCCAATGATTTCAGCAATCTGACTAGGTGAAACATCTCCTAGGGCTGTGGTATTTTGTAAATAGAAAAATTGCCAGACGAGAAAATCTTCGCTGGAAGGAAAGAGTTCCTTAAAATGCAAGAGCAGGGCACTTGGTAAAACCAAGTTCCCTGATTTAAAAGCGTCAAAATATGTCATAATTCCTCTTATAGATATCCAAATGCAGCCGCATCATCCTCTACCTTTCTCCAGTCAAAAGGGGTTTCTTGATAAACTGCATAGTTTACCCAATTGCTGAAAAAGAGGGCAGCTGATGAAGACCAACAGAGACAAGGTGTCTCATTTACATCATCATTTTTAAAGTAGTTCTCTGGGATATGAGGGTCGAGTCCCGCCTCATAATCACGAAAATACTCTCTTGCCAAAGTGTCACGATCGTACTCCAAATGACCAAAACTATAAATTTCACGCAAATCTCGACTAGCCAGGATAGAAACCCCAACCTCAGGACCTTCTGACAGGATCTCCAGATTGGTCTTGTTTAAGATTTCTTCTTTTAAAATCTCAGTATGACGAGAATGAGGAGCTACATAGCGATCATCAAAACCTCTAAAAAGAAGGTGCCCTTCTTTCAAGGTGTCCTGTGGATAAATTCCTGATAGTTTCCGATCCATCTGGTGCTTTTCAACGCCATAGCGAACATATAGACCTGCTTGAGCTCCCCAACAGATATGGAGAGTTGAAAAAACATGCGTCTTGGACCATTCGATGACCTGCTTGAATTCCTCCCAGTAGTCCACCTCTTCAAAAGGCAAATGCTCGACTGGTGCTCCTGTGATAATCATTCCATCAAAAAAGTCATCCTCGACCTCTGGAAAAGTCTTATAGAAGGTTTCCATATGTTCAGCCCGGGTTGTCTTGGAACGATGTGTTTCCATATATAAGAAATCAATATCTAATTGCAAAGGGGTATTGGCCAAATGCCGTAAGAGTTGCGTTTCTGTTACCATCTTTTGAGGCATGAGATTTAAAATCAAAATCTTCAAGGGGCGAATATCCTGATGAGCGGCCCGTTGGTCGTCCATAACAAAGATATTTTCTGTCCTTAAAATCTCCACAGCTGGTAATTTTTTATCAATTCGAATCGGCATAATACCCTCCTAACAGTGCTCTATTTCGGGAATGATGTTGTCTGTTTGAAAGTAAAAACCTCCAAATACTTCTTCCCTTTATTATACTGTATGAAGATATAGTTTTCAATTATAGTTTTTCTCTAACTAGCTATAGTTAATTTATATAGCAGATGAAGAGAAAACAGCCCCAAGGACTGTTTTTCATTAATAATGCATAAGTACCTTGTAATCGTAATCTCCGATTTTTTCACGGCCTTTAAGCTCATCCAACTCGATCAAGAAAGCACAACCGGCTACAACTCCACCAAGTCTTTCAATCATCTCAATTGTTGCCTTGACAGTTCCACCTGTTGCCAAGAGATCATCTACGATGAGAACGCGTTGGCCTGGCTTAATTGCATCAGCATGCATGGTCAAGGTATCAATACCGTACTCCTTCTCATAGTCAGCAGAAATGACTTCACGTGGCAATTTCCCTGGTTTACGAACAGGAGCAAAGCCAATTCCCAACTCAAAAGCAACTGGGCAACCAACAATAAATCCACGAGCCTCTGGACCCACAATCATGTCAATCTTCTTGTCTGTTGCATACTGAACAATTTCACGAACAGCGTAGCTATAAGCATTTCCATCTGCCATCAAAGGGCTGATATCACGGAAGGTAATACCTTCCTTAGGATAATTTTCAATCGTTGCGATATAATCTTTTAAATTCATCTTTTTCTTTCTTTCAAAGTTTTTTACTCTCTATTATAGCATATTTTTTAAGAAAGAAAAAAGGAAAAGTTAACTTCAATAATTATCTAACGATTTGACGATTTATAACTAGCCATAGCAATAAAGCCCAATTTCTGTTTATTCTTAGCAAACATTTTATACATAGTTAAAAACTGCTTTCTATTCTCCTTTTTACAAGCATTTACGCAAATTTTCAAAGTTCCTAGCCAACCTTCGTCATAAATCATACCTGATAATTTCATTAATGTCATTTCACCAGTCAATATTTTCACATCACGATAACCTGATTCTATCATCACCTGTTCCCAACCATCTTGAGTTAAAGGACCTACATTTACATGAATTGCTTGTGACAATTCCTGTCTGACAGACTCTTTAGCTTCCTTAAGAAGCACATCATGTGTCAAAAGAAGACCTTCAGGTTTTAAAACCCTTAGATACTCCATTACACATTTTTTCTTAGCTTGATCGGCTTGCATAGTCAGCATAGCTTCATTTATAACAATATCAAAACTAGCATCTCCATAAGGAAGTTTCATTGCATTTGCTCTTTCAAATCTAATCAAATGACCAACACCTGCCATTTCAGCAGATTTTTTAGCCACTTCTAAGGCTTGTCCATCCATATCAACAGCAGTTATCTTACAACCAAAACGCTGTGCCAACTCAATTGCTGTAGTTCCCCTATTGCACGCAACTTCTAGTATTCTCTTTTCTTTTGAAAATCCTCCTTCCGCAATTAACCAATCTGTAGCACGTTTTCCACCTGGACGTAAGCGTTTTTTCCCCAGTTTTGCTAAAAACTTATGACCTGCTTCTGACATTTGAACACCTCTATTTTTTCTTCATTATAACATAAAATTATATTATCTGACAATTCTAATCTATTATTTGATAAACTAGAATCAAAAGCATACAAGCTGCCATGACTATAGCATAAATCTATTAATCACCTCTCTAGTTCGAATTCAATTGCTCACGTAGTTTACGCATATAGGTTACGACTACATATTTGTACTTTAGAGTTGCTGGCCTCCTTATCTGCTATATACGCTTTACTATCACGTGCCTATTCGTATAGCCAAGATTTCTCTATCTCTTTCTCTGCCGATTCTTGTTTCCAACATCAGACTTAAACAGTCTATCCTAATGCCGTTAGATCAGGCACTCACAATAGTCAGGCTTGGGAATCACTTTTGGGTTTACTAGTATATGGTACCCACAGAGGACTTACACCTCAGATGAACGGAATGCCCGTTGTACCTAAAAAACGAGCACATTCGTACTCGTTTTTAAAAATCTGTTAATTAAAGTGAGTTTACGTCAACCTTGATACCAACACCTTGAGTAGTTGTGATAGTCAAGTTTGTTACGTAAGTTCCTTTAGCTGTAGCTGGTTTTGCTTTTTGGATTGTTTCGTTGAAAGCTTTGAAGTTTTCAACCAATTTTTCAGCTTCAAATGATACTTTACCGATGATTGCTTGAACGTTACCTGCACGGTCTGCACGGTAAGTAATTTTACCACCTTTAGACTCTTCAACTGCTTTAGCAACATCCATTGTTACAGTACCAGTTTTAGGGTTTGGCATCAAGTTACGTGGTCCAAGGACACGTCCAAGACGTCCAACAAGAGCCATCATGTCAGGTGTAGCGATAACTACGTCGAAGTCCAACCAACCGTCGTTGATTTTTGCAACAAGGTCATCTTCACCAACAAAGTCTGCACCAGCAGCTTTTGCTTCTTCAGCTTTTGCACCACGTGCGAAAACAAGAACGCGTGAAGTTTTACCTGTACCGTTTGGCAATACCATTGCGCCACGGATTTGTTGGTCAGCTTTTTTAACGTCGATGTTCAAGTTATAAGCAACTTCTACAGTTGCGTCAAATTTTGCAAAGTTAGTTTCTTTTGCAAGTGCTACAGCTTCTTCTACACTGTACGCTTTTGTGCTGTCGATTTTTTCAAGAGCAGCACGAAGTTGTTTGCTTTTTTTAGCCATTTTCTATTCTCCTTGTAAGTGGTTCAATCGATTTTCATCTCCCACGTCACTTCTCGAAATGATGAAGTCTTGCGGGTTATATTGGGGGTGTTATTGATTAGTCAACAACAGTGAATCCCATAGAACGAGCAGTACCTTCGATCATACGCATTGCAGACTCAATGTTTGCTGCGTTCAAATCTGGCATCTTAGTTTCTGCAATTTCTTGTACTTGTGCACGAGTAACTGTAGCAACTTTAGTTTTGTTAGGTGTACCTGATCCTTTTTCAACACCTGCAGCTTTTTTCAAAAGAACAGCAGCTGGTGGTGTTTTTGTTACGAAAGTAAATGATTTGTCTTCGTATACTGAGATAACAACTGGAATGATCATACCAGCTTGGTCAGCTGTACGAGCGTTGAACTCTTTTGTGAATCCCATGATGTTGATACCAGCTTGACCAAGAGCAGGTCCAACTGGTGGAGCTGGTGTAGCTTTACCAGCAGGGATTTGCAATTTTACAAGTTTTTCGACTTTTTTAGCCATTTTTAAATCCTCCTTTGTGGTTTTGGCGGTAATTAAAGATTTTTACCTCCCACAAGTATGCTTTACACATACCTTTCTATTATACACTATTTATCTAAAAATGCAAGAGAAAAATTACTTTTTTAATCGACGTAATCTCCGCCTTCAAAGCCATAGTACTCTTCCAAACTGAGACCACTTGCAGCAATTTCTTTGGCTTCTTTTCCGACGTAGCGAAGATGCCATTCTTCCGCCATGTAGCCAGTCTCTTTTTCCTTGCCTTTGAGATAGCGAACAACAAAGCCATAGTCAGCCGCATGATCCAAGAGCCACTGGGCCGCCTTTTCTTCAGTAACTAAATCTCCATCTGTCCCAATAAGGTCAAATGCAAGACCTGTTTGGTGTTCACTATAACCTGGGCGAGCTGAGTAGCGATCTGCTGCTTCCTTCCCGTCTTGATTCACATAGTCTTGATAAAGTTTGGTTTGGGTTTCATAACTTCTAAAACCACTGTAGTGATCGCTGATTGGGTAGCCAGCTGCTTGCATTGCTGCAATGAGCTTCAGCAACTCTGCTTTAGCTGTTGGATTTTCTCCTGGATTATAGTCTTTTGACAAAGGATAGTGCTTATTGGCTATGACGATTTCATCGTACTTCCCTTGAATACTATAGTAGTCTCCCTTATTGATAACTTCTGCCTTCTTCTGACTAGAGGCTTGAGATTTGCTCCCTACAGTTCCTTCAGGTTGACTAGTTTGTTCCGTTTTTTGAGTGTTTTCTTCATTTTTAGGTTGTTCTTGAGAACATGCTGCTAGGGTTACTGCCAGCAAACCAGATAAAACGATGTATCTTTTTTTCATTTTTTCTTCCTCTCTTATACCAAGTGCTTCTCTAATTCATCGGATAAGGCTTTAATCATTTGTTCCAACTCATGGGATTTCACTTGGCAATCTTCTGCCGCCATTTCTTCCCAGGGCACCCACCAGACTGGACCACGGCCATTCAATCCATGACCCCTCATATCACCTGATCGTCTTGGAAAGAGGTGCCAATGAGCGTGGGCATCTCCATTTCCTAGGAGTTCAATATTCATCTTTTCAGCTTTAAACGTTTTGGCGACAGCTTCTTGGACCAAACTCATTTCCTCTAGAAAACGAAGTTTTACAGAAGTCTCCATATGGTGGAGTTCTGTGACATGCTCCTTTGCTAGAAATAAGGTATAGCCCTTAAAGTATTGGTGGTCTCCAATGACAACATAGCCTGTTTCTAGTTCTTTTACAAAGTAGGGATTTTCCCCTTCCTTGATCCATTCAATTCTTTGACAAATCAAGCACATATTAGTCTACCAATGCACTCTTGAGATAGGTATCAACCATACGCTCAGTCGCTACGACCGAATCAATGTGTGTTCGTTCGTAAGAGTGACTGGATTCAATACCAGCTCCAAGGAGGGCGTGTTTGACCTCTGCTCCTGCTGACATAGCTGCTGAAGCGTCCGATCCGTAAAATGGATAGATGTCGAGCTTAAATGGAATATCTTGCTCTTTCGCCAAAGCTACCAAGTGTTGACGGAAGTCATAGTGATAGGGACCTGAAGCGTCCTTGACACAGATAGACACTGTATACTCATCCGTCTGCTGGTCATCGCCCATAGCTCCCATATCTACAGCTAGATATTCCACTACCTGAGCTGGAATATTGGAGTTTGCACCGTGACCCACCTCTTCAAAGACTGAAAAAGCAAAATGAGTTGTTACTGGCAATGCAATCCCCTCTTCCTTATAAACACGAAGAAGATTGAGCAAAATTGCTGCGCTGACCTTGTCATCCAAATGACGGGACTTGATAAAACCAGTCTCTGTCACGACAGTACGTGGATCAAAGCTGATAAAATCACCGACCTCAATACCCAAGGCGCGCGTTTCCTTTTCATTGGTCACTTTTTCGTCCAAACGCACTTCCATATTGTCCTGCGTACGTTCTGCAGTTCCCGCATCTTTGTAGACATGGCAAGATGTCTGGTGGATGAGGATAGTTCCAGATACCGTTTTACCTGTACTAGCCACATGAACCGTACAGTTCTCTCCCTCAATCATGTTCCAAGGGAAACCACCGATACGATCCAATTTGAGACGGCCATCCGGTTTGACAGCACGGACAATAGCACCCAGCGTATCCACATGGGCAGTCACATAGCGGTGTTGGTCATCATTTTGACCTTTAATAGTAACATTGACACCACCCTTAGCAGTTCGAATAGGCTGGTAACCAAGCTCTTCTAAAGTATGGACTAGGTAGTCTGAAATCTCACGAGTAAAGCCCGTTGGAGATGCAATAGCAGTTAATTCTTTGATATAGTTTACAGTTAGATTCATTTCTTCACCTCTTTCCTACCATTATAACATTTTTCTAGTCAGACTCCTTATCAAAAGGAGAAAAACTGTGTTTAGTTGCTTTCACTATCGATCCATGTTATAATACGAATACTTTGATTATGAAAGGAAAGTAAAAAATATGAAATCATACTTTAAAGTATCACTAGCCCTTGTGGCTTCACTTGTCCTCCTGCTCGGATGTTCCAAACAAGCATCAACACCTGCTAACAGCAGTAGCAAAGAAGACACAACAACTCAGTCAAGTGAGAGCAAACAAAGCAGTCAACAATCCTCTGAAAAGAAAGAAACAACTAAAACACATACCTTTGTAAACAAGAATAATTCTGGAATCACTTCTACCTTGGTTTATACTGTAGAAGGCGACAATGTTATCAAGCAATCAGCTAATAACATTGCTGATCCTGAAATCCTTGGTGCAACTCCAGAAGATGTCAAGAGTTTTATCGAAGAAAAGTACAAAGGTTATAATGGACTCAAAGGTGTTAAACAAACGATTGAAATCAAAGATGGAAAAGTTGTTCAAGATCTAGAAGTTGATTTCTCAGTTGCAAGCATTAGCGAACTTAGAAAAGCACTTCCTGAAGAATATTCTGGTATCGGCAATCGTGTCAGTTTCTCAAACTCTAAAAAAGCACTGGAAAAAATGGGATTCACAGAAAAGACGAACTAATCTCCCAAAATTTCATATAGACTAGTGTAGGTCCACCCCAAAAGTTAGAGACAACTCTAACTCTTGGGGTATTTTACTATATTCCTAACTGATGAGTCCAATAGATTCCTCCAAATCCCATAAAAAGTGCATTTAAAACTTCCCACTTTTCAATCCATAGGATAAAAGTTTTTTGAATTAGATCGAGACAAAACTTTAATCATCTGACTAGTTTCTGTTCATCGTCATGTCAGGTCAGATGAGAGGGGAGGTCTAGTTGATTTTGAAGTAGAATCATGTTATAATACAAAATATTTTGATTATGAAAGGAAATTCTATGAAAACTTATGTTAAAACTTCACTAGCCCTAGTGGCTTCACTTGTCCTCCTGCTCGGATGCTCCAAACAAGCATCAACACCTGCTAGCAGCAGTACCAAAGAAGATAAAACAACTCAGTCAAGCGAGACCAAACAAAGCAGCCAACAATCATCTGAGAAGAAAGATGAGACAAAAAACTACATTTTTGTTCACAATAGCAATCCCGGAAGAACTTCTACCTTGACATACACTGTTAAGGGGGATGATGTTGTAAAACAAGAAGTCTATAATGTTTTTGATCCTGAAATACTTGACAAGTCAGCAGAAGAGATTAAAGAACTTATCGTGAAAACTTATAAAAAGGAGGAAGGACTTAAAGGTATTACACAAAATATCGAATTCAAAGATGGAAAAGTCATCCATAGCATGGAGGTTGACATGACTGCTGTGAATCTCGAAGAGATGAAAAAAGCAATGCCAAATGAAGTTTCTGGCTCTGGAAGCCGTGTAAGTTTCCTAAAAACTAGAAAAATGCTTAAAGAGGCTGGTTATACTGAACAAACCAACTAACGAGTCGTGCTTATACAAAAAATTCTTGGTCGTTGACCAAGAATTTTTTTATTCCATCTCAAAAACATCACTCTCTTGTTTGTTTGGTAGAACCAGCGAAAGCAAGATTCCAATGATAGCAGGTACCAACCATGGGAGGGATGCCTTAGCAAAAGGCAAAGCATTCACAAGATTTTCTAGAAACTCAATTTTAAAGGAGCTTCCAAGAACACTTGCAACAGCGATTGCTGTAACAACTCCCATTGTTAGTTGCATACCCGGTTTTGATAGGGGTACAAACTTATTAACAATCACAATCATCACAATGGCAATAGTGATTGGATACAAGATTACCAGTACTGGAATGGAGTACTTGATAATCGCATCAAGCCCAAGATTTGCAATAGCAAATCCAATCAAGGTAAAGGCAGTTGCATAGACCTTGTAGCTGATTTGTGGGAAGCGACCGTTAAAGAACTCTGCTGTCGACACAATCAAACCAACTGTCGTTGTGAAGCAGGTTACAGTTACCATGACAGCAAGGAAGAGTTGAGCCGTTGAACCAAAGATTTCCTGAGTTGCTTGTGACAAGATATAAACACCTGGTGTTCCACCCTTCATCGTTTCTGCTGGTACTGGGAAATGATTTCCAAGGAATCCTAAACCAATGTAAAGAGCGCTAAAGGCAAGAGCTACAACGATACCAACCACCCAAATAGTTGAAATGTATTCTTTTTTACTTGAAAATCCAAGTTGTTTCAAGGTTTGAACTGCGATTACACTAAATGCAACGGAAGCAAGGGCATCCAGGGTATTATAGCCTTCTAGGAAACCTGTACCAAAGGCAGAAGCTTGATAGGCTTCTGAAGCTACTTGGGGACTTGTTCCACCATATTTAAAGGCACCTAGTACAACTAAGATAACGATCAACAAAGCAAAGACTGGCGTTAAAACACGTCCGATTCGATCCAAAATCTTTGATGGATTAAGTGAAATCAAATAAGCCGCTGCAAAATACAGTACGGTAAAGACAATCAATCCAAGTCCTTTATTCGCATCTGATAAAAGGGGGCTAATCCCGACTTCGTAAGCTGTTGTTGCTGTACGTGGAATGGCAAAGAAAGGGCCAATCGATAGATAGAGGACTGCAAGATAAAGAGTCGCAAACCAAGGTGAGATTTTCTTAGAAATCTCGTGAATATATCCTTTAGGGTTTAGCGTTCCAATAATAAGTGTCAAGACAGCAATACCGACACCTGAAAAGACAAAACCTGCGATGGCAGGAAGAAACTGTTCTCCAGATAGGGCACCTAGAGAAGGCGGAAAGATCAAGTTCCCCGCACCAAAAAATATTCCAAACAGGAGCAAGCCTGTTAGGGCACCTTTTTTAGCCATAAAAATCTCCTTCATATTTCTAAAATACTGACCTAGTATACCATGATTAAGACTCTGAAAAAAGTATCCAAAATTAATCATTGAATGTTTTCAATATTTTTAAAAATAAGAATTATCTAAAAACAAAATCCCTCACTCAGTTGGAACCGAGCAAGGGAAGATTAGGATCTATCGCTATATAGCTTTAAAGATTTTCAAAGGCCGTCATTCCACCTTGAACATTGATAACGTCATAACCCTGTTCAGCTAGAAAGTGACAAGCACGCGCTGACCTCATCCCAGATTTACAAATGACATAATACAAGAGGTCCTTGTCCAACTGATCATAAGTATCAGCCAATTGACTAAGTGGTAGGTTCTGAGCACCTTCTAAATGAAGCGTCTCAAACTCTTCTACTTCTCTCACGTCCACTAGAGAAAGTTGCTCATTTTGATAAAGCTGGTAAAATGCATCAAAGGAAATTTCTTTCATTCTTTTTCTCCAAGAATCTTTTGAATTCTTTTTTTCAAATCGGGCACCACTTCTGACTCAAACCAAGGATTTTTTTTCATCCAGATTTGATTTCGTGGTGAGGGGTGCACCAGAGGGAAAAATTCTGGTAGATAGTCTTTGTAGTGTTTTACCCGTTCTGTCACCTTGCCACTAACTTTCTCATGTAAATAATAGGCTTGGGCATATTGCCCAATCAAGAGAGTTAATTGGATATTGGGCAATTCTTGCAAGAGTTGTGGGTGCCATTTTTCGGCAAAGCCTTTACGGGGGGGAAGGTCGCCCGATTTTCCATGTCCTGGGAAATAAAAGTCCATGGGAATAACTGCAAACAAGCCCGAATTGTAAAAGGTATCTTCATCTACACCTAGCCACTCACGCAAGCGATCGCCGCTCTTATCCTTCCAATAAATCCCAGCTTCTTGCGTTTTAAACCCCGGAGCTTGACCGACAATATTGATGCGGGCAGTTTTTGGCGCCGCAAAGAGAGGTTCGATTCCGCGTTCTGTATAGCTGATATTCTGTGGATCCGCCATAATGGCTTGCTTGATTCTTTCGATTTGAGACATCTGTTTTCCCTCCAAAAAGAAGTCCAAGCATAACATCTCAGACTTCTATCGTTTTATTTGATCAATTCATAGATAGCCTCAGCATAGATTGCTGCTGCTCGGAAGAGATCGTCCAAGGCGATAAATTCATTGGCTTGATGCATGGTATCGATTGAGTCTGGGAACATAGCACCGTAGGCAACCCCACGTTCCAGCAAGCGACCAAAGGTACCACCACCGATGACTTGCTCGTGACCTTGGAGACCAGTTTGTTTTTCATAGACATTCAACAAGGTTTGCACAAGCGGATCTTCCATTGGCACATAGTGAGGGGTATGGCCGTGTTCAGAAAGACTAACTGAAGCCACTTGCAAGTTTTCAAGGATTGACTTGATTTGCTCTGGACTTGTTCCTTTTGGATAACGGAAGTTGAGGGCAATCGTATTGTCAGCACTTGTTTCATCAAAGCGGAAGACACCGGCATTCATAGAAAGGGCACCCATCTTTTCATCTACATGAGCAACCTTGAGATTTGTACCCTCATGGTCGTTCAAAAGAATCTTACCAGCGATGTTAAGGTAGTCTTTTGCAGGTCCTGCAAAGTCAAACTGGCTGAGGAAAAGGGCAAGGTAGGTCGCACCATTGACACCTGATGCAGGCATAGCACCATGAGCTGATTTACCAATCACAGTCACCTTGTACTGGCCGTTTTCTTCTTGGAGTTCTCCTCTGAGTTTGTGTTCTGTAACAAAAGCATCTAGTTTAGCTTGCAAGTCAGCCAAGTCACCTGAAACAACTGCTGTTGCTGATTCAGGTACCATGTTTTCACGCAAACCACCTGTGAAGCTGTGAAGGCGAGCTGCACCAGTATTTTCACCTGCAAAATGGAGATATTCTGTGATATTCCCTTTTTCACCATTGATGATAGGGAATTCAGCATCTGGAGAGAAACCGAAGTCTGGTTTCGCAAGTCCTACATGTTCAAAGTAGTAGTCCATGTCTGCCCAGCCTGATTCTTCATCTGTTCCGACGATGAAACGAACTTTTTTAGAAGTTGGAAGCCCCAATTCTTTGATGATTTTCAAACCATAGTAACAAGCTGTTGTAGGCCCCTTGTCGTCTGAAGCTCCACGCGCATAAAGGCGATCGTCTTTGATAGTTGGTGTATAAGGGTCCGTGTCCCAACCGCTACCAGCTGGCACCACGTCCATGTGAGCAAAGATTCCGAGAACTTCTCCTCCTTCACCAAACTCAAAATGTCCTGCGTAGTTATCAACATTTTTCGTTGGATAGCCATCGCGGTCTGCGATTTCAAGGAATTTTTCCAAGGCTTTTACCGGCCCAGGTCCAAATGGATGCTCAGCATCGGCCTTGCTGTCATCACGTTCTGAGTTGATTTCCAAAAGGCTAAACAAGTCCGCCAAGAGGTCTTCTTTGCGTTTTTCTACTTCTGCTGTAAAATCAATTGCTGTCATTTTTTCTTCTTTCTATCTTTTCTCGATGATTTCATCTACTGGCAAGCGGTAGCTTGGTTCCAATTTTTCGTCTGTGTAACCTACCGTAATCAAGAGTTCTGGGCGGAAGCGGTCTTCGATGTCCAAAACTTCGTTGGCTTTTGATTTGTCAAAACCAAGGATAATATTGGAACCAATCCCTTGGTCTGTCAAAGCGAGAACCAAATTCATGGCAACCAAACCAGCATTAAGGGCCAGGTAGTCACTAATCTGTTGCTCATTGTATCGGGCAAACTCGGCAGGCAAATTTTTCATAAAGTATTGAAGTTGCTCTTCTGAGAAATTGTTAGCACCACCAACTCGGGCAATCTTACGGGCACGCTTGGCAAGATCTGTATCTGTAAATAAGGCAATGGTTACAGGCGCTGATGATACCTGCTCAAAGTTCGAACCATAAGCCAATTTTGCCAATTCAGCATTTTTCTGACGAACCACCACAAACTTCCATGGTTGGCTATTGTGGGCACTTGGAGCCAAAGTCGCGATTTCGATAGCCGTACGCACATCTTTGGGATCTACTGGTTTATCAGTAAAATGCTTAGTCGCATGACGTTTTTTATTTAATTCAAGAAATTTCATAATCGATTTCCTTTTCTAATTCTACTGCATCCATTCTACCATATTTTGAAAGAGCTTGCAGAGATTTTTCATAGAAAGAAATTGGAACAAGGATGAGTAACCAAACGAAATCCATCATTTAAGTCAGGGATTCCCTCATCCAGTTCCAACTAATTTTCAGGGGTTTTAAGAAACTAGTCTACCTTATATTCTGACTTTATAGCCTCCAAAAATTTCTTCACATCCTCTACATACCCATGCTTTTCAATTAAACTAGCTAAGAGTTCCAGATTGTGCCCTCGATAGTTGTCATCTCGACGTAGTTCTTCATACATTTCGATAAAAGGAAGACCCTTGGACTTGGCTAATTCTAACTCTGCTTCATAATCATAGGAAACTTTTCGGAATAGAATATTTACCAATTCCCCATCTTCAACCTCTATCACGGCATACTGGGCACGGTGATTTTTTAACTTTTCCCAATCAAAATAGGGCATGCCAATCGTACCTGGATTGATGATTTGTTGCCCTTGACTGCCGTAACGAAGCAACTGCTTGTGGACATGACCATAGACTGCCACGTCCGTTTCCTCATCTAGGAGTTGGTCAAATTTATCTGTGTTATTCCCAACAGACAAGTCACCACCATAGTTCTTATTTGGCAAATTATGAGAAAGAGAAAAGCGCAGTCCATCAACTTCTTTCTTTTCCAGCATAGGTAAATTTCGTAGCCAGACAATCGTTGCAGGATCCATTCGCTCCATCAAATACTGTGTCATACGCAAGAGCTGAACTTCCTGTGGGTCTTCTAAGCCATATTGCCCATCTAAAGCCTCAAGGACACAATCATCCCAATTGCCACGAACAGCCACCGTAATCGGAAGGTCTTGTAGCAAAGCCACCAAGTCATTTGCACCTGGTCCAGGAAGAAAAATATCTCCCAGAAGCCAATATTCACTGACTCCCTGAACTTTAGCATCTGCAATCACTGCTTCTAGTGCCGTAGCATTGCCATGAATATCTGATAAAATTGCAATTTTATGGTTCATGATGATTTCCTTCCGTTTGGTAATCTACTCTCTCTTCCGCCACTTGAGCCAATTCTACTTCTTCCTGAGGGTTCAACTTTCTCTGCACAGCTTCTGCGACTGCCCTTGGCACCCCAACTTCGACAATCTCATCCACACTGGCTTCCTTGATTTTAGTGAGAGATTTAAAATGCTTCATGAGATTCTGCTTGCGTTTAGGCCCCAGACCGTCAATCCCATCCAATTGAGATGAAAAAGAATTTTTTGAGCGCAGTTGGCGGTGGAAAGTGATAGCAAAGCGGTGCACCTCATCCTGAATCCGTTGCAGGAGAAAAAATTCCTGAGAATTGCGAGACAACTCCACCACTTCAAGTGGATCTCCGAAGAGCAGTTCATGGGTTTGGTGCTTGTCATTTTTTTGCAACCCAGCAATCGGAATGTCCAAGCCCAGCTCCTCTTGAATGACTTGCTTAGCGATATTGACCTGACCTTGTCCCCCATCGATGACAATCAAATCTGGTGGGGTCAAGCCCTCGCGTTGAACTCGACCATAGCGTCTTCGAATGACTTCTCTCATACTAGCATAGTCGTCTGGTCCAACAACCGTTTTTATCTTGTACTTACGGTAATCCTTCTTACTCGGTTTACCGTTGACAAAGGCCACCATAGCCGAAACAGGGCTAGTTCCCATGATATTAGAGTTATCGAAGGACTCGATACGTACTGGGGCCGGGATTTGGAGCAAGCGTCCCAGATTTTCAATAGCTCCTTGGGTCTTTTCGACAGATTTTTCTAGCAGATTGAACTTCTGCTCCAGACTAACACGGGCATTTTTTATGGCTAGATTGACCAGTTGTTTTTTCTCTCCACGCTGGGGTTTGACAATCTTGGTATCCACCAAGGCCTTGACTGCTTCTTGGTCAATATCCTGCGGAATCAGTACCTCATTGGGAACCAGGTGAGATTTTTCTTGATAAAATTGTCCCACATAGGTCAAAAAGTCCTCGTCCGGATCATTGTAGTAGGGGAAGAGATTGACATCCCGCTCGATGAGTTTTCCTTGACGTACAAAGAAAACCTGAACACACATCCAGCCCTTATCCACATAGTAGCCAAAGACGTCACGATTTTGCAAATCTTTCGCCATGACCCGTTGCTTGGTCCGAAGCGTTCCAATGGCCTGAATCAGGTCACGGTATTCCGCTGCACGTTCAAACTCCATCGTCTGGGCTGCAGTATTCATCTTTTCCTTGAGACCATCGATAATTTTGTCATCCTGTCCTTTTAGGAAATCAGAAACTTCCTGTGCCATAGACTTGAAGTAGGCCTCATCCTTCTTACAGATAGTGTGGGCCATACACTGGCCGATATGATAGTAAAAACAAACCTTAGAGGGTGGATTGGTACACTTACGAAAAGGAAAAATCCGATCCAAGAGTCGCTTTATTTCATTAGCCGCCCCCACATCTGGATAAGGGCCAAAATAAAGACCACCGTCCTTTTTGACCTGACGGGTAATAATCAAGCGTGGATAGCGCTCATTGGTGATTTTGATAAAAGGATAAGACTTATCATCCTTGAGCATGATATTGTACTTGGGTTTATTTTCCTTGATGAGGTTGATTTCCAGCAGAAGCGCCTCAATATTGGACTCAGTGACGATAAATTCAAAATCCACAATTTCAGATACCAGAGCTTCCGTCTTGGTATCATGACTTCCACGAAAATAGGACCGCACGCGATTGCGAAGATTTTTAGCCTTTCCTACATAGATAATAGTGCCATTTTTATCCTTGTGAATGTAACAACCAGGGCTGGTCGGCAGGAGCTCTAGTTTTGATTTGATCAAGTTATTCATAGTTCCATTATAGCAAAAAGGCCGTAACAGGACGAACAAAAAGCCCCACCGATCACTTGATGGAGGAGCTTTGATGTCATTTCGGATTGCACCGACTTCATCTAGTCGCTACTGGTATAGAGTTTTTGAACAGCCTTTACATCCTGAGGCTGAATCCCATAGTAGGAACCTGCTGGCTGCATGACAGAAGTTTCGTTGGTATGATCCAATCCGATGGCATGCCCTAGCTCGTGCTCCGCCGTGTGCACGATTCGTTCATAAGAATATCCATAGTTTGGATTGGATAGATAATAATGATTCAGGCGAACCGTTACAGATATAAATTGTTTGGTTAACAAATTGGTTTGACTCTCGGCTTGACCTGCTACAGCGGTCGATCCATCATTCATCTCACTTGCCACAATATCTGCCTGACTAGGATCCGCAACCACCTCAAAGGTAAAGGCTCCCGTTTGATTCCAGTTTTTTATAGCTTCTGCATAGGCACCTTGGAAGGTCTCATCCATTTGAGGCTCAATATAGATGCGAGCTGAGGCTTGAGCCCACTTGCCTTCTGCATGTTGGTGACTGTCTGTCTGAGACAAGACTTCCAGCGTTCCCGTCTCCTTCCATTGATTCCAGCCACCTTGACCAATCTTGCTCATTTTTTCAACCTGATTGACCGCAGAATGAAAATCACCTGTCAGATACCAAACCACTCCAAAGGCAATGAGGAGTAGAATGACCACAGTCCAAACCAGACGCCAGAAGAAACGCCAAATTCCCAACAGAAATCGGAAGAATAGTCGAATAATCCAGAACATGACGCTCCACCTTTCATAAAAATAAGAACCTATCTTGAATTCACATTCTCCTTGATCAAGATAGATTCTCTATTTTACTGAAGAAAGCTGAAAGAAACCTAAAACTAAGATAAGCGTTCTTCCAAGACAAAGTCAATTGGTAGAGTAGCCAAAAAACGTTCCAATTGTTTTTCCCAGTAGTACCACTCGTGCTTACCTGGACTATGACTATAGGTCACCTCAAAACCAAGCTTTTTGAGGTTTTTCACTGCGAGGTTATTGGCAGAGTAGAGATAGTCTTGTTCCCCACACCAAGCCCATAGTTTAGTCTTTTTATCGGATTTTGCAGCCATGCTTTCAAGTGAATGAGGACTAGATGTCCAGTCTTTAATCTCTCCAAAAACTCCTCGCCAGTAGGCAAGCGATCCCAGATCCTGACTTTCAGGAGAAAAATCCTGAAAACTGAGCGCACCAGAAAAACTAGCCGCATGAGAAAAACGATTTGTCGATAGAGCGAGTTTGAAGGAACCATAACCTCCCATGGATAGGCCTGCTATAAAGGTCTTTTCTCGCTTGCTAGTCATATTGGGGAAGAAACGTTTCATGACTTGGGGGAGTTCTTCTGCTAGAGCTGTATAGTAGTTATAGTCATACTGAGTATCTGTGTACCAGCCATTGCTAGTATTGGGCATGATAACAATGAGATTGGTTCCACGCAACAAGCGCTCGACATTGGTACGTTTGAGCCAGCTATTTTGGTTTCCTGACATTCCGTGCAAAAGGTAAAGAACAGGAATATCTGTGCAATCTGGTTCAGTCACCCGACTAGCATCTGGATAGAGTACGGTAACGCCCCACTCCATATCCAAAACTTTTGAGTAATACTCAATATTCATAACTGCCATGGTTGTCTCCTTTTACTATTCTATAAGAAAAAGCCGAATATCGACTTTTTCTGTAGGTACTCTGCTTATTATTTTGCTTCCATTACGACTGGCAAGATTGCTGGACGACGCTTGGTTTGATCAAATAGGTACTTGGTCAGATTGTCACGAACCTTGCCTTTAAGATCTGCCCAGTCAAAGTCATCACCTTGAAGATACTCTTCTACCGTTTGGTTAATCAATTCTGAACTTTCACGGAGAATATCACGACTCTTCTTGAGGTAAACAAATCCACGCGTATGAACACGGGCCTTGGCCACAATTTTTTTCTCACGACGGTTGACAGTGATCGCCACGATAAAGATTCCATCCTCTGACAAGACTTTACGGTCACGAAGGACCACATTTCCAACATCCCCGATGGCATTTCCGTCAATCAAGACATCCCCTGCAGAAACTGCTCCAGCTGGAACAAAATCTCCATGTTCATAAGACATGGTCGTTCCCTTTTTAGGGATGAAGATACGCTCTGGCAACATTCCAACTGCCATGGCAGCCTTGGCATGCGCATCCAACTCACGATACTCCCCTTGGATAGGGAAGAGGTAATTTGGTTGCAAAAGATTGATCATCAACTGCAAATCACGCGCATTCCCATGTCCGGATACTCGCAAGCTTTGGGTAATGAGTTTCACCACACCACCAGCTTGGTAGATCATGTTTTCAACACGCGCCATGACGGCTTCTTTGGCGATAGATGGAGTCGTTACGATATAGACCAAGTCCCCATCTTTGATTTCCACATAGCGGTGGCGACCAATAGACATCTTGCGAAGTCCATTAATAGGCTCACCCATACGGCCCGTCTCGAGAATAATCAACTCATGGTCTTCAAATCGAGACATTTCTTTTGGTTTAATCAAGAGACTTTCGTTGGCTAGAGATAATTTTTTGAGACGAATCGCAGTACGGACGATATTTTCAATATCAAATCCAGTCAGAACAACTCGGCGACCTGTATCTGCTGCAGCATCAAAAACCTGCTGGATACGAGAGAGGTTGCTGGCAACTGCTGCAACGATGATACGACCTTCCCAGTCTGCAATGGTCTGAGTAATTTCATCCCCAACTTCACTCTCGCTAGCTACCTGGATATTGCTATCAGCATTGGCTGAATCACTGAGGAGCGCCAAGACACCCTCACGACCAATCTCTGCCAAACGAGCAAAATCCGTCGCATAGGATTCGCTAGCTGTCTGGTCAAACTTGAAGTCCCCTGTATAAACGATGCTACCTTCAGCTGTTTTCAGGACTATTCCCAAACTTTCTGGGATAGAGTGAGTTGTACGGAAGAAGGAAACCACAGTCCCTCCAAAGTCAATCTCCGTATCCTCATCAATCACATGGAAGTCATTGAATTTCTTAACAGCATCATTGCCTTTAACAAAGAGTTTTGCCAACTCGATGGTCAACTCAGAGCCAAACACAGGTACCTTAGCCTCTGCCAAAAGGTAAGGCAGAGCTCCAATAGCATCCGCATGTCCGTGGGTCAAAAAGACCCCTGCAATACGATCTCTATTTTCAAAAAGGTAGTCCATATTTGGAATGACGACATCAACTCCAAGCTGTTCATTTTCAGGGTATTTAAGCCCTGCATCCAAAACAAAAATTGAATTGTCAATCTCAGCGATGTACATATTTTTCCCATTTTCTCGTACACCACCTAGTGTTGTTAAACTAATATTACTCATTTTTCCTCCGAAACTTCATTTATCTTGATTATAGGGCGAATTCACCCTCTTATTCTAAAAGTTCTAAAACTTTCAGCCGAATCTTTTCCTACCATTATACCATTTTTTTGATTATTTTCAAAACGAAGATAGGTTTTTAACTAGAGATTAGTCACTACTGTGAATCAAATCTCTTTACTTTGACTTCTCTTTTGGAGGTTTCATCTAAGATAATAGAACGATTGTACCATCAAAACTATGGACTTTCTGAATCAATTTGATTTCAGATACCTTTCTCGAACCCTAAATTTCTCTTTTAGTTCAAAAAAACTTACTTTTACCTCTCGACTTGAGAACTATTTTTTTCAAAGACATGGTTTATCCACATCCAAAAGCGAGAATTGCCTGTTCGCTACAAAATCTAAAAAATTTTCAGCAATTAGCCACTAAGATGGAGGGTAACGATAGGAAATTTTTTCAAAAAGAAAAAAGACTTAGAAATTCTAAATCTTTTTATCATCTTTAGTTTGGATAGATATAAGTGACGTTACCTAAAAATTCATGAGGATTAAAGAAGCCACGGTAATTTGCAATCTGCTTTTGACGTCTGTAGTTTGCTTCCAATACCTGAATAGAGTTTTCACTTTGAACATCTGTTACATAAGCAACGTGTCCATATTCACCACCGTCCCAAACGGCGATTGCTCCTACTACTGGAATACTTCCTGTCTTATAGCCTTGAGCACTCGCGTAGATTGCCCACGTGTTGGCATTTCCCCACCAGTTGCTTGCCCAAGGAGCCAATTCTTTCACGCCCCATGTACACTGACCAACAGGATAAGAGTTTCCATAGTTTGTTGGAGTCTTTTCGACAACATCTTCTGTATCTGATACCACGTTTGCAGTGCTAGCTGGAGCACTGTAGGTAGGGCTAGCCTGAGCAGAACCACTCACTTCCAATACGTCCCCTGGGTGGATAGTGTCAAAGATGGTTTTTCCATTCAAAGCTGCCAACTCATGCGGATCCATGCCGTTTGCAGTTGCAATGGCATAAAATGAATCACCGTCTTGGACAACGTAAGAGTTCGCATGCACAGTTTGAGCCCCAACTGTAGCCAAAATAGCGGTAGAAGTCAAACCAAGAGTCAGTTTCGTAACTGTTTTTTTCATAACTAGATTCCCCTTATATTTTCTTGATAAGAAAATCATACTTGATTTACATGTCAGTTAGTTTAGAGTTATATTTTAGTCATGTTACAAAAATTTATACTTTTACTACATAAGATTTAAAATAAGGTTTAAAAGCAGACATCGTATAAAGTGATAGAAGAGAATAAAAAATGAATCGTTCACCCCATTCTTTACATCAGCAAACCATCCAAAAGATCGTCTTATCAACCACTCCCACAGCAAGCATTTATCCGACAAAAAGAGACCGAGATAGGTCATCTCAGTCCCTTTCCATCTATAACTCCATTAAAAAATCATACATTTCTTGCACGGTCCCCAGTGCCATCATTTCTTGATTTTTTACAGTTTGTTTGAGATTTTGGTAAATCTGACTTTCAGCAATTTCCCTTTTCGGCGCTTCTTTATTGACTGTCATGACCCCATCTTTGATTGTCACAAAATCTAGCTCCTCAAATACTTGAATCATCTTGACCAGCAAGATTTGTTGGATATTGAGATAAGCCGCCAAATCTTTGAGCTTGTAGCGAATATCAAACTCTGGAAACTGGTAGATGGTCTTGTACAATTTTGCAAACTGTTCTCTAGTCCCATAACCTGTCAGATAGTAGGCCTTATCAATGTCATTTTTGAAATAGACAGCAGAGAAGTGCTGTTCTTGAAAAACAGTCTTCAGCAAGGTAATATCCTCAGGAATGGTTTTTACAACAACCGCTTCACTAGTCGCTAGATCTGGCAAGTCTCCAGAGAAATCCAAGACTGGAACCCCTTCTGGCAAGACTGTATTCTTCCCACGAATGTTAAAGAGTTGAACACCTTCCACACGCGCATCCACCATCATCAACTGGAGGGCAGTTTGGCCATTCCATTGGTTGACAGACAGGGTGACTGCTAATTCTAGATTCTTGGTTTGAGCAAACTCTGTCGCCCATCTACCTTGTCCGAAGGCCACCACTTCAAAACTCGCCTCACCCTTGGAAATTTTTAGTTTGAGGTGGGCATTGCCTGCCCCCATAGTACGAGCACTCTCGACATTGAAATCCCTGAGATAAAAAACAGGTTTCTGATTGTCCATCCCAAAAGGTGCTAAACGTTCAAAACTTTTAACCGTTTCTAAGCTAAGTGTCTCCAAGTCCAACTCTTCATCTAGATTTAACTTGTTCTTACCAACAGCATCTGCACCTTTTTCACGGATATAGTCTTCCAAAACCTGAGATAAATCTGAAAGTTTCTCAACTTCCAGTGTCATCCCTGCTGCACCAGCATGGCCGCCAAAGGCGATAAATAGGTCTCGATGGGGATCCAGAGCCTCAAAAATATCGACAGCTCCCACGCTACGAGCACTGCCCTTGGCACGACCATCTTCTATATTAAGAACGATAACTGTCTGCCCTAGCTCTTCCAACAAACGACCAGCAACGATACCCAGAACGCCAGGATTCCAGCCTTCCTTGGCCAAAACCTGGACCTTTTTCTCAGGATCCACCATGGTCTTAGCTTCTTCATAGATTGACTGGACGATTTCCTTGCGCTCTTCGTTTTTCTGGTGAATCATGAGGGCAATCTCATGCGCTTCCTCGTCGTCAAATCCAGTCAACAAATCAATGGAGGGATTAGGATCGTCCAAGCGCCCCAAGGCATTTAAACGAGGAGCAATCTGAAAGCCAACCGTTTCTTCTGTCACTTCATTCGCAGCAATCCCAGCCATGTCTAGCATTTCTTGCAGACCGATGCGCTGGGTATGTCCCAGCATTTCCAGACCATATTGAACCAAAATACGGTTTTCATCTGTCAAACTCACCATATCTGCAATGGTACCGATAGCGACCAAATCGAGTAGCTCCACTTGCACTTCTTCTAAAAGAGCGCAAGCTAGCTTGAAAGCCACTCCGCATCCGGCCAACTGTTTGAAAGGATAGTCCGCATCTGGATGTTCAGGGTGAACAATCGCATAGGCATCAGGAAGGGTTTCCGGCATGGAATGGTGGTCAGTCACAATGACATCCACTCCCATAGACTGGGCCAATTCAATGGCCTCGTGACCAGCAACTCCATTATCCACTGTCACAATCAAGGAAATTCCCTCTTGCTCGATAAAGTATTTATAGACACTGGCATTGGGACCATAGCCATCGGTAAAACGATTGGGTAGGTGAACACGGCACTCGGCGCCAAGCTGTTCTAAACTTTCCTTAATAATAGAAGCCGAAGTCATGCCATCCGCATCGTAGTCTCCATAAATGAGAATATTTTCCCCTTCTTCAATGGCCTGACGAATCCGTTCCACTGCCTTATCCATATCATGGAGCAGATAGGGGTCATGTAAATCCTCTAAAGAAGGTTCTAAAAACTTCTTTAGACTTTCTTCATCCTGAATCCCTCTTTCAAATAATAACCGAGCCACCTCAGGACCCAGTCCAGCCTTCTTGGCTATCTTTGTAAAATCCGCATCTTCAACCTGCGGGGCAAACTGCCATTCATAAGTAGGTGTTATCAAAAAGACATCCACTCTTTCTAAGAATTCTATCGTTTCATTATAACATGATTTAGGCATTTTCTCTATCCAGATTGCTTTTTTATAACATTTTAGTGAATTTTTTCAGATATGATTTGACAAGAACATTCTTTTGGTGTAGAATCATGTTATAAAATCTAACACAAAGGAGATCTCTCATGGCTTTAGTAGAATTTAAAAACGTCGAAAAATATTACGGAGACTATCACGCACTCCGCGACATCAATCTCCGTTTTGAAAAAGGACAAGTTGTTGTCCTGCTTGGACCTTCCGGCTCTGGGAAGTCCACTCTTATCCGTACGATTAATGGTTTAGAGGCTGTTGACAAAGGAAGTCTCCTAGTCAATGGACACCAAGTAGCAGGTGCTAGTCAGAAAGATTTAGTTCCTCTTCGTAAGGAAGTTGGCATGGTTTTTCAACATTTTAACCTTTATCCACACAAAACAGTGTTAGAAAATGTTACACTAGCGCCCATAAAGGTTCTAGGAATTGATAAAAAAGAAGCTGAAAAAACAGCCCAAAAATATCTGGAATTTGTAAATATGTGGGACAAGAAAGATTCCTATCCAGCTATGCTATCTGGTGGACAAAAACAGCGGATCGCCATCGCTCGTGGTCTTGCCATGCATCCGGAACTCCTCCTCTTTGATGAGCCAACATCTGCTCTTGATCCTGAGACCATTGGAGATGTTCTAGCAGTTATGCAAAAACTGGCGCATGACGGGATGAATATGATCATCGTTACCCACGAAATGGGCTTTGCTCGAGAGGTTGCGGACCGCATCATCTTTATGGCAGACGGAGAAGTTTTGGTGGATACGACAGATGTCGATGACTTTTTTGACAACCCAAGCGAACCTCGTGCCCAACAATTCCTCAGCAAAATTATCAACCACGAAAGTGACAAAGTCAAATAAGGAGGCGCCTATGAAAAAGAAATTCTTTTTATCCGCATTATTGATTAGCCTTTTCAGCCTTGCTGCTGCCAAACCAGCCCAAGCCGATACCAGCGTCGCAGACATTCAAAAAAGAGGCGAACTAGTTGTCGGTGTCAAACAAGATGTTCCCAATTTTGGCTACAAGGATCCCAAGACAGGGACTTATTCTGGTATCGAAACGGACCTTGCCAAGATGATTGCAGACGAACTCAAGGTCAAGATTCGCTACGTTCCTGTTACCGCTCAAACCCGTGGTCCACTACTAGATAACGAACAGGTCGATATGGATATCGCGACCTTCACCATCACAGATGAACGTAAAAAATTATACAACTTCACCAGTCCCTACTACACGGATTCTTCTGGTTTTTTGGTCAATAAATCCGCCAACATCAAAAGCATTGAGGACCTAAACGGTAAAACGATCGGAGTTGCCCAAGGTTCCATCACCCAACGCCTGATTACTGAACTGGGCAAAAAGAAAGGTCTAACCTTTAAATTCGTCGAACTTGGTTCCTACCCAGAATTGATTACTTCCCTTCACGCTCACCGTATTGATGCCTTTTCCGTGGACCGCTCTATCCTGTCCGGCTACATCAGCAAACGGACAGAACTACTAGATGATAGTTTCAAGCCATCTGACTACGGTATCGTCACCAAAAAATCAAATACCGAGCTAAACGACTATCTTGATAGCTTGGTCACTAAATGGACCAAGGATGGTAGTTTACAGAAACTCTATGACCGTTACAAACTCAAACCATCTAGCCATACCGTAGATTAAGGAGGACACCCCATGACAGATTTATCATCTTGGACAGCCTATTTTCAGGATTTTGGACAATTTTTCAATGGTTTCCTCTTCACCCTTGCCCTAGCGGTTGGATCCTTTATCCTCGCCATGGTTTTGGGCATCTTCTTTGGGGCCATGTCAACCAGCAAACGCCCATTATTGCGTGTTTTGGCTCGTATCTTTGTCGAATTTTATCAAAACACTCCCCTCTTGGTGCAGTTTGTCATCGTCTTTTATGGTTTACCTCTTATCAGTGACCACACCATCATGATTCCGATTTATTGGACAGCTGTACTCTGCGTGGGACTCTATCACGGCGCTTATATCGCTGAGGTTATTCGTTCAGGGATTCAGTCTATTCCTAGCGGTCAAATGGAGGCCGCCTTGTCGCAAGGTTTTACCTATATCAGTGCCATGCGCTTGATTATCTTGCCTCAGGCCTTCCGTATCATTCTCCCACCTTTGACCAACCAAATCGTCAACCTCATCAAGAACACCTCTACAGTTGCCATCATCTCTGGAGTAGACTTGATGTTTGTGACCAAATCTTGGTCGGCCCTCAACGGAAACTATATCCCAGCCTTTTTAGGCGCTGCTCTTCTCTACTTTGCTCTATGCTTCCCTGTTGCCCAGTTTGGTCGCAAGATGGAGCAAGCCAACAAAAAAGCCTATTCACTTTAGGAGGTTACTATGGAATCTATTTTAGAAGTTTTGACCCCAGATAACCTAATCTTTATCTTTAAAGGATTTGGCTTGACCCTATACATTTCTCTAATCGCTATCGTCCTCTCGACCCTTATCGGAACAGTACTAGCCGTCATGAGAAATGGGAAAAATCCTATCTTACGGATCATCTCCAGCATTTATATCGAGTTTGTACGTAACGTTCCCAACCTCCTCTGGATTTTCACCATCTTTTTGGTGTTTAAGATGAAGTCCACACCAGCTGGTATTACAGCCTTTACCCTCTTTACCTCAGCAGCCCTGGCTGAGATTATCCGAGGCGGTCTCAATGCCGTGGACAAGGGTCAGTATGAAGCAGGAATGTCGCAAGGATTCACCTCTGCGCAAATCCTCTACTACATCATTCTCCCACAAGCGATTCGAAAAATGCTGCCAGCCATCATTTCACAGTTTGTAACCGTGATCAAGGATACCAGTCTTCTCTACTCTGTTATCGCTCTACAAGAACTCTTTGGCGCCAGCCAAATTCTCATGGGACGCTATTTCGAACCAGAGCAGGTCTTCAGTCTTTATATCCTGATTGCCTTAATTTACTTTATCTTTAACTTTGCTATTTCCAGCCTGTCTCATAAGCTAGCAAAACGTTGGCAACAAGCAGCAGAATAAAAAAGAAATGTGAACTCAAAACAAGGGTTCACATTTTTTTCTATAGATGGAAAAGAGTAACTCAATGCTATGCAAACGTTTTACTTTTTGGTAAAATGACTTTAAAACCATAAAGCAAGGAGAAAAATCATGATCCACGAACTTTGCAAAGAATTCTCTCAACTGGAACAAGTAGAAGCTATTGCTCTTGGTGGTTCTCGTGCAGGACAAGCCTACGATCAAAATTCTGACTATGACGTTTATGTCTATCTCAACTCTTCAATTGATGAGGCGACTCGCCTCAAAATTTTGAGTAAATACTGCTCCTATATGGAAATTGGAAACCAGTTTTGGGAATTAGAAGATGACTGCGTACTAAACAACGGTATCGAAATCGAGTTGATTTATCGTTCGCTGGAGTCGTTTGAACAGGAATTGAACTCAACCGTTTTTCAACACAAAGCTCAAAATGCTTATACAACTTGCATGTGGCATAATCTACTCCACAGCAAGATTTTATACGACCCGAATGGACACTATGCTTCTCTCCAAAAGACTTACCAGATTCCCTATCCACAGGAACTCAAAAAGCATATCATCGAAAGGCAACTCCTTTTGCTAGAACAAGCCATGCCTGCCTTCTCTCACCAAATAGAAAAAGCTATCAAGCGTCAAGATCTTCTCAGTATGAATCATCGTACGAGTGAATTTTTCGCTTCCTACTTTGACTTGTTATTTGCGCTCAATGAGCAAACCCATCCTGGTGAAAAACGAATGTTGGAGTACGCAAAGACCCATTGTACTCTCCTCCCTAAGCAATTTGAAGAAACTATTCGCAAGTATTTCCAACTACTCTACCAACCGCAACAAGGAGAACAAGCGGTCGTGACCTTACAAACCATCCTGAACCAACTAAAGGCCATTTTGCCATGAGTAAAAAATGAAATGTGAACCTCTGTTGCTGTTCACATTTTTATTTGTCGTTGACTGTAAAATTCTAGTCTACTCATATGCAGTTGCTTATTTTTGACCCTCTCTGAAAATCTGTAACTAGGTTAGAAACGATGAGTTCACATATTACCATAAAATACCTCTATAGGAGAAAATCAGAGCTAAAATTAATAAAATATAAAAGGCGAGAAAAAGCCATCTCATCTTCACACATAGAGCAATATATTCTCTGATAAAGGCCGATGGGATATAGTAAGCAGCTGTACGGCAACCAAGGCCATCTCCCTTCATCCCAATACGGCGAGCATAGGTACTGGTACGAAAAACATGGTAATCATTGGTCACAAAGAGAAAACGTGGACTGGCCACCAGCTTCTCTCCCATTTCTTTTGAGAAGAGAAGATTCTCATAGGTCGTCGTTGAGTCTTCCTCTAGGAGAATCGCTTCTCTCGGAACATCCGTCTCTTCCAGCAAATAATTACAAATTGCCTGAGCTTCGGAAATCTTCTCATCCCCACCTCGACCACCACTTGCGATGATTTTAACATTGGGATTAAGAGACTGGTGATAAGCTTCTACTGCCTTGTCAATGCGACTCTTCAGTAAGGGGGTCACTTTTTCTCCATTCAACAAGCCTGCTCCGTGAATGATGATAAAATCATAATATTTTTTCTTAGGAATGAAAAGATACAGAATGGAATAAAGCAGAAATCCTGCAAAGGCAAAACCAAAAATCAAATACGAATAAATCAAAAAGAAAAAGATAATATTCACTAGATGATTGGTGTAGAACAAGCCATTGGTATCGCTCACTCGAATTGCCATGATTACAAAAAAGAATAAAATCACGCAACCTAATCCTAGAGACAAATAATTTGCCTTGGATTTTCCTTCTTTTTTCAATAACACAAATCCATTATAAATAAGGAAAAAACCACTTAGAAAAACTAAAAGAGGCAGCAGGAGAAAAATCCCTGCAAAGAAAACCATGTGCACTTCTTTCTGCCCAGCTTCGTAAAAAAGATTGGCAATGGACATATAAGAAAAGAGCAGAGACAAAAGCAAGAGAGCTGGATTCCAGAGACTGCGATTGTCCCTTAAAAACGAAACGAGAAAAAGTAGGACAAAAAATCCTGTGATAAAGTACATAGTCTCCTCCTTTAATGACTACATTGTACCATAATTATAGCAATAGAAAAAGAGGACCTTAGTCCTCTCACTTAGACAGTTTATTCTGAGCATCGGCTACAACCTGAGCCAGACTTGTCTGACGCAGTTGGTTTTCCATAGCTGCTTGAACATCGAACAGCTTTTGGTCCAAAACTGCATGGATATTCGCACCAATTGGGCAATTAGGATTTGGATTGTCATGGAAACTAAAGAGTTTACCAGATTTTCCTAAACACTCTACAGCTTGGTAGACATCCAACAAACTGATCTCTTGAAGGTCTTTTATTATCTCAGTTCCTCCCGTACCACGAGCAACTGAAATCAACCCTGCTTTTTTGAGTTGCGATAAAGTCTTTCGGATAATGACTGGATTGACTCCGACACTAGCCGCAAGAAAATCGCTGGTTACTTTACTTTCTGTATCCTGCATTGCAATAATAATCATCATATGAGTCGCAATTGTAAATCGGCTTGAAATTTGCATTTTCTTCTCCTTTCACTGATATTTTATTCATCTTTTCCCGTATAAACATTATACCGTTTTTGGTTTTCCTGTCAAATATTAACGACTGATTATCTCCTCCATGCAAAAAGTCCTGTATCCCTCTTGCCAACCAGAACGGTAGAGGGCATACAAAGACTTATTTTTTATGCAATTTTACGGACAATCCCTTTTGTTTTATGACTTGACCAAACTGAGCTGATAGACACCCCAGCACCAACTAAGGTAAACACAGCTAACATAGCTAGATTATAAAAATAGTTATCTGGGAAATCACCGCTAAAGATTAATTGATTCACCACTCGGAAAGCAAAGGCAAACTCAACCCCTAGTTTGGAAACGACTTCCATCGCCAAGTCAATTTGATTTACTAGAAAGACAGTAATTACCATCCAAATAGAGGAAATCACAATCCCCTTTCGAGATACCTTTCTTCCAAGGATTTCATATCCTTTAATGGTACAAATCCCCAGAACAATACCCGCTACCATAGCTACATAACCTAGACGCGCGATAAATAGAGCAACTGCTCCACCAATCAAGGCTCCTAGCAAGGCACCAACTGCTCCAAGAAGAACATTTTCCTTCTGGTTTTGATAAGAATCTACCTCAATCTGAAGATTGCTCTTCAGCAATTGATAACTTTCCTCGTTGATAAGGAAAATTGAATCACCTAATTGATAGAGACCAACGGGACCCTCCTGACCACTATAGGCACACACTTGGACGAAATGATGGGTTTCAAGGAATGCAACGAGGTCTGTTATGAGCGTCTGTAGCTTTTCGATTGTTTTTGATTTGCGCATTGCACCTTTTACGACAAAAGAAACAAGGTACTGATTGATAGACAAGGTCGACAAGTTTGGAAGAGATTCACTCTTAAACTCATCCCAAACCAATTCATTTTCTTCTGAATCCGCAGGATTACCATTCAAACTCACACTGACACAAAGTCGAAACTGATTTTTCACATCAGTTTCTTGCAGGAAAAGTAAATAGCCTGACTGCGTGCCATAAATACTACGTGAATCTTCGTCAAATTGCAAGCCCAACTCCGAGGCAATAGCGTGTAACTCTTCTGGTTTCATTATCTGTCTCCTCTTATTTTGAATATCAATTAGTATGAGATTCAAATTAGTTATATTCCGTTATTCTAACATAAATTTGAGAAGCCGTCAATTCGTATCCAGTTCGACTTATCGGAAAACCACAGTTCCTAGACTATCTGTTTTCTAGCTAGAAGTCCTCTTAAAACCAATCTTTCTTGTCTCTTTCCATCCAAAGCTCAACATCCCTGTCATAACCTTCTTGTTCACTAATCTGACCTAACAATTCGTGGTTATGAGTATGGTGAATTCCATTTACCAAACTTTCATAGTAGATCTGGAAATAGGGGAGCTTCAAATCTTTAGCCAACTGCAATTCAGCTTCTACATCATAATCCACTCGACGAAAATCAACATCAGACAAACCTGCCTCATCAAACTCTAAGATCATATACTGGGCCCGCAGGTCCTTACGCAACTTCGCATCTAGAAAGAAAGGTTGTCCAATGGAACCTGGATTAAGAATCAACTGTCCATCACTTCCATAACGAAGCAACTGTTGATGAATATGGCCATATACTGCGATAGAGGCGTGTGGATTCGTGACCAATCTATCAAAATCTTCTTGTTTTCCCGTATGAATCAATTCTCTACCCCAGTTTTTATCAGGGAGATGGTGGGTAATTCCCACCGTTAAATCACCAAACTGACGATGAACTTGCATGGGTTGATTATTGAGGTCTTCGATTTCTTCTGGGCTGACCTCCTCTAAGATGTACTGACTTAGGCGCAGGAGATAAGAATGGCTCGCTTTTGTAGGGTCTAACTTGCGATGCAGGCCTCGCCAGAGACTATTCTCCCAATTTCCCAGCACTCTTACTGTAATAGGCAAGCTAGCTAATAGGTCCAAGATCCTTCTACGTCCTGTTCCTGGCATCAGAATATCCCCTAAAAGCCAGTATTGGTCTACCTCTGCCGCTCTTGCATCAGCCAGTACAGCTTCCAAAGCTGTCGTATTTCCATGTATGTCTGAAAGAACTGCTATTTTGGTCATTCTTTCTCCTTACTCTCTTACTTCTTTTGTTAGTATTATAACAGAAAACACCCGAAAAGATCACTATCACCGATCACTGGATTAAATTGTAAGAGCTTCTAAATCGTGCTATAATATAAGTAGAGATTTCTCCTTCATTTAGGATTATGTGGTCTACAATATCTCTCAAATATCTCTCAATTTTTTGCAGATTGGAGGACTATTGCCATGCGGAATTATCTTAAGTATATCCCATACTACCTTATTACTTTCTTTTTTTACTGGCCACTCTATGAACTCCTCTCTCTACTCATCTCCGATCCATATACACTGAAGGGACTGTACATTTACAACATCATCCTTTTTTCACCTCTAGTAACCTTTATCGTATCGCTACTTTATAGCTATCGATTTCATTTCTCACTTTGGTGGCTACTCGGTATTGGTCTGCTCTATTGCTTTACCATCATCACCTTTGGTGAGTTCATCCTACTTTACTTCCTAGCCTATGAACTCTTTGCCCTACTTGGCTTGGTTTCTGGTATGGGTATCAAGCATCTCCTCCAAAGAGAGAAAAACAAAAAAATTATACAAAAACCTTGAAAATTCTCGCAATCATGCTATAATAATGCATAGAGACAAGTCACTTAGTCCCTTTCTACTAGAGAGTGCGTGGTTGCTGGAAACGCATAGAAAGCCTAAACTGATACTACTCTACTGACTTTTATGAAAACATAAAACGGTGGCTACGTTAAAGCCGATCAGAGGTGTCAACAGTTTTTGTTGTGCATAAATGAAGGTGGAACCACGTTGCGACGTCCTTTTAGGATGTCGTTTTTATTTTGTCAGAAGGAGGAAGAATGATGCTTTATATGATTGGCGGATCGCCTTGCAGTGGAAAGTCAACAATTGCCTCACTTCTTGCTAGACAGTATCAACTACTTCATATCAAACTGGATGATTTGGTAGAAGAGATGATGAGTCAAGCAAGTGCAGACTCACAGCCAATTTGCCTTCTTAGAAAGGATAGAAATCCAGAACAAATCTGGATGAGAAAGCCAGAAGAGATGGCAGATGAAGAATGGTGCTTTTATGAAGAGATTTTTCCTTATGTAAAATCTTACTTGATAAAAAATCAAAACAGACCTCTCTTGGTGGAGGGAGCAGGACTTTTGCCTCACTTGGTAAAGGAGCTTGAATGTCAAGTATCATCCTATCTATGCTTGACTCCGACAGCTGATTTTCAAAAAAAGCATTATATACAGAGAGAATGGGTTCCTTATGTCTTAGAGGGTACAACCAACCCTGATCAAGCTTTTGAAAACTGGATGCAACGAGACATTCTTTTTGCTCAAATGGTTCGTAAGGAAGCGGTGAGATTAGGCTATCCTAGCCTCGTAACAGATGGTAGTCAATCAGAGCATCAGAATGCGGAAGAAGTTGCTCGGCTCTTAAAATTGTCCAACAAAAATAGAATAAATATTTAAGGAGAAAACCATGATTAAGATTACTTTCCCAGATGGCGCTGTTCGTGAATTCGAATCTGGCGTTACTACTTTTGAAATTGCCCAATCTATCAGCAATTCCCTCGCTAAAAAAGCCTTGGCTGGTAAATTCAACGGCAAACTCATCGACACGACTCGTTCTATCACTGAAGATGGAAGCATCGAAATCGTGACACCTGACCACGAAGATGCCCTTCCAATCTTGCGTCACTCAGCTGCCCACTTGTTCGCCCAAGCAGCTCGTCGCCTCTTCCCAGATATTCATTTGGGTGTAGGTCCAGCTATCGAAGATGGTTTCTACTATGATACGGACAATCAGGCTGGTCAAATCTCCAACGAAGACCTTCCTCGTATCGAAGAAGAAATGCAAAAAATCGTTAAAGAAAACTTCCCTTCTATTCGTGAGGAAGTATCGAAAGATGAAGCGCGTGAAATCTTTAAGAACGACCCTTACAAGTTGGAATTGATCGAAGAACACTCTGAGGACGAAGGCGGTTTGACCATCTACCGTCAGGGTGAATACGTGGACCTTTGCCGTGGACCTCACGTCCCATCAACAGGCCGTATCCAAATCTTCCACCTTCTTCATGTAGCAGGTGCTTACTGGCGTGGAAATAGCGACAACGCGATGATGCAACGTATCTACGGTACAGCTTGGTTTGACAAGAAAGACTTGAAGAACTACCTTCAAATGCGTGAAGAGGCCAAAGAACGTGACCACCGTAAACTTGGTAAAGAGCTTGACCTCTTCATGATTTCACAAGAAGTTGGTCAAGGTTTGCCATTCTGGTTGCCAAACGGTGCGACTATCCGTCGTGAATTGGAGCGTTACATTGTCGACAAAGAATTGGCTTCTGGCTACCAACACGTTTACACTCCACCACTTGCTTCTGTAGAGCTTTACAAGACTTCTGGCCACTGGGATCATTACCAAGAAGACATGTTCCCAACTATGGACATGGGTGACGGTGAAGAATTTGTCCTTCGTCCAATGAACTGCCCACACCACATCCAAGTTTTCAAACACCATGTTCACTCCTACCGTGAGTTACCAATCCGTATCGCTGAAATCGGTATGATGCACCGTTACGAAAAATCTGGTGCCCTCACAGGTCTTCAACGTGTGCGTGAAATGTCTCTAAACGACGGTCACCTCTTTGTCACTCCAGAACAAATCCAAGAAGAATTCCAACGTGCCCTTCAGTTGATTATCGATGTTTATGAAGACTTCAACTTGACTGAATACCGCTTCCGTCTCTCTCTACGCGACCCTCAAGATACTCACAAGTACTTTGACAACGATGAGATGTGGGAAAATGCCCAAACCATGCTTCGTGCAGCACTTGATGAAATGGGTGTTGACTACTTTGAAGCTGAAGGTGAAGCAGCCTTCTACGGACCAAAATTGGATATCCAAGTGAAGACCGCCCTAGGAAAAGAAGAAACTCTTTCTACGATCCAGCTTGACTTCTTGCTTCCAGAACGTTTCGACCTCAAATATATCGGAGCTGACGGGGAAGAACACCGTCCAGTTATGATTCACCGTGGTGTAATCTCAACTATGGAACGCTTTACAGCTATCTTGATTGAGAACTACAAGGGTGCCTTCCCAACATGGCTTGCACCACACCAAGTGACCCTCATCCCCGTTTCTAACGAAAAACACGTGGACTACGCATGGGAAGTAGCTAAAAAACTCCGTGATCGTGGTGTCCGTGCAGACGTAGATGAGCGCAATGAAAAAATGCAATTCAAGATTCGTGCCTCACAAACCAGCAAAATTCCTTATCAGCTCATCGTTGGTGACAAGGAAGTAGAAAACGGAACCGTCAACGTTCGTCGCTATGGACAAAAAGAAACACAAACTGTCTCAGTTGATGATTTTGTTCAAGCTATTCTAGCTGATATCGCCAACAAATCACGCGTTGAAAAATAGAACAATCACAGTCTGAGAAACATTTTTCAGAGCCAGAAAAAGCAACAACTATTTCAGCTGTTGCTTTTTATATTTTATTTAATCTGAGCTAGTAGTGATCGGTTAAACCACCACACAAGATTTGCTTCCATGAGTTAGATAAGTTGACTATCCTCAATCCTTGTCTGCTTCATTTTCTTTTACGAGATCTTTTTGTGAATCCTTTTCAGAGAGTTTTTGATCGATATACTTGTTAATGGTTTCATAAAATTCCTTGGTCATCTCACTATCTAATTTTGTCGAATTATGGACTTGATTGACTTTTAATTGAACAGATTGAATACCGTAAGAGGCTTGTTTTTGATGGAGCGTTTCTAATTCTTCTTCTGAAATCGGATCTCCAACAACCGTCAAGACCAATTCATTGTTTCTTGACTTGTAGACTTGATTAATGACCGTGTGATTGGCGAACTCTTTTGCTATAAACTGTTTGATTCCTTCTTTTCGCGCTTGATCTATCGACAGAGTGACTGCTGAATAACTGGCTGGAAGAACCAATAATACAATCAAGGATGTCAAGCCAATTTTCATTTTAATGTTTAGCTCTTTAAATGAACTTAAGGGAGATTTTCTCATCAAAATTCTTGTTCCAACAATGTTGGCTAGCATGATAAAGACACAGTTGATCAAGAAAAGATAGAGAGCCCCAAATAAAAATCGTACATTTCCATTAGCTAAACCATAGCCTGCAGTACAGATAGGTGGCATCAGAGCTGTTGCAATGGCTACTCCTGGCACGATATTGTTTGCTTCTTTTTTCCTTGACCCAATTACACCTGCTATCCCACCAGCAATAGCAATGAGAACATCCCAAATGGTTGGAGAGGTTCGTGCAATCAATTCGCTACTTGCATAAGATAAGGGAGAAATCCAGAAATACAGAGTCGAGACAAGCAAGCTGACCAATACTTGAGTAAATAAAACCTCTAGAGATTGCTTGATTAAACGCGTATCAAAAATAGCTAAACCAAATCCCAGTCCAACAATCGGTGTCATAAGAGGGGAAATCAGCATGGCTCCAATAATGACAGCTGTTGAATTCATATTTAGACCTATAGAGGCAATAAAAATCGCACTCATCAAAATCACTATATCTCTTAATCGAACATGAAGATCATCATATAATTTCTCACGGTATTCACGTGTTGAATAATTTCCGGTCATTGGTTACTCCTTTTATTTCATACTAATCTTGTTTCTGCTTGGATGATGGTAGAGAGACTTCTTTTCAATCTTACATATTTTAATTCTCACCTGTTATCTTTTTGAAAATTATCCTTTAAGCATCCGTCAGTCTATCCTTGATATAATATCAAAAATTTTACAACCTTTCTCTGAAGAACTCAATCAATTTAAAAGATAGTGAACGGGAAAAATTCCAGTTACCTTTTTCTTTGTTCTATCCTATTTTCTCACTACATAGAAATCTAAAGAAGAGCTTGAAAGATTTCTTCCAAGTTCTTAGCATTTCTTTTTACTCAATAAGTAGGTTCACTTCCGCAAACTTAATTCGCACGGTTGTTCCTTTTCCAACTTCAGATTCAATGCGGATCTGATGCCCCAGTTCTTCTGAAATCTTTTTCGATAGATAGAGGCCGAGTCCGGACGACTGCTGGGTTAGACGGCCATTGTAACCTGAAAAGCCACGTTCAAAGACTCGGAGAACATCGCTGTTTTTAATCCCAATTCCCGTATCCTTGATACAGAGCTCCTGACCTTCCATATAAATCTCTAGCCCACCTTCCTTGGTGTATTTGAGACTGTTTGAAAGGATTTGTTCAATGACGACCAACAGCCACTTCTTATCGGTCACGATAGTTTTGTCGAGATCATGGAGATTGACCGTCAGTCCTTTTTGGATAAAGAAAAGGGCATACTTGCGAACCACTTCCTTCACCAGATCCTCCACTTGAACCTTTTCAAATACCAAGTCATCATGGAAGCTTTCCAAACGAAGATACTGCAACACCAAATTGGTATAGGAGTCAATCTTAAAGATTTCCTGTTCCAGTTGCTGCTTAACCTCCCGATCAGAGACTTCTACTACCAAGAGACGGCTTGCCGCAATGGGGGTCTTTATTTGGTGAACCCATAAGGTATAGTAATCAAGCAAATCCGTCAGCTTGCTTTGCGCTTCCGACTTCTTTTGATACAATTCAGACTCACGCTCTTCGAGTTTTTCTGCTAGCGCACATTCCAGAGGAGACTTGGGGTCTCTCTCAGCATAGAGTATTTCCTGCCGGTAAACCTGAGCTTCTGCAAAAATATCCCAAGCCAAAAATAAGAAGGTCAAAAAACTACTGAGCAGAAAGAAATAAAGAAAATAAGTTCCTAGACTAGCAAATAAAAACTGAAAGAGAAGGACGAGAAAGCCTAATGAAAAAATATAGGTAAAAACGCGACTGCGAGAACGCAGATAGGCTAGAAAAAATGATTTCCAATCAAGCATGTTTCAGTCCGTATCCTATTCCTTTCTTGGTTTCAATAAAGCCTACTAAGCCTTGCTCCTCCAACTTTTTGCGCAAACGAGCAACGTTGACAGACAAGGTGTTATCATCGATGAAAAAGTCGCTATTCCAGAGTTCCCGCATCAAGTCATCACGCGCTACGATATTGCCAGCATGTTCAAACAGCACCCGCAAAATTTGAAATTCATTCTTGGTCAAACTCAGAACTTCACCCTGATAGTGCAGGTCCATAGACTTGGTATTGAGGATCACACCTGCATACTCTAGCAAACTTTCATCCCGCCCAAACTCATAGGAACGGCGCAACAAGCCCTGAACCTTGGCAAGGAGCACCTGCTGGTCAAAAGGCTTGGTCACAAAGTCGTCCGCTCCCATATTGATCGCCATGACAATATCCATAGCCTGATCTCTCGAAGACAGAAACATGATGGGCACCTTGGAAATTTTACGAATCTCCTGGCACCAGTGATAACCATTAAAAAGAGGCAGACCAATATCCATGAGGACCAGATGAGGCTCCGACTGGACAAATAAACTCAACACTTCCATAAAGTCTTCTACCAAAACAACTTCAAAGCCCCACTCAGAGAGCAGTTTTCCAACTTGTTGTCGAATGACTTGATCATCTTCTACTAGTAAAATCTTGTGCATGCGCTCCTCCTTTGCTATTTCTCAAAGTATCAAAACCCTTCATATCAGATTTACGGATCAGTATCTCATACTGTTTAGCAGCCTATTTCCCAAATCCAGATCAGTAAACAGATGCTATATAGAGAACATTCCCACTGATATCATACCTTATTTTTAACTATAGTTCCAGCCTTATCCTATATTTTCCTTTTTGTGCTCATTTAGTTAGCGTTTCTTTAACTTATTTAATAGATCTAGCCTTCTTATTGACAAGCTAGCCATGATTTGTTAGAATATGAATGAACGAGTAAATTAATTCATTCATGAAACAAAGGAGGTTAAATCATATTGGACAAAAAACAATCTTTAAAGAGAGCAGCCTATGAAGTTTTTTCGAAAAAAGGTTACAAGGCAACAGGAATTTCAGAAATTGCTAGGCAAGCTGGTGTTGCAGTTGGTTCTTTTTATAACTATTACGAGAGTAAAGAAGCCATTTTTCTAGACATCTATATAGATGAAAACAACCGTGTTCGCCAAGCTATGATCGAAGAACTGGATTGGGAAATTGACATGATCGACCTCATTGGTCAACTATTTGCTCAGTCCAGAACTCTCGTTTCTTCCAATAAAATCCTTGCAGAATGGTACAATCCTGCCATCGCAGATGAGTTGCACAGCTACTATTCCTCGGAAGAAGGTAAAGTCGCAAATCCTTTTCATCAGTTTCTAGTTAAAACTTTTACAAATCGTATGCAGGCTGAAGGGTACTCGCCAGAAAAGATTCAAGATATTTTACAGGTTTATAATCTGTTTTACTATATGGATATGCATATCACGGAAAAAGATTTTCCAGATATTGGCAAAACTGTTGAAATACTTGCAACCAACTTCATTAAAGGAGTTCTAAAATAAAGAATGGATTTCTTTATTTTTTGAAAAGATATGAATGAATTTGTTTTTAGTTCATTCATAAAATTGAGAACAGGAGTCATAAAAAATGAAAAGAGGTAAAAAAATGTTTATTATCATTCTATCAACACTTGGAGTCTTAGGCCTTATAACTTGGGGTGCCATCGCTTATTTTGGACGAAGCCAGACATTATCGATAAAATCCATCGAAAACCCCAGCGGAGATTTGTATTTAATTCATATCACAAAGCCGAGTCATCAAACCTGGAAAGCGGGGGCTTATGCTAAGTTTACACTCCCTGATACCTCGTCTACTGCTAAAAAATATGAAGCTAAGGGAGAGCAAACCAGTCGATGGTTAACCATTGCCTCCACACCTGATGAAGATGAAATTCTCATTTTGACTCATAATAGTGGTAGCAACTTTAAGAACACCTTGACACATTTACCATCTGGCAGTGAGATTGAGATGAGTTGGCTGGATTCCTCTTTGACTGTTAAAGATACGAATCAGCCACTAGTTTGCTTTGCATCTGATGTTGGTATTTCTGCTCTACGCCCCCTTATCAAAGAATGGTCTGGTAAAGCTCCAATTATTCTCAACCATTTTGACAAAGGAGTTACTATTTTCGATAATGAGATGAAAGAACTGGCTCAAAAAACACCGAATTTTACTTATAAAACGAGCGATGAACTTTCTCAAAGTCAAGCATTTTTAAAACGTGCTATTGATGAATACGGCAATCAAGCCAGCTATCTCATCACAGGTCAGCCTGATGATGTAAATGAGATGAAGAATTTTTTAAAGGAAAATGGGATTGATAGCAAAAACATACAAGTAAGCTCGTTTAGAGGTTTGAAATAGGAGCAATCTATTTTCTATGTATTTCAATCCAACCCTACTAGGTCATTCGAACAAGCCCACTAGCGAATTCTATGTAAATGTGGTAGGATAAACATAGAGAAAGGAGCTTTTATGGCCAATATTTTTGACTACCTGAATGATGTAGCATACGATTCCTTTTATGATCACCCCGTGAATGAGTTAGACGTTCTTGCCTTGACCGAATTAACCTACCTTGCTTTTGATGATGTAGTTACCCAAGAACCACAGCGTCTCATAGATCTTGCATCTCAAATCCCTAGAGAGATGACTATGCTGACCAATAAGAACCGTCTCCAGTTGTTAGATCAGCTCGCTCAACACAAACGTTTTAAAAATTGCAAGCTCTCAAACTTTATCAATGATATCGATGCTGAATTGCAAAAACAGTTTGCGGCTATGACTTATCGTATCAGTCTCGATACCTATTTGCTTGTTTTTCGTGGAACTGATGATAGTATCATTGGTTGGAAAGAAGATTTCCATATGACCTATATGAAGGAAATCCCAGCTCAAAAACATGCCCTCCAGTATTTAGAGGACTTTTTTGCTCAACATCCTAATCAAAAGGTTACTCTAGCAGGACATTCAAAAGGGGGCAATATAGCTGTCTATGCTGCCAGTCAACTTGATCCAAACTTGCAGAAAAACATTGTCGCTGTCTATACTTTTGATTCCCCTGGGCTTCACAAGGAACTAACCGAAACACCTGGCTATCAAAACATGATGGAAAGAACGAAAGTGTTTATCCCGCAAGGGTCTATCATCGGGATGATGCTGGAAATTCCGGATAAAAAAATCGTCGTTCGCAGCACCGCCTTGGGTGGCCTTGCTCAGCACGACACCTTTAGTTGGCAGGTTGAAGACAAACACTTTGTCCAACTGGACGAGACCAATAGTGACAGCCAGCAAGTCGATACAACCTTCAAGGAATGGGTTGAGACGGTCCCTGATACTGAACTGCAGCTCTACTTTGACCTCTTTTTTGGAATCATTCTCGATGCAGGCATCTCTTCTATCAACGACCTCTCTTCCTTCAAGGTCATTGAACACGTTCACCATCTCTTTGTCCAAGCTCAATCCCTCACTCCCGAAGAAAGAGAAACCATGGGACGACTAACCCAACTCTTGATTGACACCCGCTACCAAGCTTGGAAAAATCGTTAAAATAAGAAAGTCAATGAATCACCGATTCGTTGGCTTTTTTAGAAAAAAGGGTCAGAAAAGTTAGCCTAAATCACAAACCTTGACGACAGATTCTTTTTTTGTTAAAATGTAACAAATTTTATTACATCCAATATAAGATAAATCCATGAAAGGACTTCTACTATGAAATCATTAAAAGGTATTTTATTTATCGGACTTAGTATGCTTCTGACCATTCTAGCTTGGCTCAGTTCAGGTGCTAGTCAGTTTCTAATCCCTGGTTTAGCTCTCACTACCCTCTCACTTACTTTTATGCTAGCTAGCCGTTTACCCTTGCTGGAGGCTTGGTTCAACGGACTTGAAAAGATGTATCTAGCTCATAAGTTCACCGCTTTTCTATCCATTCTCCTACTAACCCTACACAACTTTAGCATGGGCGGTCTCTGGGGTTCGCATTTGGCCGCACAGTTTGGAAATATCGCTATCTATATCTTTATCAGTATCATTCTGGTTGCTTATCTGGGACAGTACATCCAGTATGAAGCATGGAGATGGATTCATCGATTGGTTTATCTAGCCTATATCTTTGGTCTCTTTCATGTTTTGATGATTATGGGAAATCGCCTCCTCTCCTTTAGTTTCCTAGGTCTTATCTTTGGAATCTATGCTATTTTAGGTTTGCTTGCAGGTTTTTATATTATTTTCCTTTATCAAAAGGTCGGTTTCACCTATCTTGGAAAAATCGTAGGAATCAAATACCTCAACCACGATACAACTGAAATTGAAATCGAACTTAGTCATCCTTTCACCTACGAATATGGACAATTTGCCTTTCTAAAAATTTTCCAAAAAGGTTTTGAGACTGCTCCACACCCTTTCTCCATCTCTGGAGGACAAGGACGAACTCTTTATTTTACGATAAAAAACTCCGGTGACCACACCAAGAATATCTATGACAATCTTCAAGTTGGTAGCAAGGTTGCAGTTGATCGCGCCTATGGGCATATGACTATGGAACATGGTCCAAAACAGCAAATCTGGATCGCAGGTGGAATTGGAATGACACCTTTCATCTCTTATATCCGGGAGCATCCTATCCTAGACAGGAACGTTCGTTTCTACTATAGTTTCCGTGGGGAGGAAAATGCTGTCTACTTAGATTTACTTCGTGACTACGCCCGTCAAAATGCTAACTTTGACCTGCAGCTAGTCTATGGCAATGAAAAAGGATACCTGACTTTGGATCAAGAAGAAATCCCTGACCAGACTACAGTCTATATGTGTGGACCTCTTCCTATGATGAAGGCCCTTGCCAAGCAAATTAAGAAAAAGAATCCCAAAGCAAAACTCATTTACGAAGGTTTCAAGTTTAAATAAGATCATTGTCCCTCTAACACAAAAGAGGGACTTTCTTTTCACTTTATTTCCCTCTTCTGTGCTATACTTAGTTTAGTACATTCTTTGAGATTGGAGCCAGTATGAAAATCCATAAAACCGTGAATCCCGTTGCCTATGAAAACACTTATTACCTGGAAGGGGACCAACACCTGATTGTGGTTGACCCAGGTAGTCATTGGGAAGCTATCCGCAAGACTATCGAGAAAATCAACAAACCAGTCTGTGCGATTCTTCTGACCCACACCCACTACGACCATATTATGAGTTTGGACTTGGTTCGTGAAACTTTTGAAAATCCCCCAGTTTATGTAGCAGAGAGTGAAGCTAGCTGGCTTTATACACCTGTAGATAATCTCTCTGGTCTCCCTCGTCATGATGATATGGCAGATGTGGTCGCAAAACCCGCAGAACACACCTTTGTCTTTCACGAGGAATACCAGCTTGAGGAATTTCGTTTTACAGTTCTACCTACCCCAGGGCACTCTATCGGCGGCGTTTCTATCGTCTTTCATGATGCCCATCTAGTCTTGACTGGAGATGCTCTATTCCGTGAAACCATCGGACGAACAGACCTTCCTACCGGTAGCACGGAACAACTCCTCCATAGCATTCAGACGCAACTCTTCACACTTCCTAACTACGATGTCTATCCTGGGCATGGTCCAGCTACGACTATCGCTCACGAGAAGACCTTTAATCCCTTTTTCTAGCAAACAAAAAACCAAGGAAAAATTCCTTGGTTTTTGTCTTACCAAATAATCACACGGTCCTCTGGTGAACGCCACATGCCGTCGCCTTCTTTGACATCGTATGTTGTAAAGAAGTCATCGAAGTTTGGCACTTGCACATTGACACGGAGTTTGGCAGGCGCGTGCACATCGACACTGGCCATAAGTTTCATCAATTCTGGACGGCCTTTCATGCGCCAGATACGAGCAAAGTTGTGGAAAAATTCTTCAGCTGAGAAGTCTGGTTCTCTCTTAGCAGCTTCAAGGGCTGCAGCAATTCCTCCCAAGTCAGCAACGTTTTCAGACACGGTTAGTTTCCCGTTGATTCTTGCACCGTAAGATTCTTGCCCATCAAACTGGTCGATAACTTTTTGTGTTTTTTCTTTGAAAGCAGTATAGTCACTCTCTGTCCACCAATCCTTGAGGCTACCATTTTCATCAAAGGACGCACCATTTGTGTCAAAGGCATGAGAAATCTCGTGAGCAATAACAGCACCAATACCACCGTAGTTGGCTGAAGACGACTGGTGCAAGTCATAGAATGGAGCCTGTAAAATAGCCGCTGGGAAGACAATCAAGTTCTTCTGAGGATTATAGTAGGCATTGACCATATGAGCAGGCATGCCCCACTCCTTGTAGTCAACCGGTTGGTTCCACTTACTCCAGCTGTGCTTGATTTCCACACGCGCAAAGGCTAGGGCATTCTCAAAGAGACTGGCAGTTTCATCCACTACCTTGTCCTTGTAGCGGGCTGGCAATTCCTCTGGATAACCGATATAAGGCTTGATGACATTAAGTTTGACAATGGCCTTGTCACGCGTTTCAGGCGTGAGCCAGTCATTCTTAGCCAAACGTTCCTTATAAACGTCAATCATAGTCGCTACTTTTTTCTCTACGTCTGCCTTAGCTTCTGGAGAGAATTTTTCATGCGCGTACCAGAGACCAAGGGCTTGCTTAAAGGGACCTTGGGCCAAATGATAAGCTGCCTTGACCTTGTCCTGAGCTTCTGGCACACCTGAAAGGGCACGTCCATAGGCACCTGACAAGACACGAATCTCATCTGTCAAATAACTGGTTGAAAGATTCACCACTGCCAAAATCAAGGTTGCTTTGAGTAGAGGCCAAGCTTCCTCACTATAAAACTGATCTGCTGCTTGCCAGAAACGTTCCTCATCTACGATAACCTTGTCAGGAACTTGCCCAAGAACAGCTTGGAAGAAGTCATCCAAAGGTAGGGCAGGAGCAAATTTTTTGAATTCTTCATAAGCGTATGGATGGTAGAGTTTGGCATATTCTGAACTTTCTTCGTTAGAAAGCACCACAGCTGCGATACGACGGTCCAATTCCAATCTCTTCTCTAGTAAGTCTGCGATTTCCTCGTCTGAGAAATCATAGGCTTTGAGAAGATTCGTTGTACTTTCCTTCCAAAGAGTCAAGAGCTCCTCACGTTGAGGATGGTCTTCAGCATAGTAGGTTGTATCTGGCAAGATTGTTCCTGGAGCACTGGCCCAAAGAACATTGGTTCTGGCATCCATAAAGTCTGGCGATACACCAAATGGAAGGAAGTTTGGTTTACCAGCTAGTTCGAACTCTGCCAGTTTGCTGGTAAAATCTGCAAAACTCTCCAAATCCTGATATTCCTTGAGCAGAGGAAGGACGGGCTTGATCCCATCTGCTTCTCTCTTATCAAAATCGCGTACCATGCGATGGTACTTAACAAAGTTTGCGAGGATAGCATCCTCTGGGACATCCTCTCCTGCCAACCACTTGTCCGTTGTTGCCAGCATCAACTCTTCAATTTCCTCATCAAGGTCAATAAAACCACCTGTTCGAGATTTATCAGCTGGAATGACAGCTGTTTTTTCCCATTCGCCATTAATAGCATCATAAAAATCATCTTGATAACGTGTCATCTTGTTCTCGCTTTCATTTTTCACTTATTCTTAGCTTAGCAAAAAACACTTGGGAATGCAATTAAAAATGGTTTCTCTTTTTTCTTCGTTTTTCAGTTATTATTTTAAATTTTTCAAAAATTAACTTGACTTAATTTTTTTTTTAAGGTATATTAAAAGGCAGGAGGAATACAACTGTATGATACGTATCGAAAACCTCAGTGTCTCCTACAAAGAAACGTTGGCACTAAAGGATATTTCACTAGTGCTCCAAGGACCAACGATTACCGGAATTATTGGTCCAAATGGTGCTGGAAAATCAACTTTATTAAAAGGTATGTTGGGAATTATCCCACATGAAGGTCAGGCCTTTCTCGACGACAAAGAAGTCAAGAAATCTTTACATCGAGTTGCCTATGTCGAGCAAAAAATCCATATCGACTACAATTTCCCTATCAAGGTCAAGGAATGTGTCTCACTGGGACTCTATCCATCTATCCCGCTTTTTCACACTTTAAAGGCCAGCCACTGGAAAAAAGTGGCAGAGGCTCTTGAAATCGTTGGACTTTCAGACTATGCTGATCGCCAAATCAGCCAGCTCTCAGGAGGACAATTCCAACGTGTGTTGATTGCCCGCTGCCTTGTGCAGGAAGCTGACTACATCTTTTTAGATGAGCCTTTTGTCGGGATTGACTCGGTTAGTGAAGAGATTATCATGAACACGCTGAGAGACCTAAAAAAATCTGGTAAAACAGTTCTCATCGTCCATCATGACCTCAGCAAAGTCCCCCATTATTTCGACCAAGTTTTGCTTCTCAATCGAGAATTAATAGACCTTGGTCCGACTATAGAAACCTTTACCGAAGCCAATCTTAAAAAGGCCTACGGTAGCAAACTCTTTTTCAATGGAGGTGACCTATGATAGCAGAATTTATCAATGGATTGCAAAATTTCCATTTCCTACAAAACGCCTTGATAACAGCTATTGTCATCGGAGTTGTTGCTGGAGCTGTGGGATGTTTTATCATCCTACGTGGGATGTCTCTCATGGGAGATGCTATCTCTCACGCAGTTTTGCCCGGCGTAGCCCTTTCCTTTATCCTGGGAATTGATTTCTTTATTGGAGCGATCATCTTTGGTTTGATGGCTTCCATCATCATTACCTACATCAAGGGAAACTCTATCATCAAGAGTGACACCGCCATTGGTATTACCTTTTCATCTTTCTTAGCCTTAGGTGTCATCTTGATTAGTGTTGCCAAGAGTTCGACAGACCTCTTCCATATCCTTTTTGGGAATATCCTCGCTGTCCAAGATACGGACATGTGGATCACCATCGGTGTTGGGGCATTGATTCTTTTGATTATCGGGATTTTCTTTAAACAACTATTGATTACATCCTTTGACGAGCTCCTGGCTAAAGCCATGGGAATGCCCGTCAATTTCTACCACTATCTGCTCATGGTGCTCTTGACCCTTGTGTCAGTCACTGCCATGCAAAGTGTTGGAACTATTCTTATCGTGGCCATGTTGATCACCCCAGCTGCGACGGCTTACCTGTATGCTAATAGCCTAAAGAGCATGATTTTTCTTTCATCAACCCTAGGGGCAACCGCTTCTGTTTTGGGACTCTTTATCGGCTATAGCTTCAATCTCGCAGCAGGATCCAGCATCGTGCTCACATCCGCCAGCTTCTTTTTAATCAGTTTCTTTATCTCTCCAAAGCAACGATACTTGAAACTAAAAAATAAAAAAATCAATAAATAAGGGGAGACCCTTTCTGGAGGAATCTAATGAAAAAATTAGGTACATTGCTTGTACTCTTTCTTTCCGTCATTGCACTTGTAGCATGTGCTAGCGGAAAAAAAGATGCTACTTCTGGTCAAAAACTAAAAGTTGTTGCTACAAACTCAATCATCGCTGATATTACCAAAAATATCGCTGGCGATAAGATTGATCTTCATAGTATCGTTCCTGTTGGTCAAGACCCACACGAGTACGAACCACTTCCTGAAGACGTAAAGAAAACTTCTGAGGCTGACCTCATTTTCTATAACGGTATCAACCTTGAAACAGGTGGCAATGCTTGGTTTACCAAATTGGTCGAAAATGCCAAGAAAACTGAAAACAAAGACTACTTTGCAGTCAGCGAAGGCGTTGATGTTATCTACCTTGAAGGCCAAAACGAGAAAGGCAAAGAAGACCCACACGCTTGGCTCAACCTTGAAAATGGGATGATTTATGCTAAAAATATCGCTAAACAGCTCATTGCCAAAGATCCTAGCAACAAGGAATTCTACGAAAAAAATCTCAAAGACTATACTGAAAAACTAGACAAACTAGACAAGGAAGCCAAAGAGAAATTTAACAATATCCCTGCTGAAAAGAAACTCATCGTAACCAGCGAAGGATGCTTCAAATACTTCTCTAAAGCCTACGGTGTCCCAAGTGCCTACATCTGGGAAATCAACACGGAAGAAGAAGGTACACCGGAACAAATCAAGACCTTGGTTGAAAAACTTCGCCAAACAAAAGTTCCATCACTCTTTGTTGAATCAAGTGTCGATGACCGTCCAATGAAGACTGTTTCACAAGACACAAACATCCCAATCTACGCACAAATCTTTACTGACTCAATTGCTGAAGAAGGCAAAGAAGGCGACAGCTACTACAGCATGATGAAATACAACCTTGACAAGATTGCTGAAGGTTTGTCTAAGTAATCCATTAAAAACGTCGTTCTCACATGAACAGGCGTTTTTTATCGCTTAATTTCCAGTCAAATCATTGGAAAAATCTGACAATTCTCGGTAAAATAAAAGAAAAAAGAATGGAGTAGTTTCATGACCACTTTTCTCGGAAATCCTGTAACCTTTACAGGTAAACAACTGCAAGTCGGAGACAAGGCACTTGACTTTTCTCTTACGACAACCGATCTCTCTAAAAAAACGCTAGCTGACTTTGAAGGAAAGAAAAAAGTCTTGAGTGTTGTCCCTTCTATCGATACTGGTATCTGCTCAACGCAAACACGTCGATTCAACCAAGAACTAGCTAACCTCGACAATACCGTCGTTCTTACTGTTTCTATGGACCTACCATTTGCCCAAGGACGCTGGTGCGGGGCTGAAGGCCTTGACAATGCCATCATGCTTTCAGACTATTTTGACCATTCTTTCGGGCGCGATTATGCCCTCTTGATCAACGAATGGCATCTCCTTGCACGTGCCGTCTTTGTTCTCGATACTGACAATGTCATCCGTTATGTAGAATACGTTGACAACATCAACACGGAACCAGACTTTGAAGCTGCTATTGCTGCAGTAAAAGAACTGGACTAAAATCAAAGCCATTAGGGCAGAAGGCTAGAGAAATCTAGCTTTTTTTGATATACTAGATGGAGAGAAAAGACAAGAGGAAACGAATGACGCCAAATAAAGAAGACTACCTAAAATGTATTTATGAAATCGGTACGGAAATGCAAAAAATCACCAATAAGGAAATTGCTGCCCGTATGCAAGTCTCTCCACCTGCCGTAACAGAGATGATCAAACGCATGAAAAGTGAAAATCTCATCCTCAAGGACAAGGAGAATGGCTATCTATTGACAGATATTGGGCTCAAACTAGTCTCCGAGCTCTATCGCAAACACCGGTTGATTGAGGTCTTTCTAGTTCACCATCTCGACTATACCAGTGACCAGATCCACGAAGAAGCCGAGGTCCTAGAGCACACTGTATCCGATCTCTTCGTAGAGAGACTGGATAAACTGCTGGGCTTCCCTAAAACCTGTCCCCACGGAGGAACCATCCCAGCCAAGGGAGAGCTCTTGGTTGAAATCAACAACTTACCACTGGCAGGTACCAAGGAAGCTGGAACCTATCTCCTGACTCGAGTTCACGATAGCTTTGACTTACTTAAATACTTAGAAAAGCATGAGATTCATATCGGTAACCAAGTCAAAGTCAAGCAGTTTGATAATTTTTCCAATACCTTTACACTGGTCAACAAAGGTGAAGACCTCCAAGTTAGTATGGATATCGCCAAACAACTCTATGTCGAAAAAATCAACTAAGCCCTTATCCTTGAAAGAAATTCCTTTCAGGGATTTTTTATTATTTTAGTTGTAAGTTCCATTCGTTTGATGTAGAATGAAGCTAGATAAAAGAGGGAGGTCTTCCTATGAAAAAGCTCTTTAGAATCCATTTTGCAGCCATTGTAGTCAGCGATTTGCTACTGTTGGTAACTTTCAGACCCCGATACGAACTTTCTTTGGAGAGAGGCCTGATTTTTTGCTTCATTTTCATCCTTGCTCAAGGACTACTGCTATTTCGCTTGGTCAATCGACTCAAAAAACAGTTCTCTGAGATTTATCCTCAGATGAACAAAAAAATTCGCTTCTACTATTTAGGAGTGCTCATCAGCGATTTTCTATTATTTGTCTTTTTAGCCATCACTGACCCTCAATATTTCTACTCTCTTACTCCAGTCTTTACTTCCTGTCATTCTACTTTATATTATATGACGGCTAGCCACCTAAGAGAAAACTATCCCGACTTTTACAACAAACACATCGCCTTCTGGGAGTGTCTATAAACAAAAACCAAGCCAACTGGGCTTGGTTTTCTTATCTATTTTTAGTATCAAGAATGATGGTAACTGGCCCATCATTTACCAGCTCCACCTGCATATCCGCTCCAAAGATGCCTGTCTGAACAGGTACTTCCTGAGCTAGCTTTTGATTGAAAAACTCATAGAAGGCAGTTGCTATATCCGGCTTGGCTGCACCTGTAAAGGCGGGACGATTGCCTTTCTTGGTATCCGCAAAGAGGGTAAACTGGGAAATAGAAAGGATTTCCCCTTCAATATCCTTGACAGACAGATTCATCTTGCCTTCTGCGTCTGAAAAAATCCGCATGTTGACGAGCTTTCTCACAGCATAGTCCAAATCTTCCTCTTGGTCCTCTGGGCCTACACCGACCAGCAATAAGAGTCCCTGATTGATCTTTCCATGAACCTGACCTTCGATACTGACTTGAGCTTTTTTAACCCGTTGGATAATGATTTTCATAATAGCCTTTCTAGTAACTGAAGGGAGAATTAGCCGTTGGTCCGTTTGACAGAGTAGACCTCTGGCACACTCTTAATCTTGTCCACGACTGTGGTCAGTGTAGAGAGGTTGGAAATACCAAAGGAGACATGGATATTAGCAAATTTCATATCCTTGGTTGGTTGAGCATTAACGGTTGAGATATTCTTAGTTGTGTTGGAGAGAACTTGCAGAACATCATTTAAGAGCCCTGTACGGTTGAGACCATAGATATCGATGTGGGCGGTGTATTCCTTGCTTGAGAATTGATCTTCCCACTCCACATCAAGGAGACGTTGCTCGTAGTTTTCTTGGGCACGGAGATTCATACAGTCCACACGGTGAATAGCTACACCGCGTCCCTTAGTAATGTAGCCGACAATGTCGTCACCCGGCACTGGATTACAACACTTAGCAATCCGCACTAAGAGACCTGAGGCACCTTCAATCACCACACCTCCCTCATGCTTGACCTTGAGGGTTTCTTTGTTTTCAACCTTAACTTCGCCACCTTTGACAAGCTCTTCTGCTTCCGCCTTGGCCTTGGCACGTTCTTCCTCGCGGCGTTCCTTTTCGGTCAAACGGTTAAAGACGGTAATAGCGCCAATTTCTCCAAAACCAATGGCTGCATAGAGAGCTTCTTCTGTCTTGTAGCTGGTCTTTTGAAGGACCTCGTCCATATGACGCTTGTCCATAAACTTATTGGCTACATAGCCGTTTTCTTGGAACTGGGCCATCAACATTTCACGGCCCTTGTTAACGGATAATTCCTTGTCTTGATTTTTAAAGAACTGACGAATCTTGTTGCGCGCCTTGCTGGTCTTGACCATGTTGAGCCAGTCACGACTCGGACCAAAGGAGTTGGGATTGGTGATAATTTCAACCTGATCCCCTGTCTTGAGCTTGGTTGTCAGCGGAACCATACGGCCATTGACCTTGGCACCAGTCGCTTTTTCACCGACTTTGGTATGGATTTCATAGGCAAAGTCAATCGGTCCTGAATCTTTTGGAAGGGAGCGAACCGCACCATCTGGAGTAAAGACGTAAATCTCCTCCGCCAGATAGTTTTCTTTAACAGAGTCCACAAATTCCTTGGCATCATCAGCCTGGTCTTGGAGCTCCATCATCTCCTTAATCCAGTTCATCCCAATAGCAGATTCCTTGCTGTTGACCTGCCCTTTAATGCCTTTCTTATAAGCCCAGTGAGCCGCAACCCCGTACTCAGCCACTTCGTGCATTTCTTTAGTACGAATCTGGAATTCAATCGGCCCTTTTGGTCCATAAACAGTTGTATGGATAGACTGGTAACCGTTGGCCTTACGATTGGCGATATAGTCTTTGAAGCGGCCTGGCATAGGTTTCCAAAGTTCATGCACATAACCCAGCATGGCATAGACATCACTCTGGGTATCTAAGATACAGCGAATGGCAATCAGGTCATAAATTTCCTCAAAGCGTTTCTTCTTATCCTGCATCTTGCGGTAGATCGAATAGATATGCTTAGGACGACCATAGATTTTCCCTTTGAGATTGCGTTCGGTAGCATAGTCCTCCAACTTGGTTACGACTTCATCGACCAGAGCCTCACGTTCTCTGCGTTTTTCCTTCATCATGTGGGTGATCTTGTAAAACTCAGTTGGATTGAGGTAACGGAAAGATAGATCTTCCAACTCCCACTTGACACTGGAAATCCCTAGACGATGAGCAAGTGGTGCGTAAATTTCCATGGTTTCTCTGGAGATACGTTCTTGCTTGTCCTTTCTCAGGTGTTTGAGAGTCCGCATATTGTGCAAACGGTCCGATAATTTAACCAAGATAACACGGATATCCTCTGACATGGCCATAAGCATCTTGCGGTGATTTTCAGCCAATTGTTCCTCGAGTGATTTGTACTCAACCTTACCAAGCTTGGTCACCCCATCAACGATAATCCGAACATCATGACCAAACTCTCTCTCTAGATCATCCAGTGTCGCATCTGTGTCTTCAACAACGTCATGCAAAAAACCACAGGCAACGGTTACGGCATCCAGCTTGAGCTTAGCCAGAATTCCTGCTACCTGAATGGGATGGATAATATAGGGCTCACCTGATTTCCGAAACTGCCCACTATGACAATCAACTGCGTAAATCAATGCTTTTTGTACAAAAGCAACGTCTTCCTTTGTTAAATATTCTCTCGTTAAAGCGACTACCTGATCGCCCGTCAAATTCACTTCTTTCGGCATCTATACTCTCCAATTCTTCCTACCATTTTATCACTTTTTTAAGGATATGAAAACTAGAAAAGCCTGTTTTTATGCCAATACCAATCATTAAAAAACACTGCCAGATTTCTCTAGCAGTGTTTTGACATTTCATTTGCTTAGTAGACTGTTTTTTCAGTTTCTACATCGAAGAAGTGTGCTTTGTTCAAGTCAAATCCAAGTTCAACTGTTGCACCTGTTTGCAAGTAGTCACGAGCATCCACTTTGGCAACAAATTCGTCTTTACCAACTTGGCAGTAAAGGTGAGATTCTGAACCAAGCAATTCTGATACTGAGATAGTAGCTTTGACAACTGATTCTGGGAATGTTTCAAGGAAAGCAGGTTCTGCATTCACATCTTCTGGACGGATACCGAAAATCAATTCTTTTCCTTCGTAGCCTTTGTCACGAAGAACTTTCAAAGCACCTTCTGGCACTTTCAAACGGAAACCGTCAGAAACAATTTCGCTACCGACCAATTTCACATTGATGAAGTTCATAGCTGGGCTTCCGATAAATCCTGCTACAAATTTGTTAACTGGGTTTTTGTAAACTTCTTGAGGGGTACCGATTTGTTCAACACGTCCGATAGTACCTGTACCAGCAGGGTTCTTAGTAGCTGACATGATAACGATACGGTCTGCCAATGTCATCGCTTCTGTTTGGTCGTGAGTTACGTAGATGGTTGTAGCACCGATACGACGGTGGATTTTCGCAATTTCAGCACGCATAGATACACGAAGTTTGGCATCCAAGTTTGACAAAGGTTCGTCCATCAAGAACACTTTTGCATCACGGACGATGGCACGACCCATGGCAACACGTTGACGTTGACCACCTGAAAGGTCAGCAGGTTTACGATCCAAGAATTCTTTCAAACCAAGGATTGCTGCCGCTTCTTGCACACGTTTGTCGATGTCTTCTTTGCTGTATTTGCGCAATTTCAAACCGAAAGCCATGTTGTCATATACAGTCATGTGTGGGTAAAGAGCGTAGTTTTGGAATACCATGGCAATGTCACGGTCTTTTGGAGCTACGTCGTTAACAACCACGCCATCGATAGATGCAGTACCTTCTGTAATGTCTTCAAGACCAGCAATCATACGAAGAGTTGTTGATTTACCACATCCTGAAGGACCTACGAAAACGATAAATTCTTTGTCTTTGATGTCCAAGTTGAAGTCTTCAACTGAATAGTGTTCGCTGTTTGGATATTTTTTGTAAATATTTTTAAGATTTAATTCTACCATCGAGGTGAACTCCTTTTGTCTTTTGATAGTTTTATTATAGATGAAAACGCTTTACATTTCTATGGCAAGGTGACCAAAAAAATAAAAAAGTTCTGTGCAACTTGCACAAAACTTTAAAGAATATCTGGTAAAATCAACTGATAACACAAGGTAAGATCCGTTAACTCCTTCAACTGAAGCCCTGTCAATTCTTCCCATTTGTCAATCTTGTATTGGAGAGAATTGCGGTGTAGATAGAGTTGCTGGGCTGTTTTAGTTAGGACAGCACTATTTTCCCAGAGAGAAAGGATAATTTCCTGAATCTGATCCTGATCCAAAATCATCTGGTGCAGACATTCTTTAATGACTCTCAGGTCCACAATCCTTTCTCCCATACTCCATAGATAGAGCTGTGAAAAGGTGTGTACACCTTGGTGACCTTGGCGCCACCAAGTCTTAAACAAATCCCGCTCCGCTTTGATCAAGTCTGATAGGGCTTGAGGGCCTGTCTGAGGCCACACCTGCCCTAACATGATCGACAGACGAAGGCCAAAGTCATACTCAACCGCTTCAATCGTATCAGATAAGATTGAGCGGACAGAGCTGTATTTATCTTGCTGGAGGACAAAAACATAATCCTGAGCCCCGACCTGTAGCACTGTCTGGCAGTTGGGAAAAAGAGTCCGCATCATGTCTAGCCAAGAGGATAGATTTTCCTGTTGGAAATAGGAAAGATGGCAATAAACCAGCTGAATCTTTTTGAAAGTTTGCGGTGCCTGCCCCTTCCCCTCGATCAGATAGGAATACCAAGGATTGAGCGAACGAGCCTGCTCCTGCTGGGTTAAAAGGGCAACCAACTGCTTTTCACGCTCGCTGAGCCCAGCTTCCTCCAGTAAAATCCACTGCTGAGAAGCTAAAGGGAGAGTAAGATAGCCTGGTTTCTCAATCGGCTGATCTGAAATCTGAGCTTCAGGAAACCAGTCTTGTAATTCCTTTGCAATCATATTCTAGCCCTCCACTTTTTGGATGCACCACGAAATCAAGGTCTCTAGACGCTCCATATTTTCAGTCAGATGGAGATAGCCCATCACTGCTTCAAAACCTGTAGACATGCGGTAAGTCACCACATCAGCATTTTTAGCCTTTGTGTGGCTATTGGTATTGCGACCACGTTTGTAGATTTCTTCTTCTTTTTCCGTCAGGACTTGCTCCTCCAACATCAGGGAAATCAGGCGAGCCTGAGCCTTGGCCGAGACATACTTGGTCGCCTCTTGGTGGAGCTTGTTGGGTTTGGTCATGCCTTTAAGGATGAGATGGCGACGGATATACATGGAATAAACTGCATCTCCCTCAAAAGCCAACGCAATCCCGTTAATGAGATTGACATCAATCACGAGACCACCTCACTCCATCCTTGGTGTCAAGGAGCTTAATTCCTTGAGCAGCCAATTGATCACGGATTTGGTCTGCTGTCGCAAAGTCACGATTGGCACGCGCTTCTTGACGTTTTTGGATCAAGGCTTCGATCTCTGCATCCAAAACTTCCTCAACAAAGACAATTCCAAAGACTTCCAACATATCTGCAAGAGCTTTCTTAACACTTGCATCATAGTTGCCAGAGTTGATCCACTTGGCCATTTCAAAGACAACTGTGATACCGTTGGCGGAGTTGAAATCCTCATCCATAGCTGCTACAAACTTGTCTTTAAAGGCTTGCAATTCTTGAGCATCTACAGTCCCAGAAAATGGTTGCTCGTAAGTGTTCTTCAGATATTTGAGATTGGTCTCGGCATCATGCACTGCTTTTTCCGTAAAGTTGATTGGTTTACGGTAATGCTGAGTGGCAAAGAAGAAACGAAGCACTTGGCCATCAAGAGTTTTGAGGGCATCGTGTACGGTGATAAAGTTGCCCAAGGACTTAGACATCTTGACGTTGTCGATATTGACAAAGCCATTATGCATCCAGTAGTTGGCGAAAGTCTTGCCTGTTTTGGCTTCTGACTGGGCAATTTCATTGGTATGATGCGGAAACTCCAGATCAGCTCCCCCACCGTGAATATCAATGGTATCGCCCAAAATCTCAGTTGACATGACCGAACACTCGATATGCCAACCCGGACGACCAGGTCCCCAAGGACTGTCCCAAGAAATCTCGCCTGGTTTTGTAGCTTTCCAAAGGGCAAAGTCTACAGGATTTTCCTTGCGAGCCGTTTCTTCATCGGTACGACCTGAAGCACCCAGCTCCAAATCTTCCAAGGTTTTGTTAGCCAACTTAGCATAGTTATGGGATTTTTCCACTCGGAAGTAAACATCTCCTTGACTCTCGTAGGCAAAGCCTTTTTCAATCAAGTCTTCCACAAAGCGGATAATGTCCGCCATAAACTCCACTACACGCGGATGGCGAGTCGCAGGTTTCACGCCTAAGGCTGTCACATCCTCACGAAAGGCAGCAATATACTTGTCCGCAACCTCCAGAGGCGTGATACCTTCTTCCTTGGCACGGTTGATAATCTTATCGTCTACATCTGTAAAATTGGAAATATAATTGACCTCAAATCCCCGATACTCAAAATAGCGACGAACTGTGTCAAAAGCTACTGTTGAGCGGGCATTGCCGACATGGATATAGTTATAAACCGTCGGACCGCAGACATACATGCGAACCTTGCCCTCTTCAATGGGCACAAATTCACGTAGGCTGCGGGTCATGGTGTCGTAAATTTTAATCATGCGGTCCACTCCCTTCTCTATTTCTGACTTTTTCGGCTGAAAACCAGCTCTGCAAATGGGCCAAATTATCTGAGGCTATCCAGTTGGTAAAAGCGCTGCCCTTCCTCTTGGGTAAAGAGGGGAACCCCCTTTCCTAGGATAAGGGGTGCTATCTGAATAATGAGGTGGTCGAAAAGATCCGCATCCAAGATGGGTCCTACTAAGGAATTACCACCAATCACAAAGACATTTTTGCCTTTGTCAATCTGGCGAACAAAGTCCACCACATCCCCAGCTACTGGCTGGTAATTGCTGACAGGCAGGTGCCTATCATGCGTAAAGACATAGTTTTCCGTAGCTTGATAAAAACTTTCTACATCTTGCAAATCTTGGATTTCCTCAAAGGTCCGCTTGCCCATGATGGTGATATCCATTTGCCTGTAAAAGTCATCATAGCCTGTATCCTCTACAGAACCAAGCTGATGCAGCCAGTCTATCCTGTGCTGGCTGTCAGCCAAGTAGCCATCCATGGTGATACAGCCGTAAAAATATACTGCCATTCTTGTAGTTACCTTTCTAGTTCCTTTGCTATTTTCAAAGCGATAGTGAAAAAAGTCATGGCATCAGCTGTCCGCTCTTCATGGCGGGCATCCCAGATTCGGTTATGATGATCCACATAGTCAGCTGTGTAGAAGAATTGATAGACCTTGCTCTTGCGAAATTGACTCCAAGCCATGATAGCTGAAGCTTCCATATCCACCACTTGTGCACCAGCAGCCAAGCGACGCTTGACCTTATCTGGCGTTTCTCGATAAAAGGCATCGGTCGTCCAAGACTTAGTGCGGATATGCTCAATATTGTGCTTGTCAAAGATGGCTTCCAGCTCGATCAGCAGAGACTCGTCATAGGTGACTTCGTCACCCGGTGGGGCATAGTGATAGCTAGTTCCTTCATCTCGCAATGCGGCTGCAGGCAGGATAATTTTATCCGCCTCAATTGAGCGGTCCAAAACGCCACAGGAACCTAAAATGATAAAATTTTTGAAGCCTCTAGCTACCAATTCCTCCAGTTGGCCAACTATCATAGGAGCCCCAATTGGAGCCAACATAACTGCTAGTTTGCTAGGACCTTGGCCATAAATATACCATGGATGATGGCCGTTTATGCTTTTCAAATAGCCCCCCGGATAGACATCTTCTGACTCAATCAAACGTTTCAGAATTTCGCCATTAAAGGACAAGATGATGGTTTCGCATACCTCTCCCTTGTCATGGACTGGCTTTTCAGTTGGCTCAATAACTGCTGCTACATCTTCAAATTCCTCTAATAGCATAACTTCTCTTTCTTTAAGGCTCCAGCAAATCCGCCTTCATTTTATTTAGACGGCGCAGCTTGGTCTCATCTTTTTTGGCTTCACTGATATAATGAGCCCATTCTCGCTGGTGGCTAGGTGGCAGTTTAATAAAGCGCTCCTTAGCAAGACCATCCAAGTGTTCTTGCAACTCAAGAACTGCCTGGTTCAAAATTGCATCTGATAAATCTGACATAGTTCTTACCTCCTGTCATACTTCACCTCGATAACTTTGCCACCCTTTCCTACAAACTTGACGAATGGTGGCTGGCTTCTCTAGCCTGCTCTAGTTTATTGACGTAGTACTCCCGTTTTTCTTCGACTTCGTGAATCGTTGGTTCATCTTTCTGTCCATGAACTCGGACGATCTTAGCTGGGATTCCGACAACCGTTACATCACTAGGTACGTCTGCCACGACTACTGCAGCAGCACCGACTTTGGCATTTTCACCGATTTCTACAGGTCCGATGACTTGGGCATGGGCTGATATGAGAGCTCCTTTACGCACAGTCGGATGGCGTTTGCCAACATCCTTACCAGTCCCACCAAGAGTCACTCCGTGATAGAGAAGAACGCCTTTTTCAACAATCGCTGTCTCTCCAATCACCAATCCTGAACCATGGTCGATAAAGACACCTGATTCTATCTGAGCACCCGGATGAATCTCAATCTGGGTCCAAAAGCGCCAAAACTGACTGTGCATCCGAGCCAGGAGTTTGAAGCCGTGCTTCCAGAGAAAATGCGAGAGACGGTGGGCAGCTAAGGCCTTGACACCTGGATAAGTTAGCAAAACTTCCAAACTGTTGCGTGCCGCTGGATCATTTTCTTTTACAATATCAATGGTTTCGCGCCACCATCCCATACATTTCTCCTTTTCTTATTCTGAATCTTTTGGTGTTTCTGTAAATTCTTTCTTAGGTTTGTGGTCCTTGTGATGACGTGGACGGTGAGGTCGCTCAGACTTTTCGCCTTTTTCATCATGCTCAGGTTTTGGCGGACGAGGAAGAAGAACTTTCATAGAGGCATCGATACGGCCTTTTTCATCAATCTTGATAACCTTAACATCGACTTCATCACCGATAGCTACCAAGTCCTCAACACGGTTGGTACGAGTCCAAGCCATTTCAGAAATGTGCACAAGTGCATCTGTCTTATCAAAGAGGTTGACAAAGGCACCAAATTTCTCGATACGAACAACCTTCGCATGGTAAACTTCATCCACTTTGGCTTCACGAACCAAACCAGCAATGATTTCTTTGGTACGGTTAATGGCATCTTGATCGCTAGAGTAGATAGAAACATTACCTTCTTCGTCGATATCAATCTTAACGCCTGTTTCAGCGATAATCTTGTCGATGGTTTCTCCACCCTTACCGATGACAATCTTGATTTTGTCCACATCAATCTTGATAGTATCAATTTTTGGAGCAGTTGGAGCCAATTCTGGACGAACTTCTGGAATAGTCGCTTCGATGACATCAAGGATTTCAAAACGAGCTTTCTTGGCTTGAGCAAGGGCCTCAGTCAAGATTTCTGCAGTAATTCCTTGAATCTTGATATCCATTTGAAGAGCTGTAATCCCGTCACGAGTACCAGCAACCTTAAAGTCCATATCTCCAAAGTGGTCTTCCAACCCTTGGATATCTGTCAATACTGTGTAGTTATTTCCATCTGAGATAAGACCCATGGCAATACCAGCCACTGGTGCCTTGATTGGCACACCACCAGCCATAAGGGCAAGCGTTCCCGCACAGATAGAGGCTTGAGAAGATGAACCGTTTGATTCTAAGACTTCTGCTACCAAGCGGATAGCGTATGGAAATTCTTCCAAACTTGGCAAGACTTGAGCAAGAGCACGTTCACCGAGAGCCCCATGACCAATTTCACGACGACCAGGCGCACCGTAACGACCTGTTTCCCCTACAGAGTATTGAGGGAAGTTATAGTGGTGCATAAAGCGTTTCTTGTACTCTGGATCCAAACCATCGATGATTTGAGTTTCTCCCATCGGAGCCAAGGTCAAGACTGAAAGAGCTTGAGTTTGGCCACGAGTAAAGAGACCTGAACCGTGCACACGAGGAAGATAGTCAACCTGCGCATCCAAAGGACGGATTTCATCAACCTTACGACCGTCAGGACGCACCTTGTCTTCCGTAATCAAACGGCGCACTTCAGCGTGTTCCATTTGTTCCAAGATTTCAGCCACATCACGCATGATACGGTCAAATTCTTCATGGTCTGCATATTTTTCTTCGTAAACCGCTGTTACTTGGTCTTTAACTGCTTGAGTTGCAGCTTCACGAGCTAATTTTTCTTCTACTTGGACCGCTTTTTGGAGGTCGCTGTTGTAAGCTGCAATGATTTCAGCTTGCAAGTCAGCGTCTACATGAAGCAATTCCACTTCTGCTTTTTCTTTACCGACTGCCGCAACGATTTCTTCTTGGAAGGCAATCAATTCTTTGACTGCTTCGTGCCCTTTCAGAAGGGCTTCCAACATGATTTCTTCTGACAATTCTTTGGCACCAGACTCAACCATGTTGATAGCGTGTTTGGTCCCAGCTACTGTCAATTCAAGAAGCGATTGCTCTGCCTGTTCTTGAGTAGGGTTGATGATGATTTGGCCATCGACATAACCCACTTGTACCCCAGCGATTGGACCGTCAAACGGAATGTCTGAGATAGAAAGTGCCAAGGATGAACCAAACATAGCTGCCATTGGAGCAGAGGCATTTTCATCGTAAGAAAGAACCGTATTGATGACTTGCACTTCGTTACGGAAACCTTCCGCAAACATAGGACGGATTGGACGGTCAATCAAACGCGCTGTCAAAGTTGCATCTGTCGAAGGACGCCCTTCACGTTTCATAAAACCACCAGGAAACTTCCCAGCCGCATACATTTTTTCTTCGTAGTTGACTTGAAGTGGGAAGAAATCCCCAGTTGCCATTTTCTTAGACATAACGGCAGCAGTCAAGACAGTTGACTCACCGTAACGGACGACAACAGAGCCATTTGCTTGCTTAGCAACCTGACCAGTCTCTACGATTAACTCACGACCCGCAAAAGTCGTTTGAAACACTTGTTTTGTCATTTTAATCCCCTTTGGATTGATGAAATTATACGCCTTGCCTACAAAGATCAAGATATTTTGGACGGTTCGGTTTGCCGAACATTTCTGTAGAAAAATAGGAAGGTGACGTCGCACTCGATGAGTGCTAGGAAGCTTATCTTTTTTCCTAAGAAATGAGACCAAAATTCAATTAAGTAGTTTTTTTGATATTTCACTGGAATAGTGCGGACGGGAGCAACTTCCTTCGGAATTTCATCCCTTATTTTTTAGCCTGAAGTCTAAAAAATTCCGTCCTAGAAAATAACAGAGTTATTCTCTAGGATACCACTATAGCGTGAAATATCTTTTAAATACTCACTCCGTTCGTGTTTTTTGAGACACCTATTATCATATTTTGTTTAAAAAATAATCCACTTTAAACAAACTTCTACAACCTAAATACCCTCATCTTTGTATCAAGTACGTACAGAGTCTATTTTATCATATTTTTCTTAAAAAGTGCGGGCTTTTCTATTAAAAAGGAACCATTCCCCCATGAAAAGAGGAATGGTTTGTTGTTTATTTTATTTAGAAAATTCTTTGGCTTTCGCAACTGTCATTTTTCATTTAAAAGCATGTAAATGACAAGCTGTCGTCTCAGTGGTTAAAGAATCGATTACCCTAAAGACTGATGATTAAACAAGGCATGGGTTGCTTGGTGGATGTATTTGGCTGTTTCAGCATTGTTCATGGTGTAGAGATGCACACCTGCGACATCCTGGGTCACCAAGTCCACGATCTGATCCACGGCATAGGCAAGTCCTGCTGCTCTGAGCGACTCAGGGTCATGCTCATACTTGTCTAAGATAGCCTTAAATTTACGTGGAAGGTGGATATTCTCACACGTTTTCAAGAGACGAAGTGCTTGGTTACGGTTAAGAATTGGCATAATCCCCGCATGAATAGGAACATCAATCCCTGCCAAGGTACACTTGTCTTGGAAATCATAGAAACGCTCATTATCAAAGAAAAGTTGCGTTACAAGGCTTGAACAGCCTGCATCCACTTTCTTCTTGAGATTTTGAATATCTGAGATTTGATTTGGAGAATCTGGGTGTCCCTCTGGGTAACAAGCTCCGATAATATCAAAGTGAGGGGCTTGTTCCTTGATGAACTCGATCAAGTCCGTTGCGTAGCGGAAATCCTTTTGAGGCTCCACATCAGGGATAATATCCCCACGCAAGGCCAAGATTTTCTGTACCCCGACCTTGTCCAAGTCCGCAATGGTTTCTGCAACCTTGTCCTTGGTTAGATAGATAGCTGGCAAGTGGGCAATGGTTGGAATCGCCAAATCATTCTGGATAAAGTCAGCCAAACGAACCGTCGTTTCCTTGATATTAAATTTATTATTGCTGGCAGTCACACTGATAAAGTGCGGTGTCAGCTCCCGCATATCTTGAAGAGCAGAAATAATATTATCATTACCCACAGCTGGGTTTGGAGGGAACACTTCAAATGAAAGTGACGGCGTTTGGCGTGACATAGTCATTATCCTTTTCTTTTTGATTTCATGATTGCTGAGCCGGCTTGGGCCAAGCAGTTCCTCGAACAGTCAGTGTCACGAGAGAAATCTTATCTTACAATTTCTCACGCGCAGTTTTTGCTGCTTCGACAAGGCGGATCAAGCTTTCTTTTGTTTCTGGAATACCACGTGTTTTCAAACCACAGTCAGGGTTGATCCAAACTTTCTTGCTTGGAACTTTAGCAAGAATAGCATCGATTGTGTGGTCTATTTCGCCTTCATTTGGCACACGAGGAGAGTGGATATCGTAAACCCCAGGTCCCACTTCTGTTTGGAAGTTTTTCGCTTTGAGTTCGTCCAAGATTTCAAGGTTTGAACGGCTTGCTTCAAAGGAAATAACGTCCGCATCCATGTTGTCGATAGCTGGGATGATATCTGTAAATTCTGAGTAACACATGTGAGTGTGGATTTGAGTATCTGGTGCAACTGTAGAGTGTACCAAGCGGAAGGCTGGAATAGCCCAGTCAAGGTAGTCTTCGTACCAGTCGCTACGACGGAGTGGCAATTTTTCACGAAGAGCAGCCTCGTCGATTTGGATGATTTTCACACCTGCAGCTTCAAGGTCAAGCACTTCATCCTTGATGGCAAGTGCGATTTGAAGAGTAGAATCCTTGATAGAGATGTCTTCACGTGGGAATGACCAGTTAAGGATGGTAACCGGTCCAGTCAACATACCCTTAACAGGTTTGTCAGTACGACTTTGTGCGTAGCTAGACCATTTCACAGTGATTGGGTTGAGACGAGTCACATCACCCCAGATGATTGGTGGTTTCACCCCACGCATACCGTATGATTGTACCCAACCATTCTTAGAGAAGAGGTAACCTGACAAGTTTTGACCGAAGTACTCAACCATGTCGTTACGCTCGAACTCACCGTGTACAAGCACGTCAAATCCAACTTCTTCTTGCCATTTGATCCATTCGTCGATGGTTTCAGCAAGAAAGGCATCGTATTCTTCTTGTGATAATTCACCCTTACGGAAGGCCAAACGTTTAGCACGAACTTCCTTAGTTTGAGGGAATGAACCGATCGTTGTTGTTGGAAGAGCTGGAAGTTTGAAGGTTTCTTCTTGGATCGCTTCACGTTCTGCAAAGGCTGGCAAACGAGTGTAGTCTGCATCTGTCAATCCAGCAATACGGGCACGAAGTTCAGTATTTTCACCCACACGCTCAGTCGCAAAGAGTTCTTTGTTAGCTGCAAGAGCTTGTTCACCTTGACCGTTGCGGATAGCATCCAAATCACGGATCTCATCCAATTTTTCAACTGCAAAAGCAAAGTGGTTCAAGATAGCTGGTTCAAATTCTTCGTTAGCAGTTGTAAATGGCACATGAAGAAGGGAACATGAGCTTGTCAAAACGATGTTTTCAGCTGGGATTTGCTCAAGAACAGCCAAGCTCTTTTCGTAGTTGTTGCGCCAGATGTTCTTACCGTTGACAATCCCTGCATAAAGAGTCTTATCAGCTGGAAAACCACCTTTAACAAGTTCAAGAGTTTTCTTACCTTCAACGAAGTCCAAACCAATGGCATCTACTGGCAAGTTCACAAGATCAGTATAGACATCACGAACATCACCAAAGTAAGTTTGAAGCAAGACTTCAAGACCTTTCTTGTCAGCCAAAAGCTTGTTGTAGAGGTTCAAGAAGAGAGCTTTTTCTTCAGCTGTCAAATCTTTGACAAGAGCAGCTTCGTCAAGTTGGATTCGAGTTGCACCAAGTTCAGCCAATTTCGCAAAAACTTCTTGGTAAGCTACGACAAAGCTGTCTACGAAGTCTTCTGCTTTTACGCCTTCTTCAAAGTCTGATAATTGAAGGAAAGTGAATGGTCCTACAAGAACAGGACGAGTGTTCAATCCAAGTTCTTTGGCTTCTTGGAATTCATCAAAGATCTTGTGACCAGCCAATTTTACTTGAGTGTCTTTTTCAAACTTAGGAACGATGTAGTGGTAGTTAGTGTTGAACCATTTCTTCATCGGAAGGGCACGAACATCCCCTTTTTCTCCTTGGTAACCACGACCCAAAGCGAAGTAGCGCTCAAGGTCAGACAAGTCCAAGTTTTGAACTGAAGCAGGTACCACGTTGAAAAGGAAAGCTGCATCGAGGAAGTTGTCATAGTGAGAAAAGTCGTTTGATGGAATTTCAGTGATGCCTTTTTCTTTGACGATGTTCCAGTGTTTCGCACGCAATTCTTTTGCTGCTGCAAGGAGTTCTTCTTCTGAGATTTCTTTTCTAAAGTATTTTTCAGTTGTAAATTTTAATTCGCGGAATTCACCCAAACGAGGGAAACCGATGATCGTAGTTGACATGATGTGTCCTCCAAAATTTGTTGTTGAAACTATCTTAACAGAAAAGAAAGCGCCTGTATAATTGTAAAAAATTAGGCTTTGATATAGCTTGAAACTATATCACGATTTAAAGTACAAAAAAAGATTTAGAGAAGATTCCCCAAATCCTTTGATAGATATAGATTAGTAGCCTTTCAAAGTTGTTAGCTCTTCGCGAAATAATAGTGAACTGACAGCTGACTATAGCTTGTTATTAGAAAAGACTATAGGTCTATCCCCTTGTCACGGAGATTAGCCAGACACTCATTATAGTAGGAGTCATCATGCTCACTATAGATGGGCTTGCCTAGCTTCTCCTCTGCTAAGTCTTGATAAGGAGAGCAGGTCTTGCCACGGTAGTTCTTATCCAGCCATTCTGGACTGACATTATAGCCACGGTTAGCCATCTCCTTCATGATCAAGTCATGGTAGGCATAGAGACGATAGGGCGAATGGGTAAAGACATAGTCAACCGTCGCATGCTTTCTGCCCCAGCCATTACCACGCAAGGCGCAGCATTCTCGATGTTGCCCCAAGAGCTGAGGACGGGGAAGTTGTGAAATCAAAGCCTCATGCCAAAGTCTCATGGGAGTCTCCTTTCAGTAATGTCGAATGTTGCAAGTAGGTATTTGGATAGCGATCAAGCAAGTCTCGAGTCTTAGCAATCAAGTCTTCCTTAGAAGCCTGACCAAAGCGGTAGCGATCCAGCAGGAGCATATAGTCCTTGCGCTCAGCATCTGTCGCTTTCTTTTTGAAATAGCCCCAAATATGCTGAAAGGCATTGCAAACCTGACCTCTATGTTCTGGAATCTGGCAAGCACGGTCAATGAGGTTTTGAACATGGCTGATCTCCACCACTTCATTCTTGAGATATTGGCGAATCTCATTGTAAATATTGCTGGAATGGCTCAAAACGAGGTATTTTTTTCTAGCCCAGAGTTGCTGACACTGGGATTTTTGGTTAATTTGTTCCATGTTTCTCCTTACTTTCTATCAGTTTCCAGGAAATATGGAAACAAAATTTTATCTTAATTTTATTAAGGAAATGTATTTTCTTTCTATTTTATAATATTTTCACTGCTAAAATTTATAATATTTTCACTGCTAAAAATTAACTTTAGTATAACGGTTAAAAATAAGTAATGAATTAGAAAAAATTCCCAAATTTTAAAATCCTAATCCCTACGTCTATGTTCTCCATCTATTTCTTCTACAAACGTAAATCCTTTTGATTTCAGATGCTCAAGTCTCGGACGAATCTTTTCAATAACGTCCTCCTTAAAGTCCACAAAATCACGTGGAGGTTCAAAAGTGTATTTACCTATCCAAAGAGTGTAAGTCATATTTTCTGGAATTTTATCAAAGTCAAAATAATCTCCGTCACTTGAAAGAATTCCTAGGATTTTCCAAAATGACAAAAATTCCTTATCCTCAAAACACCCTATTGCATTCCATATGCTGCTACCCCATGTGTTAAATTCCTCAAATTTATTAACTACACTAAGATAGGTCAAGAGGAAGAAATCTTTTCGTCTTAGCTTAGCGAAATTTTCATTATTTATTTCTAGTTTTGTATAGTGAAGTCCCAAATCATAGAAGGTCAGCACTCTATGTTTTTCCATAAAATAAAGTATCTCAGACGTATCCAAACCTTCTTTTCTCAGAATAGTTTCCCAAAAATCTACAATTCTAGCTATTATTTCCTTGCTTAAAGGACTATTCCTCTCATATCGAGGAATTTTTTCATTTAACTTTTCTGCAACAATATAGTCCATTGCAGGGCTATTATAAGATTTAAGAGATTCTTGTATGGTAATACGTAGTAATTTAGCTTTCTGATTTTCGGAAAAAGATTTATATTCACTTGAGAGATATTGATAAAAATCAGTCTTATGATTCCCCTCTCTTAATTCTCTTGATAATTCTTCACTATCTGTCTCAAGTAATGTATCCAATTCCTCTTTTGTACGATTTAGAGATTCTTCATAAAGAAAATAGGCCGAGCTATTCATTTTATAGTTTGGTGGATATTGGTTAAGATCTGATTGTTGAATGTCGGACAGTATTTCTTGTATGCTTCGTCCAAACCTGAACAGCCATGTAAAACTAATTTTTTCATCATCCTTGACTTTTATTTCTTCAGCCTTTAATAATTGTTTATATAATTCAGGATAAAAAAGGTAGGTATAGATAATCCAAAGTTGCTGTTCCTCCTGAACATGTCCTAGTTTCCCCCTTGAAAAGAATTCTTGATTGACATAGTCATTAAAATGATTTCTATCTCGCAAGTTTCTATTTTCAAAACTAAACCTTCTCCAAAAATCATCAGACAATCTCGTACTAAATTTCTTTCCTAGCAAGTCAAAATAATCTTGCCAAATATTTGATGGATGAAGAACAAATGGTAGCTCTATCCTTCTATCAATTATTTTAGAAAGAAAATTATTGTCTTTAAGATGTACTTTCTCAATGTCTCCTACAAAAACAATCGGAAGCTTGCCACTGAGTAAACTAAAAATTTTATAACTCTCCTCTTGTTGTTTGTTAGACATTCGATCAAAATCATCAATAACTAATACTTTTTGAGATAATGGCAGACATTTAGAAGTTAATAAATAACTGTAAAAACCATCTGATTTGATTTTAAAAAATTGATATATTGCCACTAATAAAACAATACTCCCAACAATTAATTTAACACAAAAAGATTCAAAAAAAGAACTTAAACCCAAATCAACTACATTTGTCATTAGGATTGATAATGCAACACATAAAACTATGAAAAACCTTAAAAACTTGTATTTCCACGGATGTAATTTTGAAAAAACAATCTCAATCGTTGAGCGGTTATCGCTTAATCTCCAAAAGTCTATCGTAACTAATTTTTTATTAGTATTCTTACCAACTTCAACTAGAAATTCTGTTTTTCCAGAACCCCAGTTCCCATTTAAGAAATAAGTTTTATTTTCTTCAAGTAATTTAGCAACATTTTTAGCTGCTACTGAAGTATCAATGTGCTTTAATGTAACAAATCTATCATCCATAGTATCTCTTTCTAAAAATAAATTATTTTATAACCTTATACTTTCCCTAAAATTATACCACGAATCCAGCAAAAAACGCCTTTAGATAATAATATATCTAAAGACGTTTTTTTATCCTGCTACTTGTTCTGCTTCTTCTACTTTAACTTTCTTATCTTTCTTACTCGAACCACTCAATCGACGTTTACTATCTCGGATTGTGTTGAGGTCTTTAAGGAGTTTGGTCAGGTGCTCTTTTTCAGGATAGGCTTATGCGCTGGCTGCGGTATAGCGCATAAAGAGGTCGTAGATGCTGGTTAGTTCAGTACGGACTTGTCTGGTCTTGCCGACTTCCTTAGCAGACTTATGCGCACGCGCCTGACTTTCCACCTTATCATATTCCTCCTGCGCACTGATCACCACCTGTAGCATAGGTGTCAGTCCTAGACTAGTAACTGCTGTTTGGTAAGGTTCTTCGCTCAGCGTTTTGAGCAGACTCTTGATTTCTGCTGTTTCCACATCATTACTGTGCTTGGTGATGTCCTTGTACTTGGCAAAAACTGGTTTCAAGGTCTCATGGGCTTCTTTGAGTTTGCTTTCCTTGATCTTAGCAAATCCTCGATGAAGGGTAAAGAGACCAACTAGGGCGCTATCACGATTGCGATCGACTTCGGTCAGGTTCGTCGCCTCTTTCTTTTCTACGATAGCGAGTTGGCCTTGGAAGTCTGCTAGCTTGCTCTTGAAGGAATCGAGATGCTTGCTATACATAGGCTCGTCCTTATGTGCCTTGGCAAAAACTTCTAGTAGTTGACCCGTATCTACCATGAGACTTTCAAACTCACGGTTAGTAAAGTTGGTATAGCTTAGCGGACGGATGGTAAATGTTTTTGTCATGATGATAACCTTTCTATTTAACGAATTCATTTAGTTTTTTCTTTATCAAATAAAGACTGGATTAGTTCAGGAAGATAGACCTGTTTTTGATCTGTTTTTACAATGCTTCCTTGTCTAGGAGGTTGAATCAAAGGTCTGTCCTTTCCTACATAGACTTGAAGTAATACACAGACCAAAAATAGGAGGCCCCATAGAGGAAGGTCCGATAAGATACCCTCATCATTTTCTTTATCTTTCTTCATCAAATTTCTCCTTTAAGTTGATAAGACAATTCTAACAAATAGCACTGAACTTATGAAACTCATCCGCTCAACTGTCTACTTTATCATCTCAACAGCACTTTTTCAGTCTATTTCTTACTTTTACAGGGTAAATCAGTCATTTCAGAAATAGAAAATCTCTATCTGACTAGATACACATCCCGTATGTCAGATAGAGACTCTTACTATTTTCAAATTTTAACTCTTCTAGCTTTAGAATACATCTAAACTTTAGGAAAGACAACTATTCGAAAGCTCGAAGACCTCAAAACTTTCTCAGATAGACCATTCGAAGGTTAGAATACTCATAAATTTATGTATTTCTTATCATTCTAAGTTTAGAATGCATATAAACTTTAGTAAATTCATATCTTCGAAACTTCGAATAGCTACCTCCCCTACTCCAACCGGCTTTTAACCTTCTTCTTAGTCAAGGTACGGTCATTTTTGTTAGAGAGAGCTTTGATACGAGCTTCGAGAAGGGTTTTCCTTCCTGCCTCTGTTCGTGTGTAGACGAGATGATAACGTCCGATAGTCGGCGTCAGAAAGTCGAGGAATTTCTGTGCTTCTTCCTTGTGCTTGTCAAAAAGACTAGGCACGGCATAGTAAGGTGACTGACCTTGTCGGACTTTCTCTGCCTTCAAGAGATAACGCTGGTTGTCCACTGGTGCAAAGAATTCTCCCACAGTCTGCGCAAACAGCTCCTTGTCCCTCATGCTTCCTCCCTTGAGATAGGCGAAAACCATATAATTTTCCTTGTCCTCCTCTACATGAACACGGGATTGATCGTCCGTTAGATGCCCCGAATCTAGCAGAGCCTTTCGGATCTGCTCACCCAGAGATTGCAAACGTTTACAGGGACTTTTATAACGGAGGTAGCGCCAAGATGCAATGACCAAAAAGAGGAGACAGGCTGCTGTAAGCCACCAAACACCAATCAGTCTCAGTCTAAATAGCAAGACTAACAAATCTACTGCCAACAAGAGCAATGACATGCGAACCCATTTTAATGCATCAAGCAAGAGCATGACTGGGACCTTCTGTTTTTGAGTCGCGACTTCTGTAACTATCTCGAGCTGATCCGCTACGACAAGAGCATCTTGCCATTTTTGGCGCAAGCCTGCTCGATCCTTGGAGAGACTCTTAACTCGCTCATTATACTCACTGATTTGCTTTTTCTTAAAAGGGGGCTTTGGAAAATCCAAACGATCCAAACCGGTCTCAATACTCTCCTGATTATAAGCCAAGCCAAGAAAATGCTCCATCCGTCGCGACAAGGTCTGCAGATCCTGATCGCTCTCTGGTCTAGGCTCCTCACCAGGAAGAGTGATAAGTGCTTGCGCTTGAACGGCTACCAGATGCCAGATGTTACTTGTCTTTTCTGGATGTACCGGCCAGATACGAATGGCACGGCCACGCATCTGGTTACTTAGCATAAAGCTCCCCACAAAGCTTCCGAGTATTAGAGAATTAACACAAGGAGCATCCCAACCCTCTCCGAGGAGAGATTTGGTTCCGACTAGGACTTGAATCCGCCCTCGTTGAAAAAGCTCCGTCACTGCTGCTACGATTCCCTTAGCTGAGCTAGGAAAACCAACCTGCACATAATCTTTTGGATCCAAGTGACCAATAGATGAGAAACTAAGAGGAACCTGTGGCAAGAGTTCCTTCAACTCTGCTGCCACATCGGTAGGCAAAATAACGACACTACCTGACAAGATAGCCAAAGACACAGGTATCTCTTGCTCCTGAGCTTTTCGACGAATGCTTTCAAAATAAGGGAGAACCCCCAACTGAGAAATGGTTGCCTGATTATCTCCCAGATAGGTAGCAAAATCCTTGCGAATATAGTCAGCTAGTACTAACTGTCTCAGTTCCTGACCTAGACTCTCATACTCTGTCCAGAAGATATCAGCGATGGCAGACAATTTCCCCAGAGATTGGGTTAAAAGCTGGTCAGAAGCCTTAGACTTAACCAGATAAACCTGACGTTTTTCCACCAACCCACGCGCCTTCAAGTCAGCCTCTAACTTTTTCCTATATCCATCTGGATCATCATACCAATCTGGAGTCTGATAGAGTATGCTCTGCAACAGCGTCTCCAGCCAGTAGGAGGTCAATGCTGGAAGCTTCTGGGTTCCCAGTAAATTTTGTAAAGAGGGAGGAATCGTTAACCCCTGAGAATGCATATAAATCAACATAGCAGACAAGTACTTGGGATCTTCTAAGAGCAAATCAGATGAAATATCCCCTTTGAGGACCTTTGAATCTGCTACAAATGTTTGAAAATCAGGATCGACTATAAGGTGGTGAATATAGTCCCACTTAGTCTCCTCAAACCGTTTGAGACGTTCCGCCTCTTCAGCTGTTGGTGAACACATATAGACAAAATCCTGATGAGGGCAAAGAGTGTCTTCCTTGACTAGTTCAGGTACCGTAATTTCTTGGTCGATTTCCCCACACATACGGATATAGCGTTCCCAGAGTTCAGGATCGCTGTCATAAGGTGGTGTCGCTGTCAGGGAGATGAGTTTCAGCGGTCCATACTGCTTGCGAAAGGCTTCCAGACTTTTCCACCATTCATTGCGCAGGTGGTGGCATTCGTCCAAACAAAGAGTCGCAACTTTCTGAGCTCTTAGGCTTGCAAGCAAATCAAACCCCACAAAATCCTCTGCTTCTCCATCTTCTTGTGATTGAAGTTGGTTCATGGCACTATGAAAAGCCTGATAGGTCACAATCGTTAATGCTTTCATCTCCTTTAAGTTTTGGGAAACGAGATCTGAAATCTTCTGTTCGTTCTCTAAAAAGGCTGTTTGAATCCTGTCCACCCATTGTTCACGAATGGTGACAGTTGGAACCAAGACAAGGGCTGGATTGCCAAAACGAGCGATTAGCTCGATACCAATGGTGGTCTTGCCGGACCCTGGAGCAGCCACTAGATGAACATGACCGTCTGCTTGATAGTCCTGAACACGATCCAAGACCTGTTTTTGATATTGGCGCCAGCTTCCTTTAAAGTCTAAACCTAACATGATACTCCTCATTCTATACCGTCATTTTCTTATTCTCATTTTACCACACTTATTTCACCAGTCAGATAATCCAGATAGTTTTTATTATCAAAATATGGTATAGTAGTATCATACTATCTATGAGGAGTTTACATGTCACAGGATAAGCAAATGAAAGCTGTTTCTCCCCTTCTACAGCAAGTCATCAATATCTCATCTATCGTCGGGGGTGTCGGCACCTTGATTTTCTGTATTTGGGCCTATCAGGCGGGTGTTTTACAGTCCAAGGAAACCCTATCGGCCTTTATCCAGCAAGCTGGGGTTTGGGGGCCACCACTCTTTATCTTTTTACAGATCCTACAAACCGTCGTTCCGATCATTCCGGGAGCTTTGACCTCAGTGGCTGGGGTCTTTATTTACGGCCACATCATCGGGACTATCTATAACTATATCGGCATCGTGATTGGCTGTGCCATTATCTTTTATCTCGTGCGCCTCTACGGAGCTGCCTTTGTCCAGTCCGTCGTCAGCAAACGCACCTATGACAAGTATATCGGTTGGCTAGATAAGGGCAATCGTTTCGAGCGGTTCTTTATCTTTATGATGATCTGGCCAGTTAGCCCGGCTGACTTTCTGTGTATGCTGGCTGCCCTCACCAAGATGACCTTCAAACGCTATATGATTATCATCATTCTGACCAAGCCCTTTACCCTAGTGGTTTATACTTATGGTTTGACTTATATTATTGATTTCTTCTGGCAGATGTTTTGAGAATAGAAAAATCCGTTTGGTTTCCCAAGCGGATGTTTTCTTTGTTTTATTTTGCGACACTCTTAGCGAGGACAAAGTTTCCAAGTGTGGCAGAACCATTGCCTGCAACTGCTGGAGTGACAATGTAGTCACGCACGTCTGGTACTGGTAGGTAACCATTTAGAAGAGCAGTGAATTTCTCACGTACACGGTCCAGCATGTGTTGCTGTGCCATGACGCCACCACCAAAGACGATCACGTCTGGGCGGAAAGTTACTGTAGCATTGACCGCAGCCTGAGCGATATAGTAGGCTTGAACGTCCCAGACAGAACTGTTGAGTTCGATGTTTTCACCACGAATACCTGTACGAGCTTCCAAACTTGGTCCAGCCGCAAAGCCTTCCAAACAGCCCTTGTGGAAAGGACAAACGCCGTTAAATTCTTTCTCCACATCCATTGGGTGTTTAGCCACATAGTAGTGACCCATTTCAGGGTGACCGACACCACCGATAAACTCACCACGTTGGATAACACCTGCACCAATCCCTGTACCGATCGTGTAGTAAACCAAGTTTTCGATACGACCACCAGCATTGTTACGAGCAACCACTTCACCATAGGCAGAGCTGTTTACATCTGTTGTGAAATACATAGGTACGTTGAGGGCACGACGAAGGGCACCAAGTAGGTCTACATTTGCCCAGTGAGGTTTTGGAGTCGTTGTGATAAAGCCATAGGTTTTTGAGTTTTTGTCGATATCAATCGGACCAAATGAACCGACAGCAAGACCTGCAAGATTATCGAATTTTGAAAAGAATTCGATGGTTTTATCGATAGTCTCGATAGGAGTTGTTGTTGGAAATTGTGTTTTTTCCACAACATTAAAGTTTTCATCACCGACAGCACAGACAAACTTTGTACCGCCCGCTTCTAAGCTTCCATATAATTTTGTCATGATAAACCTCTTATCTTTGTTTTCTCTATTATAGCACATTTTAAAGGGCTAGATTTCTCAATATTTTAGATTTTCCTCTGTAAATCTTACCATCCAAGTAAAAACGAACAAACATGATATTTGTTCGTTTTGTTTTTAGATTTGATTTTTGAAGAGGACTAGGCTTTCACTTCGATGATCGCGTCACCCTTGACAACTGAACCGCTTGCGACTGGTGTCACAGAAGCGTAGTCTGCTGTGTTGGTTACGATAACCATTGTTGTGTCATCAAGACCTGCAGCAGCGATTTTGTTTGAGTCAAATGTTCCAAGAACGTCACCAGCTTTGACCTTGTCGCCTTGAGCAACTTTTTGTTCAAAGCCTTCACCGTTCATAGTCACCGTGTCGATACCAACGTGGATCAAGATTTCAGCTCCATTTGCTGTCTTCAAACCATAAGCATGTCCTGTGGCAAAGGCGATCGATACTTCTGCATCAGCTGGTGCGTAAACCACGCCTTGGCTTGGTTTCACTGCAATCCCTTGTCCCATTGCACCACTTGAAAAGACTGGGTCATCAACATTCTCAAGGGCAACTACGTCCCCAACGATTGGAGTTTGGATTGTTTCACTTTGAGGAGCTGTTGGAATGTTACCAGTTGTTTCTTCTTGAACCAAACGTTCTGTCGCTACTTCAGAAGCAACTTCTTTTTCATCCTCGTAACCAAACATGTATGTAAGGGCAAAACCAAGAACGAATGATACAGCTACCATAAGAAGGTATTGGAACAATTGACCGTTACCAACGTACAACATTGTACCAGGGATGATGGTGATACCATTACCAGTACCAGCAAGTCCAAGGATAGAAGCCAATCCACCACCGATAGCACCAGCGATCAATGAAAGGAAGAATGGTTTACGGAAGCGCAAGTTCACCCCGAAGATAGCAGGCTCTGTAATACCGAGGAAGGCAGAAAGAGCAGCTGGGAAAGCAAGTGTTTTCAGTTTAGGATTCTTCGTTTTAACACCAACGGCAACTGTCGCAGCCCCTTGAGCTGTCATTGCTGCAGTGATGATAGCGTTGAATGGGTTGACATGGTCAGCAGCCAACAACTGAACTTCAAGCAAGTTGAAGATGTGGTGCACACCTGATACGACGATCAATTGGTGAACTCCACCGATGACCAAACCACCGAGACCAAATGGCAAGCCAAGAATTGCTTTTGTTCCGAGAAGGATGTAGTTTTCAACAACGTGGAAGACTGGTCCGATGACAAAGAGTCCAAGGATAGACATAACCAAAAGTGTCACGAATGGTGTCACCAAGAGATCCAAGACATCTGGAACCACTTTTCGGAGACCTTTTTCAAACTTGGCTCCGACCACCCCGATGATGAAGGCTGGAAGAACAGAACCTTGCAAACCAACAACAGGAATGAAGCCAAAGAAGTTCATAGCTGTTACTTCACCACCTGATGCTACTGCCCAAGCGTTTGGAAGCGAACCAGAAACCAGCATCATACCAAGGACGATACCAACTGCTGGATTTCCACCGAATACGCGGAAGGTTGACCATACAACTAAACCTGGTAAGATGATGAAAGCTGTATCTGTGAGGATTTGGCTGTAAATGGTAACATCTTCTGGAAGTGTGATTCCAAGAGCGTTCAAGAGACCACGAAGACCCATGAAGAGACCTGTCGCTACGATAACTGGAATGATTGGTACAAAGACGTCACCGAAAGTACGGATAGCACGTTGGAACCAGTTTCCTTGTTTAGCAGCTTCTGCTTTCATGTCTTCTTTAGAAGATGTTGGCAAACCAAGGGCAACAACTTCGTCATACATCTTGTTTACTGTACCAGTTCCAAAGATGATTTGGTATTGGCCTGAGTTAAAGAAAGCTCCTTGAACTTTATCCAAGTTCTCAATCACTTCCTTCTTGATTTTTCCTTCATCTTTGACCATGACACGTAGACGAGTCGCGCAGTGGGCTACACTGTTGACATTTTCACGTCCACCAAGGGCTTCGATGACCTTTTTTGCAATATCCTGATTGTTCATTTGCAAAAATCTCCTTATATAAAATTTTGTAAAGTGTTTGAAAGCGATTTTATCCGCCCTACGACTATTATTTTATCATGTTTCTAAAATATGTCAAGCGTTTTGCAGGATTTTTTATTTCCTTTCTTTTTTCTCTGATTATTTTTGCTCGTTTTTGATGGAAATTCTCTTTTTCCTCAAAAAAATATCTTTAAACTTGAGGAATCAAGGTTTTTATTTACATTTTCTTTCATTTTTTCGTGAAAATTTGCCAGATTTCCTTTACTTGATTTATGGCAATCGTTTGACATATTTTTCTTTTTTTTAACATAAAAGACTTGCTTTTTTTGTCGAAAACGTTTACTATTAATAATAGAATAGAACTCTTAGGGAGGAAAGATAAAATGGAATGGACAACCGAGCGCCGTTATAGACGCTATGAAGACTGGTCTAATGATGAAATCAAGCAAATCAAGGAAAAGATGGCACAATCTCCTTGGCATACTCGTTACCATGTTGAACCTAAAATGGGGCTTCTCAATGATCCAAATGGCTTTTCTTATTTTGATGGCAAATGGATCCTCTTTTACCAAAACTTCCCCTTCGGTGCAGCCCATGGGTTGAAGTCTTGGGTGCAGCTTGAAAGTGATGATTTAGTGCACTTTACAGAAACTGGAGTCAAAGTTTTACCAGATACTCCATTGGATAGCCACGGTGCCTACTCTGGTTCTGCCATGCAGTTTGGCGATAACTTGTTCCTATTTTATACAGGAAATGTCCGTGATGAAAATTGGAGCCGTCACCCTTACCAGATTGGTGCTTTGATGGATAAGGATGGCAAGATTACAAAGATTGACAAGATCTTGATTGACCAGCCAGCAGACTCTACAGACCACTTCCGCGACCCGCAAATTTTTAACTTCAAAGGTCAATACTATGCTATCGTCGGTGGACAGGATTTGGATAAAAAAGGCTTCGTCCGTCTCTACAAGGCTGTTGACAACGATTACACAAACTGGCAAGCAGTTGGCGACCTTGACTTCGCTAACGATCGCACTGCCTACATGATGGAATGCCCAAATCTGGTCTTTGTAGGGGAGCAACCTGTCCTTCTCTACTGTCCACAAGGATTGGATAAAAAAGTTCTAGACTACGATAATATCTATCCAAATATGTACAAAATCGGGGTTTCCTTTGATCCTGAAAATGCCAAAATGGTCGATGTGTCTCCATTGCAAAATCTAGACTATGGTTTTGAAGCCTATGCAACTCAAGCCTTCAACGCTCCGGATGGACGTGCACTAGCAGTAAGTTGGCTTGGACTGCCAGATGTTTCTTACCCATCTGATCGTTTTGACCACCAAGGAACCTTCTCATTGGTCAAAGAACTCACTATCAAAGATGGCAAACTCTACCAATATCCTGTATCAGCCGTCAAAGAACTTCGTTCTTCTGAAGAGGTCTTCTCAAATCGTACTCAAACCAATAACACCTATGAACTGGAGCTCAACTTGGAGGCCAATAGCCAAAACGAGATTGTCTTGCTCGCTGACAAAGAGGGCAAGGGGCTTTCAATCAACTTTGACCTTGTCAATGGACAGGTGACAGTGGATCGTAGTCAGGCTGGTGAACAGTACGCCCAAGAATTTGGTACAACTCGTTCTTGCCCTATCAATAACCAAACTACTACTGTCACTATCTTCATCGACAAGTCAGTCTTTGAAATTTTTATCAATAAAGGAGAAAAAGTATTTTCTGGTCGTGTCTTCCCACATGCGGACCAAAATGGTATCCTGATCAAGTCTGGAAACCCAACTGGAACTTACTATGAATTAGATTATGGTCGCAAAACTAACTGATGTCGCAAAGCTTGCAGGCGTCAGCCCCACTACCGTCTCACGGGTCATCAATAAAAAGGGGTATCTATCTGAGAAAACCATTCAAAAGGTTAATGAAGCCATGCGAGAATTGGGCTACAAGCCCAATAATCTGGCTCGAAGTCTCCAAGGAAAATCTGCCAAGTTGATTGGACTTATTTTCCCAAACATCAGTCATGTCTTTTATGCGGAGTTGATTGACAAGTTGGAACACCAACTCTTCAAAAATGGCTACAAGACCATCATCTGTAACAGCGAACATGACTCTGAAAAAGAACGGGAGTACATTGAAATGCTGGAGGCCAATCAGGTCGATGGTATCATTTCTGGAAGTCACAACTTGGGAATCGAAGACTACAATCGTGTAACGGCACCGATTATTTCCTTTGACCGAAATCTATCACCAGACATCCCTGTCGTCTCCTCTGATAACTACGGTGGCGGGGTCCTCGCTGCCCAAACTTTGGCCAAGACTGGCGCTCAGTCTATCATCATGATTACAGGAAATGATAATTCCAACTCGCCTACTGGACTGCGTCATGCTGGTTTTGCATCTGTACTCCCAAATGCTCCTATTATCAATGTTTCCAGTGACTTTTCTCCCGTCAGAAAGGAAATGGAAATCAAGAATATCTTGACTCATCAGAAACCAGATGCGATTTTTGCTTCGGATGATTTGACAGCTATCCTGGTTATCAAAATAGCTCAGGAGCTAGGTATCTCTGTTCCTGATGAGCTCAAGGTCATCGGCTACGATGGGACTTACTTTATCGAGAACTACTATCCTCACCTGACAACGATTAAGCAACCTATGAAAGAGATTGCCCAACTCACTGTTGATCTTCTCTTGCAGAAGATTGAAGGCAAGGAAGTTGCGACAACTGGTTACTTCTTACCAGTCACCCTATTACCTGGAAAAAGTATTTAAGTACAAAAAACTCAGACGAATTCGTCTGAGTTTTTTATGATCTTAAGTTTTCGAGATAGCGCTGGGCTGTCTCTAAGTTAAAGGTTTTCTCCGATATTAAGCGCTCAACTAGGGGAACAACTTCAGACTCGCTAGCACCAGCTAGTAGAGCTAAGGATTTGGCCTGCAACTTCATGTGGCCTTGCTGGATGCCCGTACTCACCAAGGCTTTCAGAGCCGCAAAGTTTTGTGCCAGTCCGATAGAAACGATAATTTGAGCTAATTCTTTGGCAGAAGGATTTCCCAGTAGTTCATGACTAAGAGCTACACGGGGATTGAGACCGATAGAGCCACCCTTGGTCGCTACAGGCATAGGTAGGGTCATCTCACCGACCAATTCTTCTCTTTCCATGTCCAGCGTCCAGCGACTAAGACCTTGATAGCGTCCGTCTCGACTGGCAAAAGCATGACCCCCGGCTTCGATGGCACGCCAGTCATTACCCGTGGCGATTAAAATGGCATCAATACCATTAAAAATCCCTTTATTATGAGTAGCTGCTCGGTAGGGATCAGCCTGCGCAAACTGGCTGGCCAAGGCTATTTTCTCCGCAATTTCTCGTCCTTGATCCTTTTGAGGGTTCAAGTAGCGAAAGGCGATACGACAGCTTGCAGTCACCAGAGAATCGGTCGCGTAATTGGACAGGATTCCCATGAGACTCTGTCCCTGACTGAGTTCTTCTAAGACTGGTTTCAAGGCTTCAAGCATGGTATTGAGCATATTGGCTCCCATGGCTTCCTGGGTATCGATATGGAGATAGACGACGAGAAAGTCTGTTTCTCCCTTAATCTGCTCTACACGCAAATCACGCGCACCACCTCCTCGTTTAACGATAGAAGGATAGGCTTGATTGGCAAGTTCCAAGAGTTCGGCTTTCTTGCTGGCAATCTTCTCTTGCGCTTGTTCAGGATCAGCAACTTGATAAAGGGCTACCTGACCAATCATCTGGCGCTGATGGACTTGAGCAGTAAAGCCACCTGCTCGTTTGATGATTTTACTTGCATAGCTGGCCGCAGCAACCACTGAGGGTTCTTCTGTCACATAGGGAACTGTGTAGTCCTGACCATTCACCAAAAGTTCTGGAATAATCGAATAAGGTAGAGAAAAAGTTCCCACTACATTCTCACTCAGCTGGTCTGCAACTGCCAAGCTGACTTGTTCATCCTGCTCCAGACTGGTTTGCTTTTCAGGACTAAGGAGCGCCTGAGCTTTCAGCAATTCCAGGCGCTCATGGTATGATTTTTTAGAAAATCCATTCCAACTTATCTTCATTATTTTTCAACCTTGCTATAACGGCGTTGGTGGTCGACAATCTCCACCAAGGCATAGTCTTGATGTTCATAAGCTGCAAATTGGGCTGAACCAGATTCGTCCAACTGCACCTCTTCGAAGAATACTTTTTCATAGTCTGCAACGGATAGGACTGTACGTTGTTTGAGTTTGCTCAAGCGATCCTTATCAAGGTAAGCCTCATAGCCTTCGACCAATTCACCACTAAAGAACTCTGAAACAGCTCCACTTCCGTAACTGTAGAGGGCAATTTTATCGCCAGCCTTCAAAGTCTCTGCATTTTCCAAAAGGGAAAGGAGGCCAAGGAAGAGGGAACCTGTATAGATATTCCCAATCATCTGACTGTAGAGAATGGATTTGTCAAAGTTTTCTTGCAAACTATCCTGTTTTTCTTTAGACAAAGTTTTGTCCATCATCTTGCGCAAGCCTTTTAAGGCTAACTTAGGATAAGGCAAGTGGAAGCAGATAGCCGCAAAGTCATCCATAGTCCAATCGTAGCGTTTCTTGTATTCATCCCAAGTCGTTGTCAGGCAATCAAGATACTGTTGGGTCGAGTACATGCCGTTTACATAAGGAGTGCTTGAATAGTTTGGACGCCAGAAATCCATGATGTCACGAGTTTGAGCAACGTTATCATTGTTAAAAGCCATGATACGTGGATTTTGCGTGATTAGCATCGCCACACTTCCAGCTCCCTGGGTTGGCTCACCCGGAGTTTCCACACCATACTTGGCAATATCACTGGCAATGACTAAAACCTTGGACTCTGGAGAATTTTCCACATGCAATTTAGCATAATGAAGGGCAGCTGTCGCTCCATAGCAGGCTTCTTTGATTTCAAAGCTACGGGCGAAAGGCTGAATGCCTAATAGGCCATGAACAAAGACTGCCGCTGCCTTACTCTGGTCAATCCCTGACTCAGTCGCCACGATGACCATATCGATTTCTTCTTTTTCTTTGTCTGTTAAAATAGAGTTGCTTGCACTAGCTGCCAAGGTAACAATGTCCTCAGTCAGTGGAGCAATACTAATTTCATTTAACAAGAGTCCCTTGCTAAATTTTTCGGGGTCAACTCCCCTCGCTTCTGCTAAGTCTTGTAATTTCAAGACATATTGACTGGTCGCAAAACCAATCTTATCAATACCGATTGTCATATTTACCTCTGTTTTTTCATTCATTGTAAAAAATCGTTTCATTCTATTTTATCACAAATAGGAACAAAAGAGAGAAAAAAGACTTGATTCAACAAATCAAGTCTTTGCTTTGATTGTATTAGGAAGAGATTCCTCGTTGTTTTCGGATGTAGTAATAAAGCTTTAGAATCACCGTTCCACTTGCCATTCCAATGGAAATAACGAGGGCTAACATAACCACCAAAGTCGCGCTGGCAATAGCATGGCTGTAATCGCCTGTCACAAAGAAGGCAGTCGTCCGATAGGATAAATAACCTGGCACCAAGGGGGCAAGAATAGCCAAGACAAAGACCACCGCTGGTGTCTTATAGACAATACTTAAAATCTGACTGATGCAAGAGCCAATTACTGCTGCGATAAAGGTCGCGACAATAACATTGGTTGGTTCTTTGAGGACGAGATAGAGGAGCCAAACGCCCATTCCCAAAACACCACCAGGTAGGAGCATGGAGCGTTGAACATTCAGTACGATTAGAAAGGTGATAATGGCGAGTAAACTCGCCACTGCTTGGAGCAAAATACTTGTTAGAGTCATCTTATGTCATCAAAACCAGGGCGACAGAGGTGCCAGCCCCTAAAGCGAGGGTAATGAGCAAAGATTCAAACATCTTGCTCATACCAGAGTTGATATGGTTGGTCATGATATCCCGTACCGCATTTGTCAGAGCAATCCCTGGAACAAAGGGCATGACCGCTCCTGCTATAATCAGGTCTGCCGTCGAAGGAAATCCTGTATAGCGGGCCCAGAACTGGGCGATCAATCCGAAAACAAAGGCACCCGCAAAGGCCGTTACAAAAGGAATGCGGACAAACTTCTCGACGTAGAGAGAGAAGGCAAATCCAAATAAAGTTGCAATAGCTGCACCAAAAGCGTCATAAACATTGCCCCCAAACATAATCGAGAAGAAAGGGGCACTGAGGGTCGCTGCTACAGTCACTTGGAACTTTGTATAAGGAAGTGCTTGATCGCCGATTTCTTTCAGCTTTTTAAAGGCTGTCGAGAGATCAATCTGGCCACCGACAAGCTCCCGTGATACTTGATTGACATCGCAAACTTTTTCAATGTTATAAGAGGATGAGGTCACCCGTTTCATCCGAGAAATATTGGTGTTTTCAATAGAAAAGAAAATAGCTGCGGGCATGGCAAGAACATTGCAATCCAATATTCCCTGCGAATGGGCAATACGGATCATCGTATCCTCGACCCGATGAATCTCTGAGCCACTTTTCAGGAGAATGGTTCCTGCTAGCATAATCACATCAATGACGGCATTCAACTCTCTCGATTCGTCCATTTTCTCCTCCTTTTTCTACTCCCTATATTTTATCACAAAATCTTGTGAAAAAAAATCTTTGTCATGAAATCATGACAAAGATTCGTTTAATCTCGAGAACTTTCGTGAGATCCTTCATTATTGGATGAACTGCTAGAAGGAGTGTTCCCTTGTTGATTTCCTTGTTGGTTCCCCTGGTTTGGACTTGTAGGAGAACCCTGGTTCCCACGTTGGGCAGGATTAGAGGATGAAGTTGACGGTGGTGTTTTTGGTTTGTAGATGGAAAGTTTGATACGCGTACTTGCAAGATCAACCAGTTCTCCTGCTCTTGGCGTTTGACTTACAACAGTTCCTTCTGCCGTTCCTTCAGGAGCAGTCGATACTTCAACAACCTCAATATTTGCTTCCTTCACACCGACAATCTGAGTCAAGTTATTCTTTGTAAACTCGAGACTTGAACCGATGTAGTTCGGCATGCTGACACTAGTCACCTTCTTAGCCACTGTTAAGGTAATCGTAGTGGCTTTTGAGAGATCATAAGTCGAACCCGAAGCAGGGGTCTGTCTGATGACGATTCCAGGTTCGCTTTCATTGGATTCTTCCTCTTCCATCTTGATTAGATTTTCAGGAACCTTCTTCTCCTTGAGTTCAGCTACAACTTCCGTATACTTACGTCCGACATAATTGCTCAATTGGAAGGATTGCTTACCAGAAGAAACAATCAAATTGACCTTGGTTCCTTCTTTTCGGCCACTACCAGCTTCTGGATCCGTTCGAATAACACGTCCTTCTGCTACTGTATCGCTAGCTTCTGACTTTTCTTCACCGGCTTCAAACTTGGATTTTTTAAGAGCTTCCTTAGCCTCTGCAACGGTTTGTCCAGCTACGTCAGGAATGGGAATCGTTGCTGGTGTTCTTGACAAAATCCAGACCAAAGAGGCTGCAACCAATAGAAGACTGGCCAAAAGAATCATATAGCGAGCCTTAAACTTCCGTTTCTTGGCTGGCTTTGGCGCTGGAGCCGGCTCTGCCACTGGTTGAGTTGGTTTCTTTGGCTGAGGGCGTCCTTCCTGCGCCGGAGCTTTAGGAATCGATGTCAGTGTACTTTGTGGAACTTTAGGTAAAGTCTTAGTGTCTGCCTTACTCGCATCATCAAAGGCCAGTTTCGGTTCATTCCGACGATTATAAGACAAGCTAGTTGACAAGTCCACATACATTTCTGAAACAGACTGATAACGGTCTGACAGCTTCTTAGCAGTCGCCTTGATGACAACATTTTCTAAAGCCTGAGGGACAGATGGGTTTTCAGCTATGACGGACGGAAGTGGCTTCTGGAAATGCTGGAGGGCAATCGTAACCGCGCTATCCCCATCATAAGGGATATGTCCCGTCAGCATTTCATAGAAGATAATCCCCATTGCATAGATATCACTCTGGAAGGTCGCTTTTGATCCACGCGCTTGCTCAGGTGACAAATAATGAACAGAGCCTAACATTGAGTTGGTCTGGGTCAGACTAGTCTCCGCAAAGGCTACGGCAATCCCAAAGTCCGTGACCTTAGCTGTGCCGTCAGGTGTCAAGAGGATATTTTGAGGTTTCAAATCCCGGTGAACAATGCCTCGAGTATGGGCTAAGCGCATGGCCAAGAGGATTTGCCCCATGATCCGAACTGCTTCTTCGTTTGAAAGAGGATAGTGTTCTTTGATATAACGCTTGAGGTCAAGGCCTGCTACGTATTCCATAGCTAGGTACTGTTGACCGTCTTCCTCACCAATATCTGTTATCCGAACGATATGAGGATGGTCCAGATCCGCCATGGCCCTCGCTTCACGCTGGAAACGTGCCACAGCAATCGGGTCCGTCTGGTAGTTGGTCCTCAGGACCTTCACTGCCACTTCTTCCCCGTCTAGGATCAAATCCTTGGCCAAGTAAACATCTGCCATGCCTCCTCGACCAATCTGCTTGACAATCCGATACCGCCCGGCAAAAATCTTGCCGATTTGGATCATTCTGCTGCCTCCTCGTTCATGTAAACAAGGGCAACCGTAATGTTGTCTAAACCTCCTGCATTGTTAGCGAAGCGAATGAGGGTTGCCGCCTTGTCTGCTAAGGAAATATCACTGGTTACGATATCATAAATCTCGCTTGCCGAAATCATATTGGTCAAACCATCACTATTGAGCAAGAGATAATCTCCTGACTCCAGTGTAATCATCCCAAAATCTGGCTGGATTTCATCTTTTTGTCCGATAGACTGGGTGATGATATTCTTTTGAGGGTGAGTTTCTGCTTCTTCTGGAGTCAATTGACCAGCCTTGAGCAATTCGTTGACCAAGGAATGGTCACTCGTCAACTGGTGGTATTCTTCTCCACGAATCAAACCGATACGAGAATCTCCAATGTGAGCATAGATGGCTTGGTTGTCAATAAACGCAACAGCTTCTAGCGTTGTTCCCATACCTCTGTAGGCTTCGTCCTGACCTAGTTGATGAATTTTTTGATTTTCAATCTCCAGGTAGTGGGCAAACCACTCACGAACTTCATTGACTGAGTCAATTTGGGTATCCACCCAAGCCACACCAAGGTCTGTCACCGCCATCTCACTAGCGATATTTCCTGCACGGTGTCCTCCCATCCCGTCAGCCAAGATGATCATGGTGCGTCCTGCTCGGTTGACAAAGTGATTGACATAGTCCTGATTATTTGTCCGTTTCTGACCAACATCTGTTAATAATGCTATTTCCATTGTGTCAGTTCCTTCCTATTCTGATATCTTGCGAAATTGGCTGATAAAGAATCCATCACTTCCATACAATTCTGGAGTAATAAGGATGCAGCCATCTTTCAGGATATCTTTACATTCGTGTTCTAGTTTAACCTGCTCGAACTCGGGATGACTTTCTAAAAACGCCTCAACGACTTGAAAGTTCTCCTCAGAGACAATAGTACAGGTACTATACGTTATTATACCACCTTTTCGTAGTGTTTGACAAACACTACCTAATATTTCCAGCTGAATTTCCTGCAATGACGTGAAATCTGCCGTTTCCTTATTGTATTTGATATCTGGTTTGCGGCGCAAGAGTCCAATTCCAGAACAGGGAGCATCTACCAAAATCTTATCAAAAGAGTCCTTTTCAAAAAACTCATGCACTTTTCTGGCATCCAATTTTTGCGTTTGCACTCGATCTGCCACACCTAAACGCTCCGCATTTTCTTGGATCAAGTCCAACTTGTGATCATAAAGATCCAAAGCCGTCACCTTACCAGATGTGAGGTAAGAAGCAATATGGGCTGTCTTTCCACCTGGAGCCGCACAGGCATCTAGAACCTGTTCATCTCCTTGCAGATCAAGAATGGGAGCAACCAATTGACTGGACTCGTCTTGGATGGTTATAGCCCCTTCTGCGAACAAATCATGACCTGCAAAGTGGCCTTGCTCCTTGACCAGACCAGTGGCCGCCAAAGGGGAATCAGTCGTCTCTAACACAGCTTTGAATTCCTCTTTTCGGCTCAAGTCAGTCACCCGAATGCTGGCTTTGTTACGCACCAAGAGACTTTCAAAAATGGCTTGGGCTCGCTCTTCCCCGTACTCTTCCTTGAGCTTAGATACTAGCCAAACTGGGAGAGAATAGGCAATGGAATCACGCTTGTTTTTGCGTTTGATAGTTGCAATATCTGGCCACCCTTCTCGCAAGATACGACGAAGAACAGCATTGACTAGCTTTTCACTGCCTTTTTTACGTGCTTTAGCTATTTCCACTGCTTCATTGACCACAGCATGGTCAGGTACCTTATCTAGAAAACGGACTTGGTAGGTACTCATGAGAAGAAGAACATAGAGCCAGTTATCTAGCTTATCCCGGTCTTCGATAAAGTGGGACAGGTACCATTCCAGAGTCAGTTTTCGGGCTACCGTACCGTAGACAATTTCTGTCACCAAGCCCTTATCTGCTGCTGAGAGTTGACTCCCCTTAAGGTGTTTGTTTAAGGCAATATTGGAGTATGCTTGGTTAACCAAAACATCCTCTAGCACTGCTAGAGCTAGACTTCTAGCCGTTTCTACTTTAGTCACCAAATCGTTCTCCTACAGTCAATGTCCGTCCCACTCCGTTGAGGAAGGAAGAAATATCCATCTTAGGCTTACCAGCTGGCTGCACTTGCTTGAGAGACAGAGCACCTTCAGCCGTTGCGACAATCAATTCCTTCTTGCCAATAGACAGAATCTCACCTGGAGCTCCCTGACCTTCTACTGGCAGGGCTTCATAAATCTTAAAGCGATCACCCTTGAGAAAAGTGTGAGCAACAGGCCATGGATTCATGCCACGTATTTGGTTGAAGAGTTGACGATTGGTTTTAGTCCAATCGAGTTTCTCTTCCTCTGGTTTGATATTTGGCGAGAAAGTGACTTGGCTTGGGTCCTGAGGCACAGGTTTGATCTCCCCGGCAATATAGCCAGGCAAAGTGTCCAAAAGCAAGTCACGGCCAACAATCGCTAATTTCTCAAACAAGGTGCCGACATTGTCCTCATCTGTGATAGGAATACTGCGACGAGAAATCATATCCCCTGCATCCATTTCCTTGACCATCTCCATAATGGTCACACCAGCTTCCTCATTCCCTTGAATCAAGGCATAATGAATGGGAGCTCCACCACGGTGTTTGGGAAGAAAGGAAGCGTGAACATTGACCGCAAAGTCCATGCTATCAAGAAGTTTACTTGGGAGAAATTGCCCAAAAGCAGCGGTCACAATCCCATCTGCTCCTAGCTTCATAATGGCTTCCATCTCTGGACTTCCAGATAATTTTTCAGGCTGGTAGATAGGAAGGCCTGCTTCTTTGGCAGCCTGCTTAACCGGGGTTTCTTGGATCACTTTTTTACGGCCGACAGCGCGATCAGGCTGAGTCACAACTGCTAGAATTTCATAACGGTCGTCTGATAACAACCCCTTCAAAACTGTCGCTGAAAAATCGGGAGTCCCCATAAAGATTAGTTTTGTCATTTCTTCTCCTTCTTATAAAAATTGCTGCGGTTCATGGTCAATGCTGAGACGAAGCTCACTATTTTCCCGTTCTTGAGTCAAGGCCAAAACCCGATTGAGAGTCTGTCCCAGCTCATCTTCTAAACGGTATTTAATCAAAATCTGGTAATGATAAAGGTTGTGGGTACGGGCGATGGGTTTTGGCGTTGGTCCAAGGATTTTACTAGTTTCCGATAAACCTGAGCGTAAAATTCCCATAACTTCATAAGCACGTTTGACAACCTCTTCTTCTTTCTTGTGAGAGAGGGTAATCCCAATCGTAAAATAATAAGGCGGATAGCCGAGTTGGCGCCTGATTCCCATTTCATAAGCATAAAAGCCTTCGTAGTCCTGATCCTTGGCAAAACGAATGGCATAGTGCTCCGGATTGTATGACTGAATCAAGACCTGCCCAGCTTTTTCCGCACGACCTGCCCGTCCTGCCACCTGAGTTAAGAGTTGGAAGGTTCTCTCAGAAGAACGGAAATCAGGCAGATTCAAGGCTGTATCCGCATTGAGGACTCCGACTAGGGTCACATTTGGAAAATCCAAGCCCTTAGCAATCATTTGAGTTCCCAACAAGATATCTGCTTCCCCTTGACCAAACTGGTCAAGAAGAGCTTGGTGACTGCCTTTCCTACGGGTTGTATCCACATCCATTCGCAGAATGCAGGCCTGAGGAAAGAGTTCTGCCAGCTCATCGTAGGCTTTCTGAGTCCCCGTCCCGTAGTAGCGAATGCTGCGGCTCTGACAGTTGGGACAGACATGAGGAATACCCTTAGAAAAACCACAGTAATGGCAGTTCATGGTCTTGGTATCCATGTGGAGAGTCAGAGAAATGTCACAGTTGGGACAAGTATCCACCGTCCCACACTCCCGACACATAACAAAGCTAGAATAACCCCGACGGTTGAGCATGAGGACTACCTGCTCTTTTTTATCCAAGCGGTCTTGGATGGCTTCTAGCAAAGGGGGCGTAAAGTTTGACGTCTCATTCTGCCCGATATAGTCCCGAAAGTCAATCACTTGAACCTCAGGAATAGTGGCTAAAGGATTGGCCCGTTGGGTCAGACGTAAGTGTTGATAGACGCCTTTTCCAGCCCGCGCACGGCTTTCTAAGCTCGGTGTTGCCGAACCAAGGACTAGGGCTGCTTGATTGTACTGGGCCCGTAAAATGGCGACCTCTCTGGCATGATAACGGGGATTGCTGTCTTGTTTGTAGCTAGCTTCATGTTCTTCATCGATAATCATGACACCCAGATTTTTCAAAGGAGCAAAGATAGCTGACCGAGCGCCAACAACAACTTGGGCATCTCCACGCTCAACCTTGCGCCATTCGTCGTACTTCTCACCATTGGATAGGCCTGAGTGAAGAATGGCTACTTTCTCACCGAAACGAGCAATGAACCGCTCCGTCATTTGTGGCGTCAGAGAAATCTCAGGTACCAGTAAAATAGCCGTCTTACCCTTATCCAAGGCTCCTTGGATAATCTGCAAATAAACCTCTGTCTTCCCACTTCCTGTAATTCCTTGAAGGAGGAAAGGAGGCTGTTGACTGCCAATAGCACTGACAACGGCATCACGCGCCTGTCTTTGTTCTGGATTCAATTCCAAAGGTTGGCTGGCTTCAATGCCTTCAAAATAAGCAGCTGAGCGTTGCACTTCCTTTTGGACTATGGACACAGCACCTTGTTCCACAAGGAAGTTGACTTGCTCGCGTGAGTAGGATTCTAACAAGCTAGCCAGAGGAGCACTCTTAGGATGAGACAGCAAATAGTCTCTCAGCTCTGCCTTTTTCTTAGCACGCGCAGAAATCTCAATCTGCTCTAGTCGAGTAGTATCAAGCTCATACCAAGACTGGGTCTTGACCTTCTTTTGATCGACTGCCTGGTATTCTAAGCGGAGCAGCCCTTTCCTGGTCAAGCGCATCATTTCTGCCTGCTTGGCTAAATCTAGAGAAGAAAAGGCTAGCGAATCTTCTGAACCAAACAGACGCTCTCGGTCTGTCTGACTCAGACCTTCCAGAGGATAGAGAATTTTATCATAACTGGAGTTTAAAAATCCTGGAAGCATGGCTTTTAGAATGGAGATTTTATAAGAAAAAACGGACTTGCGTAACTCCTCAGCCAGCCAGAGTTGCTCCTGAGTCAAGACAGGAGAAAAATCTAGCACTTCTGCAATCTCCTTCAAGTCCTGATCAGCCACTTCTTCATCCAACTGGGACTCCAGGCCTAGCACAATTCCTTGGATCAAACGATTGCCCTTACCGAAGGGGACATGGACCCGCATACCGACTTCCAGCATCTCTACAAATTCCTCTGGAACCTTATAACTATAGGGCTGGTCCGTCTGCATCAGGGGAACATCCACAATAATCTTTGCGATTGCCATCTTCTCACCTCCTTCTTGTCAGTAAATTCTTGCAATAGAAAAAATAAGATTGAGTCCCCCCAACCTTAAATTTTTTCACCATCTTCTTTTTCTTTAGCGATTTGCTCTTTGATTTTCTTTTCTTCTTCTTCTTTGCGGCGTTTTTCTTCTTCGATACGGAGACGAACCGCTTCACGTTTTCCTTCTGGATCTGGGTGAATGGTTACATTTCCTGACTCGATTTCTTCCAAAGCGCGAAGAGTTGATTTTTCAGACTTAAACTCTTGAGTAGCTGGCGCACCTGCTTCTAGTTCGTGGGCACGCTTTGCTTCCAAGATTACGAGTGAATATTTTGATGGCACCTTGTCTAGCAAGGTATCAATAGAGGGTTTTAACATCATTTGCTTGTACCTGTTTCCTATAGTTTATCGAGTAGTTGGAGATTTTGGCAACATCTCCTGGTAGTGACCAATGACACGGTCCACACGGAAGTGTTCTGCTTCGATCACACGCTTGACACGTTCAGCAGCGAGGGGCACCTGATCGTTGACAATGGCATAATCATACTCACGCATGAGAGCAATTTCTTCCTTGGCTTTTTCGATTCGTTGGGCAATCACTTCAGCGCTATCTGTTCCACGACCTACCAAACGATCTTGCAATTCATCCAAATCTGGTGGCGTTAGAAAGATAAAGACAGCATCTGGAACCTTTTTCTTAACCTGAAGGGCTCCTTGGACTTCAATCTCAAGAAAGACATCGATTCCCTTGTCCAAAGTTTCATTGACATAGGTTAGAGGAGTTCCATAGTAGTTACCGACATATTCTGCATATTCCAACATCTGACCTTGGCGAATCAACTCTTCAAACTCTTCACGAGTACGGAAGAAATAGTCCACCCCGTCCACTTCACCAGGACGTTGCGCACGCGTCGTCATCGATACAGAGTATTGAAATTGATTCTCAGAACTCTCAAAAATCTCTCTTCTAACCGTTCCTTTCCCAACTCCTGAAGGACCAGAAAAAACGATTAGCAAGCCTCGGTCTGCCATTATGTCTCCTTTAGTTAGTCTGTGAAATAAAGTGAAATTTCTCTCGGATACTGATGATTGCGTCAGTTATCCTTCTACAGTCTTTCTATCTAGTGTAACAAAAAAGCAGTAATATTTCAACTGCTCTTTCTTATTTATTTAGCATAAAATAGCATTAAAAAAAGGAATAACATATAAAAAGACTTGCTATTTTATTCTATTTAAGAGATAATTGTAATAATAATATTAAAAAGGAGATTTTTATGGGAGTTTATAAAGGAAAGTCTGTTGACGAGGCAATTGAAAATGGTTTATTAGATTTAAACCTCAAAAAAGAAGATGTTCATATACATGTTATCGAAAAAGGCCAAAATGGAATCTTTGGTTTTTTTGAAAAAGAAGCTGAGGTAGAAATAACACCTTTAACTGAGAAGGAACTCAAATTAAAGAAATTAGCTCCATATTTGAGTGCCGGAGGTTTTGTTATTTTAATTTTATTTTTTATCTTAATTGGAGTAATCCAAAATAACAAATCTAATTCGTCTACTTCTTTGCCTTCGTCTACAAATCCTAGTTCGGTTACAGAAAAATCTACTGAAATATCAAGTAAACCTTCATCTACCTCTAAAGAATCCTCAACAAGTTCAAGTAGCCAATCTAGTTCAACTAGTTCATCATCTGGCTCAGTTGAAAATTCATCAAGTACAACTACTTCATCTCAATCTACAGTTATTACAGTAGAAAATAATTCTGAGTTTAAAGAACTTCTACAAACCGAAAACACAGACAAAATAACAGAATTTATACAAAAATATAAAGGTCAGACAATTGAATTTGATGGGAATTTTGCTGATTTGGCTAAGGTGAAGTCAAAGTATGATATTCTTATTCATTCTGGAGATTATCATCCTGATGAAGCAACTGGACCTAATTTTAAGTTTATTGAAATTAGCCTTATTTCTAACCCTGTTTTCAAACCATTCAATGGTGAAAATATCAGAAAAGGACAAAATGTTCATATAAAGGCCAAAGTTGGAGCCTATAACGCCACACAAGATTTAATTTACCTATCTCCAATTGAGGTCTCACCTAGATAAATAATTAATATCTCTTGTTTAGTTAATAATTAAAAAACTGAAATCAGATAAAAATCTGACTTCAGTTTTTTATTTAGCATAATCTACTGCACGAAGTTCGCGGATCACGGTTACCTTGATATTTCCTGGGTAATCGAGATTATTTTCAATTTTCTCACGAACTTTGTGAGCCAAGATTGTGACTTTGTCGTCTTTGATTTGTCCTGGATTTACCATGATACGGATTTCACGTCCTGCTTGAAGGGCAAAGCTATTTTGCACCCCTTCAAAGCCATTGGCGATTTCTTCCAAATCATGGAGGCGCTTGATATAGCTTTCAAGAGATTCACTACGAGCACCTGGACGCGCTGCACTCAAGGCATCTGCTGCAGCAACGATCACTGCAATAACGCTTTCAGCTTCCACATCACCGTGGTGGCTAGCAATGGTATTCACCACAACTGGGTGTTCCTTGTACTTACGAGCCAACTCCGTACCAATCTCAACGTGGCTACCTTCAACCTCGCGGTCAATAGCTTTCCCGATGTCATGAAGGAATCCAGCACGACGGGCAAGAGCTGCATTTTCACCAAGTTCACTAGCGATGATACCAGATAACTTAGCAACCTCAATCGAATGACGCAAGACATTTTGTCCATAAGAAGTACGGAACTGCAAACGTCCCATGATCTTCATCAAGTCTGGATGGAGGTTTGGCGCACCAATCTCATAGGCAGCAGCCTCCCCGTATTCACGGATTTTATTGTCAATCTCTTGACGGTTCTTCTCCACCAACTCCTCAATACGAGCTGGGTGGATGCGGCCATCCTTGAGCAACATTTCCATGGTCATACGAGCAATTTCACGACGAATCGGATCAAATCCTGACAAGGTTACCACTTCCGGTGTATCGTCGATAATCACATCAACCCCTGTCAAACTTTCAAAGGTACGAATATTGCGACCTTCACGACCGATAATGCGTCCTTTCATGGTATCATCTGGTAGGTGAACTGTCGAGTTTGTTGACTCTGCTACATAGTCACCAGCGATACGCTGCATAGCCTGAACCAAGATATCTTTCGCAATCTTGTCTGAACGTTCCTTGACTTCTTGCTCTGCCTCACGAATGCGGCTAGCAATTTCCTTGGTCAAGTTTTCCTCTGTCTGAGCCAAGATAATATCTCGAGCCTCAGTTTGGGAAAGCGAGCCGATACGTTCAAGTTCAGCTTCTTTTTGTCTTTCGACTTCCTCTAATTGCTCTTCACGTGCATCAAGGTTTTTTGCTCTATCAGAAATACTTTGTTCTTTTTGTTCAAGTGTTTTTTCTTTGTTCGTCAAATTGTCGTCCTTACGGTCAAGGCTCGTAGCTCTCTCCGTCAAACGACTTTCAATTTGCTTGAGCTCCTGACGTTCTGACTTAAATTCAGCGTCCACTTCTTCACGGTATTTTCTGGCTTCCTCTTTGGCCTCCAATAGTGCTTCTTTTTTAAGAGACTTGCTTTCGCTCTTGGCTTCATTTAGCAATAAATCCGCTTCGCGCTCAGCTTGTCCTCGTAAATTAGTTGCTTCTTGTTCAGCATTTAGAAGCATCAACTCTGCAGCCTCTTGAGATGATTTCATCTTAGCTGAGATGCTGACATATCCAATGACTAAACCAATGATGACGGCAAAAACAGCAATCGCAAGTGTCATGATTTCCATGTTTTTACCTCATTAAATTGTTTATCGAATGACATACATTCCTTAATATTCTATCATAAAAAACCGATTTCCACAAACCCAAATTGAAGAGTTTTGTGTGAATTTTTGAAGAAATCCCTTAGATTTTCAAGTAAAATTAAGAATCTTTAAAAATTTAAATTTCCACGAAAAACGAAGCAAAAAAGCCTACCTTTCAGTAGACTTAGTAATGATCTTTGAAGGACAAGAAAGCCACGCTATCTCCATCTATTATATAAATCAAGCGATTTTCTGCATCAATGCGCCGCGACCAAGCTCCTTGATAGTCATACTTGAGTGGTTCTGGTTTCCCCATTCCTACAAAAGGATCGCGTTGAATATCCTTGATTAATTTATTGATCCTTTTTAATGTTTTCTTATCTTGGTTTTGCCAATAGCAATAATCCGCCCAGGCATCTTCTGTAAATTTGAGCAGCATTCCTCACTCCTCAATCACATGCACCTGAGTGCTTCCAGCACGAACTTGAGCCATTCCTCGCAAGACCTTGTCAGAAAGTTCCTTATTTTGAGCGATTCTCAGGGTTTCCTGAATACTATCCCACTCGCTCTTTGAAAGGACTACAATATCCTCATCTGGATTTTTATTGACCACCGTCAAAGGCTCAAATTCATCATTTACCTTCTTCATGTAGTCCTTTAAATGATTTCGGAATGTTGAATAAAGAACTGCTTCCATAACCATACCTCGTTTTACCTCTTTTCCACTATTATACACAAAAAGAAAGAAATTGTCAGGAACTTGTACAAGATTTTTCTTTTCTATCTATTTATTCGAAAATATTCTAAAAAAGCCTACCTTTCAGTAGACTTAGTTTGTTTCTATTCTAATCGGAACCCTGCCAAAATTCTGTTCTGCTATACTTGGGTGTCCTAGTTGGTAAATCTGGTCTGCCTTTTGAGTCATAGCATCCCAAGGTTCTTTGCCAATTCGACTGACTAGATGGACCTGGCCTTTCAGAGACTTGAGGTGTTGTCTGCCTTTTTCAGTAAAGCCAAGGACATGGATGCCTTCTGGCAAGTCGCTTTCTCTGGCCTGCACCAAGATATAGGTCAAGAGTCGTCGTACACGCGCCTTGGTATAACGCTTTGTCGCAACCGCCTCGACCAATTCGTCAACAGACTGGGCTGTTTTGATAGCTTCCTTGATACGCACAGCCATTTCTTGATTGACCTGATAGATGGTGGTTAGGTCTGGATTTGACAAGATTTGATAGCGGAGCAAGGTAAAATAGTCATCCCAACTCACCCTACACGCCAACTCAAAGAGGTCAAGAGAAGGCATAAAGCGTTCTAAGAAATCTTGGTCTGATTGATGCTGACGGAGGGCTGTTGCTGAGGCAAAGTCCACATCCTTATCCACAGAATGATAACCAGCCCCCTGACGCTGAATCGGATGGAGTTTGATTCTACGTCCCGCAACCGCCTTGGCATAGGCCAGAGCAAGAACATGATTGGGCGTGTTGCCAGAAAAATCCAGACCTGCAAATTCCTTCCACATGGCTTGGGTTTTCTGAGGATAGGAGAGGGAATCAGGCAGATTTTCCACAAAATTCTCCATCTCAGCACCTTGCTCCGTGTATAGGTCAGCAATTTTCTGATAATCCAGAACTTCCTCCGTCCCGAATGCTAGAGTATCAATCCCCAAGCGAGCCAAGATATCCACAGCTCCTTGACCGAAGAAATCAGCTGCCTGAACACTAACTAAAAAGGGCAATTCCACGACCAAGTCTGCGCCATTTTCCAGCGCCATCTGGGTCCGTGTCCACTTGTCCACGATAGCCGGCTCTCCTCGTTGCATGAAATTTCCAGACATGGCAACGATTTTCAGTCCCTCCGCCTGCTCAAGCAGGTATTTGTGCCCATTATGAAAAGGATTGAACTCCGCGATAATACCTGTGATGGTCATAGAAATCTCCTACTTCTGCGCGACAAAAAACCAACGGGTGCTAGTTTCTGTTGGTTCCTTGTCCTCAAAGTCCGCATAGAGTTTGAAAGACTTGAAACCGGCCTGTTCCAGCAATATATCATAGGTCAAGACCTCATAGGTCCGCTCCTCATGCACTTCATCGTGGCGACTAAAGGAACCGTCAGCCTCCTTGATAAAGAAGGTCAACTCATGCACGATGGAGTGAGGTGCTTCGTCCTCATAGGTGTCCCAAAGCATGGCAAAATCTTCCGCATTTTCATGGTAAGAATAGCCTGGAAAAACTTCATCTGTCTGGTAGGTCGAATGTACATCAAAGATAAATACTCCGTCTTCATTGAGGGCATTATACACTTCCTTAAAGACGTCTCCTACTTCCACCTCATCCTGCATGTAACAGATCGAGTCCGAATAACAAGTGACAAAATCATATTTCCCTGCTTTGGACAAATCCAGCATGTTGCCTTCAATAAAATCAATCTTTTGCTTGGCTGAAGCAGCTCTCTTCTCCGCAATCTTCAACATATCCGCGCTCAAGTCAAGTCCCGTCACATCAAAACCAGCCTGAGAAAAGCGAACAGACTGGATTCCTGTCCCACAAGCCAATTCCAAGAGTTTCTTTCTCTCCTTAGTTTTTGGCAAATGACGCAGAGAAAAATCAGTCCATTTGTCGTATAAACTATCGTCCATGACTGCATCGTAAACAGCCGCAAAGGTTTCATAAGTTGACATATTCATGATACCAAGTCCGCCCGTAATCGGAATGAAAATTAGGAGCTTGACGATGGAGCCGAGCTCCAAGGAAGGCTATCTATTTTCCAACGATTACAGGACGGGTTCAAATCCTTTCTAAGATACAAAGAGCGTTAAAAGCAAGGAGAAAATAGGAAACTTTCTGCTGTATCGTCAGATACAAAGGAAGTTACTCTTTTTTCGCAACTATTAGCTCGTGTTCAGTTTCGAGATGAACAAAACACGACGCCCTTACCTTTCTATCAATTTTTTCTAAAATAAGCAAAGAAAACCCAGTTGCCTGCAACTGAGTTCATTTACTAGGCCAAGGCTTCTGAAATATCTACAGAAGCCGCCTCATGCCATAGTTTTTCTAGGTTATAATGGGCACGCATTTCTTCTGAGAAGATATGCACAACGACACCGCCGAGGTCCAACAAAACCCAGCCTCCAGCTGCATCACCTTCAACATGACTGCCTTTAAAGCCTGCTTGAGCTACTTTTTCACGGATATTATCTGCGATAGCGTCCAACTGACGACTATTCATTGAGCTCGTGATGACAAAGTAGTCCGTCACGCTGGTCAAATCTTGTACATCAAGTGCGAGGATATCCTCCGCACGTTTCTCATCAGCCGCTTTCACGACTAGTTCTAGTAATTCTTTTTCGTTCATTTAGTCCTCTTTCAAATAGTGCACAAAGGCGTTATAGGTTTCAAGGGTTTGGGGATAGATGGGAAATCCCTGATGAGCTAGATGCTCCACGGTACGAGCTGTTTCGTAGGCCACTGCCTTATTGAGCGATAGCTCAGCAATTTCACGCGCCTGATCCACTCCTGGAAAGGCACGATTGTGCTCAATGTAGTCTGCGACGTAGATAACCTTATCAAGATCAGTCATCTGGTCAGCCCCGACTGTATGAATTTCAATGGCTCGCAGGATTTCTGAATCATGCAAATCCAAATCTTCCTGAATCTTGTAAATTCCAACCATACCATGCCAGACATTATTGCCCCAGTTTTTGAGATCAGTGTCTAGCTGGTGACGGTCAATCAAGTCTAGAAATTCCTGATCTGACAACTTTTTAGCATAGTCATGAAGAAGGCCTGCTAGACCCGCTTTCTCAGCATCGACTCCAAATCGCTTGGCTAGTTCTATGGCTGCACGCTCTACACCCAAACAATGGGTTAAACGTTTTTCAGGCAGAAGCTCTGCCATTCTTTCCAACAAAGCCTCTCGGGAACAGTTGATATAGTCTTGGTATGCCATCAGTAGAGCCCCTCCTTCTCGATGTAGTCTAGCACTGGCTGAGGTAGGAGAAAGTTAGGTTTCCGACCTTGGGCAATGAAGTCACGCACCATGCTGGACGAGATGTCCATGAGAGGCACATCCACCCAGATAACTGGATAGGAAGTCCCTGCCTTGTAGCGCGGGCGCTGAACTCCAACAAACTGAACCATTTCGACCAGCTCATCAATTCGGTACCATTTAGGCAGATAGTCCACCATATCAGCCCCGATAATGAAGTAATAATCCGTATCTGGATGTTGCTCGGTCAAAATCTTCATGGTGTCGTAGGTGTAGGAAATACCCTTACGTTCTAACTCAATGGTTTCAATGTCCAGACCTTCAATCCCCTCTATCGCCAACTCAAGCATCTTGAGACGGTGGTGTTCAGGGATGGTTTCCTTTTTATCCACATGAGGTGGTTGGTATTCGGGCATAAGCAGGACCTGGTCCAGTCCTAACTGTTGTCGTACTTGGTCCGCCACAACAAGATGGGCATTGTGAACAGGGTTAAAATTTCCCCCTAAAATCCCGACTTGTTTGCGTTTTTTCTCCTTGATTTCTGGCTCCAACTCTACCTTGGTAAAGGGAGTCAATAATTCGATTGCCATAGGCTCGTCTTCCTTTAATTCTCTGTAAAAACAGTTGTTTGGAGTAGGTTTTAGATTTCTTTGACTTTTTTAGAAATCTTGCGATTTTCTTTCTTGCTGGATTGTTTATACAAAATCAAGATGCGTCCGATTTTTTGGACTGTATCCACACCGATTTCTTCTTCCAAGATTTCAGCTACTTCGTGGATGTTTTCATCTGTGTTTTGCAAGAGCGTAACTTTAATCAATTCACGGGCGTCAAGAGCTTGACGTACGCTGGTTTTGATTTGGTCGTTGAGACCATTTTTCCCGATTTGGATGATGGGTTTGAGGGTGTGTGCCTGGCTGTTGAGGAAGGCACGTTGTTTTGATGTTAATGACATAATTTCTTTAAAAGAGTTTCTTTTAATACTTTTCTGAAGTGGTGACGGACGTCAGCAAAGTCCTTCGGACTTTCATGACTAAAATTTGAGCCTAAGGTCTCAAATTTTCCGCAGTTGGTACAAGCGCTTGTACCAACTGACACCACGGCGAAAAGTATTCGTTATGGGCTCGCAGAGCTCGCCCGAATCTAGACAACTCTTTCCTTTCTGTGTTTAAATGATTGCTTTTCGTGTGACGACGGCGACGCCTTCTGGTGCCCAGACGGCGACTTTGGCGGTGTCTGTTACGCGGATCCAGCCTAGGCCTGAGATGACCAGGTCTGTCTTGTCCTTGATGGTAAAGACATGCTGGACTAGTTTTGGAAAATCTTCTTTTTCTTTACTATTTGGTGGTGTTAGAAGGGTTCCGAGGTGCTTATCATAAAAGGCACTAGCGCCTTCTAGCTTGGTACGGTGGAGTTTGAGTTCATTGTCAAAGAAAGCTGTGAATCCTTGCTTTTCTCCTGATATGAAGTCAAAGCGTCCAAGACCACCTAAAAACAGGGTTTGTTCAGGGTTAAGTTGATAGGTTTTGGGCTTGATTTCCTTTTTAGGGCTGACATACTTGAGGTTTTTAGCCGTCAAGTAGTGGGCCATCTGGTGGCGGTGGATAATCCCTGGAGTATCGTAGATATAAGATCCGTCATCAAGCGGAATCTCAATCTTGTCCAAGGTTGTTCCTGGGAAGCGCGAAGTCGTGATGACATCTTGGTCACCCGTGATTTCTTGGATAATAGCGTTGATAAGGGTTGATTTTCCAACGTTGGTCACGCCAACCACATAGACATCGCGGCCCTTACGGTAGTGTTCAATCTTGTCAATGACTTCCTTAATGGCATGCTTGTTTTGGGCTGAAGTCAGAACGACATCTACTGGACGAAGTCCTTCTTCGTGGGCACGTTCCATGAGCCACTGGCTAATCTTGCTCGGTTTAACAGACTTGGGCAGAATATCTTTTTTATTTCCGACCAAGAGAACATCATTACCCGATACAAAGCGTGGCAAACCTGGGATGACAGAACCATTAAAGTCAAAAATATCAATGACATTGACCACCAAGGCATCACTATCTCCCACTTCGTGCAAAAGCTTGAGGAAATCATCATCAGTCAACTGGACATCTGTAATTTCATTGTAATGACGGAGACGGAAACAGCGTTGGCAATAGACTTCGCCAGTCTCCAAGCCTTTTTCGAGTGCTGACTGGGGGGTGAAACCAAGACCAGCCTTGTCTGTCGTCTGAATGGTTGCTCCACAACCAATACAGAGAATTTCTTCCATAGTTAGATTCCTTTTTTATATATAATAGGCCCGTACTTTTCAGTAATTTGCTTCATGACACGGCGCTCGCGAGCCCGGTTAATCTGCGTTTTGATGGAGTCGTGTTGGACCAAGGGTTTGACCAAGATCGAGCGAATACCTGCACGGTGCGCTGCCCGAATATCCGTCATGAGTTGGTCGCCGACCATGACCACTTCATTTTTCTCATAGTGAAATTCCTTCATGGCACGGTCTATTCCAAATGTGAAAGGTTTCAAGGCCCAATAAACGTAATCAATCCCAAACTTCTCAACTGCTCGTTGAACCCGTTTTTTGGTGTTATTTGAGACTACGATGATGCGAATGCCCGCGTCACGGAGATCATGTAGCCACTGTTTCATCTCTGGCGTCCCATCAGGGTTGTTCCAAGCAATGAGGGTATTGTCCAAATCAACCAAAACAGCCTTGATACCATGCGCTTGCAGGCTTGGGACTGTCAGATCATAGACTGCTTCCACAGCAAAATCTGGCATATAGTTTTCAATCGCCATTCTGGCTCCTTTTCTTAACTTTTTTTCGCAATTTTTCTCAAAATCAATGACAAGACCAGCCATAAGACCGCACTAGCCAAGCTGATGTAGACCCAAGCATAGGGCTCGTCTGTGAAGGGGAGGGGAACATTCATCCCGAAAAAGCCCGTCACTACTGCCAAGACTGCTAGTAAAACTGAAATAATGGTCAAGGTTGTCAAGTTATCATTCAGGTTGTTGTTTAGGATATTGTTGTAAGAGGCTGATAGTTGTTGCAAAACTTGAGAAATCAAATCGGTCATCGAAACCAGCTGATGAGCCTCAATCATGGCATCATCAAACTGTTCTCTCTCAACTTCGTTAAATCTGCGATAAAGGGCATGTCCTTGGATATGTTCTAGCAACATGCGATTCTGCTTGGCAGCCGCTGTCAGATAGACCATACCAGTCTCCAAGTCGGAAAGGGCAAAGAGGTTTTTCTTGGTCGTTCGCTGACGCAAGAGGCCATTGACCTCATCCTTACTCTTGTCCATCTGCTCGATGACAGGATAGTAGGCATTGCTGATGATTTCCAGACTAGCAAAGAGAAATTTGTAGATAGAAAGCATATCATGACTCTCTAAATAACGTGTCATCTGTTCAATCACATAGGCATTTTTCTTATTGCTAATCGTAATCAAGCGATGATGTTCCACGATAAAGGTCATGGGAAAGGCTTCATAGTATTCCTTGTCCTTTTTCAAATCCAATACATTGTAGATAAAGGTGACGGTTCCACTTTCGCGGTGGTAGTCCATGTGGGCACGCTCATTTCTATCAAGAGCATACTCGATGGTTTCCTTGTCCAATCCATAGATTTCGGAGAGATCTTCTAGTTTTTTCAATTTTCCCAAATCTAGGTTAATCCAAGTGCATCCATTGCCCAACTGCTTTTCTACAAACATGTTTTCTCCTTTACCAAACTCTTTCTATTGTACCACAAATCTGCCAAAATAGCAGACCTACTCTGTGCGGGAAAAGTTGCTAACAACAGTGATATTTCGGTTAGGAACAAAGTGAAGGGCTTGATCGTCACCTCGCAGTTGGGTCGTACGAATCCCTACGCTAACGACCTTTCCAGAAACGGTAATCGGTCCATTTGTGAGAACCACTTCATCACCCACATCAAGCTGGCGTTCAAAAAGGATGAAAAAGCCATTGATGACATCGGATAGAAAGCCTTGCGCCCCCATACCAATGGCCACCCCAGCAATCCCAGCACCGGCAAGGAGACTAGAAACCGGCAAACCTAAAATAGACAGGATACAGTAGAGCAGAAAGAAATAAAGAATGTAGTTAAAGACATTCTCCAGCAAACGAGAAATGGTCTTTTGTCTTCCTGCATCTCGATTTGAAAATTTAAGCGAGGGCTTGACAACCTTTCGTACAGTCGCATGAAGCATCTTTTTAGCTATATAAAATAGTAAAAACAAAATCAAAAGAGAAATCACCTTGGTCAAGAGATTCTCTAACATGGTTGTTAAATCAAGTTTATCAAAATAGCGTTGAAAAAAATCTTGCATATAAAACTCCTTTTTACTATTATACCATAAAATCGTCCCTCTCTTTTCCTTCATAATTATTCAATTATCGTCTCTATTTTCAAAATATTACTTGCCTCTATAGCATATTTATACTATAATTATAAACAATACATTTGAAGGAGACTGCTATGAAACGAATCATTAGAGCCTGGACCAAGGCAAGCCTCATCAAACGAATCCTCATTGGAATGATTTTTGGAGCGACATTGGGGATGCTCTTTCCAAACCTTACAGGAATTGGTCTGCTTGGAGATCTCTTTGTAGGCGGACTGAAAGCCATCGCTCCTATTCTAGTTTTTGCCCTTGTTGCCAATGCCCTTTCCCAGCACCAAAAGGGACAAAACACCAATATGAAGACGGTTATTTTCCTATACTTGCTCGGAACCTTTGCTGCTGCATTGATGGCCGTTCTAGCTAGTTTCTTACTACCTGTTCAAATCACCCTGACCAGTGCAAATACTGAAGTTGCTGCTCCTGACGGTATCGGTCAAGTCCTCAGCAACCTCTTGCTCAAACTGGTGGACAATCCCTTGAATGCCATTGTTGAAGCCAATTATATCGGAATTCTCTCTTGGGCAGTCGTCTTTGGTCTGGCTATGAGAGAGGCAAGTAAACATAGTAAAGAATTGCTGAAAACCATGGCGGATGTCACCTCTAAAATCGTGGAATGGATTATCAACCTAGCTCCCTTTGGAATTTTAGGCTTGGTGTTCAAGACCATCTCTGACAAAGGCATTGCCAGTCTAGCCAACTATGGGATGCTGCTGGGACTCTTGATTGCTACCATGACTTTTGTAGCTCTCATCGTCAACCCTCTCATCGCCTTTCTCTTTATAAGGAAAAATCCCTATCCCCTTGTTTTGAAATGCCTACGTGTCAGTGGTATTACAGCCTTCTTCACTCGTAGCTCTGCTGCCAATATCCCTGTCAATATGAAACTCTGCCAAGACTTGGGACTGAATCCTGACACCTACTCTGTCTCAATCCCGCTTGGATCGACCATCAACATGGCTGGCGCTGCCGTTACCATTAACATCCTGACTCTGGCTGCGGTCAATACACTCGGAATCTCGGTAGACTTTGGGACAGCATTTGTGCTCAGTGTAGTGGCTGCCATTTCTGCCTGCGGTGCTTCCGGGATTGCTGGGGGATCCCTTCTCCTCATTCCTGTCGCTTGTAGCCTCTTTGGGATTTCCAACGACTTGGCTATGCAGGTTGTCGGAGTCGGATTTGTGATTGGAATCGTGCAAGACTCCTGCGAAACAGCCCTGAACTCTTCAACAGATGTCCTCTTTACAGCGGTTGCCGAGTATGCTACAAACCGAAAACTTCGCCCCTAGTCTCTGACTCCTCATTAAACACTCGATTCTATTAGTTTAGGAAATTTTCATGTCCCTCACTCAACGTACAACAAAACTGATCTTAGCGACCTGTCTCGCTTGTTTTCTCGCTTATTTTTTAGATTTATCATCAGCAGTTTCAGCTGGAATCATCGCTCTCTTAAGCCTCTCCGACACGCGCAGAAGCACGCTGAAATTAGCACGCAACCGCCTCTTTTCCATGCTCCTAGCGCTCGCTATCGGTGTTCTAGCCTTTCAGCTGACAGGCTTTCACATCTGGAGCCTGGGCCTCTATCTGGCTCTCTATGTCCCTTTAGCCTATCAAATGGGTTGGGAAATCGGCATCACCCCTAGCAGTGTCTTGGTCGGTCATCTCTTGGTACAGGAGTCTACTTCCCCAGAGCTCTTGCTTAATGAAGTACTCCTCTTTCTCATCGGGACAAGCTTTGCTCTATTGGTCAACCTTTACATGCCTTCTCGTGAGAAAGCTATCCAAAGTTACCACCTTCAGGTCGAAGAAAAGTTAAAAGACATCCTGCTTCGCTTTAAATACTATCTGTCGCGAGGAGACGGGCGCAATCAAGCCCAACTCGTTGACCAATTAGACAAGCTCCTCGATGAAGCCCTCAAGCTGGTTTATTTGGATCACTCGGATCATCTCTTTCACCAGACGGACTACCATATCCACTACTTTGAGATGAGGCAGCGACAAAGTCGTATCCTGCGAAATATGGCCCAGCAGATTAATACCTGTCATCTGGCCGCAAGTGAGAGTTTGATCTTGGCCCAGCTCTTTTCTAAGATTGCTGCCCAGCTAAGTCAGACCAATCCTGCTCATGACCTACTTGATGACATCGAACGCTATCTGCAAGTCTTCCGCAATCGGAGTCTCCCTAAAACACGTGAGGAGTTTGAGACCCGTGCTACCCTCCTGCAACTACTACGCGAAGCCGAAACCTTTATCCAGGTCAAGGTCGATTTTTATCAGAAATATGGAAACTAGAACGCAAAGAACCTCAGAGACTTCCTCTGAGGTTCTTTTGTTTTGCATTTGGAAGGACAGCTTGTTTGACCATTCTCCTTTGAATCATCAAGATAGGGATATTTTCTGGAAAACATGAATCCCTAACACGGCTAGCCATACTTAAAAATTCACATACTATTTCAAGAGTAAGATTAACTTTCGTAACAATCCAAGTTAGAAGACTTTATACTTTCCACCCGCATATCCACAAGGAATGTAGCCTGCTTGATATAAAGCATACAAATCATCATAAAATGTTGACTCAGCTTGGGGAACCTCTTTTTTGATGATCAAGTAGATAGCCAAGCCGATGATATCAAATTTAATCTGATCTTTCATGGATGCTACCAGTTTACCTTCCGTAATCAGGTTATCTAATCGCGCTTCAATTTCGGGAATTATTTCCTCTTTTGCACTATTTGCAAGTGAATTCCAGTGTTTATAAATGTCACTCTGGTTTTTAAAAAGATAGACACTAAAATCACCATCTTTCTCTAACACAAAATTCTCCCATTTTAAACTATTAATATTCTTATCCGCTTCTTGCAGTTTCTTTATCTGTTTTATTGGGATTTCTGTTTCTCTGTTTTCCTTTAAAAAGGGAAGCGAAATCAAACTTTTAATAACGTCATCATTTATTTTCATAAATAACCTCCGTTTTATATAGGAACACCGACTCCCTCACGTTCTCTCTTCCTGTAACTGTCCACTTTTAACCAGCTTTTTATAGTATCGTTTACTGTACCATTCTCGGTCTGATATCTTTAAATAAGCCTTATACTCTTCTGGGTATTTGTGGATATAGTAGGCTTGAAAGATATGGACATTGATCATAAAGGCGATAAAATGAGCTCCAATGACAAACCAAACTGGCAAAAATAAGCCTAAAATATAGAAATACCACTGAAGGGGGATTTGATATAGCAGATGATAGACTAGCGACACTGGAAAGAGAACTGCCGTGATTCCAGAAAGAATCCTGACTAGCTGCTTAAGGATTGACTTCTCCTCTCGATCATTTAGTCTGCGCTTGAGATTCTGGATACTATTGAGAATAATCCAGAAAAAGAGGGCTATACCTATCCCAAGCTCAAGCCAGAAGCCCAACCATGTATAGGCATCATAGGCCACTGCACTGGCAAAGTACAGTCCTGATATGAAAGCGCAAATGGACATGGCGAAATAGAAGGGAAAGTAGGTCCAAAGCTGGCTAGTCAAGCGTTTTTTAGGCCAAAAAACAAGCACCATTCCTAGATAGGATATCACATATACCGTCAGATTAAAGGGCTTTAGAAAGCTACTCATGTTATGAATCAGCAATCCTGCTTCCAGAGAAATGATATGAACATCGCTATCTACACTTATAAACTCTGGAATCCCGATTAATACGCCATAGATCAGAATCCCTGAAAAGCAAAATCCAAGAATAATCACTGTAAAGAGGCGGTTGATGATACCCATATGAATGGGGTTGGGCATACCTGCTGTGAGGGCAAAATCCCCCTGGGTCACAATGCGCTTACTTCTTTCAAAGTCGGCACCGAAAATACGGATGTCTTTCATTTTTCATCTCCAAATTTCATCTGGCAAAACGCCGTATATTCTTGAGAATCTTCCATTTGAGAAGGTCATCACATAGCAACTATCGCAACAGCTACTCCTCGCTTCGTTCAAGATACAGCACTCACTTTCTGGGATTTGACTGTTCCCTAACACCTAGTTACACGTTTCGTTCTCCGGTTCTTTCTTGAACAAGATTTTCCCTTGGCTATAGAGCTTCATAATCTTTACAAAACGAACGGGATTGTTTTGGTTGTACAACAAAAAGAGCACGAAGAACATTAGACCTGCTCCCCAAAAATCATAGCCGCGTTCGATCGGTTGCCCAAATTTTTGAGTGCAGTCGTAAAAAACATACAAAAGATAGATAACAAAGGCAAGTATGATGTAACGAGTGATTCGATAGATCGTAGCAGATGCCTCAGCTGGATCAAAGTGTTCGTCCCTTACCATCAAATTATGTGACACTGCATAGTAAAACACCTTCTCCGTTGTTGGCTGAGCCTTGCGCACATTTTTATAAAGTCCTCGCTCAAGAATTGCGGTAAACAATAGAAACTCAGCCAACCACAATAGTAACACATAGCTCAAACTGGTCCAATTATAGACACCAATATCCAAGGCTGAAAGGAGGCCATAGAGACCAGGCCCACCTGCCATCAGAAATATAACCATTTCAGGAATGTAAGCATTGGTCTTATAAGCACCTTCCGTATTGAGTAAAACACTCTTTGGAGCAGCCAAGGCTTCCCCAGTCTTTTGGTCATAGTAAACCGCCTGACCATCGCATTCCCCGATAAAAACCCGACGACGTCTCAGAAAAAACATGCTCTACCTCTTTCTATCTCATTCTTTCAAAAACGGATCCTAGTCCTTCTGTACTTCCTTGATGACAAATTCTTCATCTGTCCCCATACTCACTTCTAGATAGACATCTGGATTGTCGTCTGCTCGACAGATGAGGCTCAGTTTTCTAGCATAAAAGCGATCCAGGATATCCAATATTCTGGGTAAATTGTTTTGGTTATAAAGAACAAATGTCAATCCTAATAAAAGTCCTGTTAGGACAATCTTGACAATCTCTCCTCCGATGGGAGTGCCCAACCTCTCTTGGTAATTCCAAATAAAATTATAGGCGTAGAAAAATCCAACCAAGGGAACCAGAGAAAGCAATGCTCTTATCCAGCGTGTAGCGTTGCGACTATCTTTTTCACTCATCTCTGCCTCAGCTTCCTTTGTTTCCTCTGACTTTTCCATAAGCGCCAGACAAATAGTTTGAGTAGTCACCTGAGCCCTGTTGACATTTCGATACAAGGCTCGTTCGACAAGGATGGTGATGAAAGCAAACTGCCCTAGCCAAATGAGAAGAACACTCCAGAAGGTAGACATGGTATAGGTTCCTTGTATAAACAAGCGGAAGAAGGAAATCAACCCACTACCACTTGATAAGAAGAGGACTACCAATAAGGGGATATGGCGATTCATCCGGCTAGACTTTTCTGTATCCAAGAGCTTGCTCTTTGGTGCTTCCAAAAGTTCGTGGGTTTTGCGATCATAATAAATCGCTTTATCATAGTATTGGTTAAAAAATATCCGACGTCTTCCTAAAAACATCTCTTTCTCTTTCTAGTTTCTTTCGGGAAAAGGCGCACATTTCTGACCTTTCCCTTTTGACTTGCATGAAATCAGTCTCTTATCCCATAGATAAACTGTCCTACTAGTATACCATAAACCCTATGACTAGCGTTTGGAAAACAATAAAAGACCACCATGAAGGTAGTCCTTTGTTATCAATCGTCCATTTCATTATTCTACAAGTCCTTCAACTGGATGGCCGTAAAAATATTTCATACCTTCCGTCCAGTCTTTGTCTGATAAGTCATCAATATAACCAACCATCAAATCAATTTCATTTTTTGAAATAAGAGTATTGGTGTCCACTGGGACCTGCTTACCTGTATAAATAGAAAGAAGGGAAGCCTGAAGATAAAGATGGTATTTCTGTTCTTTTTGAGCAGCGATGTATAGAGCAGTCATAATTTCTTGTGTAAATAAACCAGGAAAAACCTGAAGAGTTTTGTAATAATAGCAATCTAAGTTCTTGTTCTTTATTACATCAAAATATAAACTTCCAACTTCTTCTAATCTTGCATTTTCCTCTATAATTGAACGATAGTTGAGAAAGCTATCCAAAGCATCTTGAATGGCGTACTCCACATCGGTTTCTGTATCTTCCCACTCCTCCCACAGAGTAAGAAGGTAAGGAACGACTTCATAGGACATTGTTTCCACAGCGCCAGCGACAAAAGTAAATACCGCAAATTCTGAAGCCGAACTTAAAAAATGAAAATTTTCAACCTTTTTTAAATCATCATGTGTACAAACTGGACAAAACAATCGAATACAAAGATTGAGCACAGCTTCATCTTTTGTCTGGTTCATCAAGTCAATCAGCAAGTTTTTTACTGTAAAATCTCCCTTTTTTAAGATTTCAGCAATCAGCAATACACATTCTCTCTCATCTTTTACTGAAAGTAAGTCCCTTTTTAAATCTTCAAGCGCTACAGAACTAACGTGACCGAACGACATTCCTGGCATTAACAGTTTATTTCCCATCCCCATTCTCCTTTTATCTCAATACTTTATTTTGGAAATTTGTTACTTGCTTTCTGACCGATGCTAAGTTATCACCAAATTTACTGGCTCTACAATCCCAGTATACCATAAAAGACCACCTCGAGGGGGGCCGTTTATCAGTTCAAACTATTTTACATTATGTTCCTTCTGAAAGGATTCCATAGCTTTGAACTGTTCTAGTTCTTCTTCATTAGCTGGCTGCTTGCCAAGGTATTTGTATTCAAAAAAATCCATTTGTTGGCCTGAGGTAAACCCACTCTCGAACCAAGGTGCGTAGTCAAATGTAGCAGTCAATTTTGTACCAATAATCTTTATAACACATGTTGTCCATAAAGCTTGCTCTTCATTTTTAAAGATTTCCCTCAATTCCCAAGCTAATTTGAAAGTGCGTCTTTCATTTTCTCTAAATTCTGAATTAGGCAACTCATACTTCATGGGAATATAGAGATTATAGATATAGTCACTTTTTCCTTCTTCGTTGAAGAAATAGTAGACTTCTCCACCATCAAAAGCCAGGGTAATATTAATAAAAAGATTTTCCCAAGCTACAGGTATAGTCTTATGGACACTCTGAGCAATTTCCATCACTTTCTCATTAATCTGTTCTTCCATATGTTCCTCCGATTTGGTTTATACATTTAAAGACAAGCATGGGGCCCAGACTTCCTAATCTGCCTTGAGTTTTTCTTTACAATAATCCACAATGTATTCATTTATCCATTTACTCTTATTTTGGAAGTCTCCGAAATCTCGTTTTGCGATTAAGTCTTCTGCCATTTGAAGTGCTTCTTGATATTGTTCCCGGTGGATCATTAAAAGCATCCCTATTAGATCATAGCCGGCAATCCTTGGTCCATTTTCAACTGTGTAAGCATAAAAATCTTCAAAACTTGCGAACCCACTGATCAGTTTTTTGACTTCTTCATGCGCTTCTGAGAGCCCCTCGAAAACCTTAACTCCAACTTTTTCTAAGTCAAGATTCTCCATCGTCCAGTCTTCTCTAACTACCTTATATGGTAATGATAAGTCATGAACCGTAAAAGCTCCAACTGCTCGAAGACTCATGGGTTCCTGCGAATTGCCCGCCATATCAAAAACTTCCCAAAAGATATCATCAAAAATATATGGCTTGATATAAGGACGAATGATTAGACGAAACTTATTATCAGGGAAATCAATATCAACCATATACTTAACCAGATAGTCACCTACTTTATCAAAAAACCTTTCACTTCTTGATTTAAGTTTCAAGCGCTTCGCTGCCGAACGGATAGACTGCTTCAGTTCTTTATTTAGTTGTTTATCTATTTTTGAAAATTTAACCATTGAATTACCTCACTAATCTGGTCTTATTCCTCTTATCCAAGCAAACTATTTTCCATTATGTTCCTGCTAGAAGGCTTCCATAGCCTTGAACTGTTCTTGTTCTTTTTCGTTTCTTGGTTCAAATCCTAAAAATTGATATCTGAAAAAGTTCATTTGAGCAGTTGGTCCAAAATTACTTTTATTCCATGGAGCATAGTCATAGTCGACTGAAAGCTTGTTGTTATCATCTAAATGGATGATACAAATGTACCAATCTGCCAAATTATTTTCAATAAACACTCTTTTCAGATCTTCTGATTTTTTAAATAAAACCTTGTTTTCGCTTAGAACATCCATCATCGATAGACCAAAATCTTCTGGCATTTCAAGATGGTAATGATATTGATTTTTATATTTAAAATAAAAATATGCTTCACCACTATAGGTCTTGTCCATCTCGATTACAATATACAAATCATCCCACTCAACTGGAATCATATCGTTGGCTTGATGCACAATTTCGATAATTTTTTCATTCATTTGTTGTTCCATATGTTCCTCCGATTTGCTTGGATTTTCCCCCTGTCTAGTATTCCTTATCTATGAATGGATCTGCATCCTTACTGATAGGTCACTATCAGTAAAATAAGGAGCAATACAAACAAGGCGATACTGAGCAAGAGAGTCACCATTTTTACCAAGCGGTTGTTCTGCCAGAAGCCTGGTTTTCCGATATTGCTGGTCGCATCCATGGAAAAGAGTTGGCTTTGACGAGGTTGGATGAGAACCAAGACAATTAAGGCGACAGCTAGGACTATTCCTACAATCATCAAAACTTCCATCAATTTCACCTCAAGATTCCTAATAATGTAAAAATTAGGGTAAGAAGGATGAGCAAGCCGAGTAAAATGGAGAAGATTTTACTGATCTTTTCTCCTCGGGTAGGCTTTTCTTTCTTAAGCGCTCCTTGCTTTAACTCTTCCATGCGTCCTTCGACATCCTTGTAAAATAAATCTTTTTTAGTCATGTCCTTCCCCTATTATCCTTTCCATCCTCTCTTGGTAAGTAGCCAAGTCCACATAGTTGGCATGGCGTCCTTGATGCCCAAGGGCTCGGCCCATCTTGTCAAGACTGCTGAGAGCTTCTTGAATCTTCGCAATCATGTCTCCAACAGCCTGCACATCAAATAGGTATTCTGGAGCTGTGTAAGATCTGTTATGAGCTGTCTGGTCAAAGGCTAGGATGAGCATATTGTGCTCGAAGGCTTGACGGACAGCATCCAAAAGCTCGTTTCCGTAATTGATATCCAAATAGAGATCCGACAGCTGGTAGAGTTCTCGAATCTTTTGCGGACTGGCGTTTTGGTAGAGAACGACATTGGGATAGGAAAGCAAGGTCAGCAACTTGGATGACATCTCAGTCACTGCCGCGACTCGGAAGGTCACCATTGGCAAGGACTCAATCAGGGTTTCGATATGCTCGATCTGATCCGAGTTGGTAACGATCAAGGCATCTGCTCGGACGAAGTTTTCTCTTTTGAACTGATAATGATAACCCAGATGGACAAACTTGTCATGATAGGTTGGGTTGGCCAAGGCCAAGGCCTTTTCATAGGTAGCCTTATCTGGTATGAGGATCTGCTTGGCTCTCAGCCCCTCTTGTTCCAGTAGCAGCTGCATATTTCCAGGAAGACAATCACCTAGCGGTTCTTGCCAGACTAAGATATCCTGTCCAGTCTTGTCTGGATAATGGTATGAGACCAAGAAAGAGGTGGCGAGAGTGTTAAAGAGAAGATGGCTAGTGTCGATTCCCAAGTCTTGCAAAAAGAAGATCGTGAACTCCACTCGATTTTTAAAATGGCGCAGGGCTTGTCCGGGCAAGGTTAGGAGGATATCACCTGTCACATGGTTTTCTAGGACAATTTCCTGTCCCTTTGCATCCTGATACTTGGTCAGGATAGCCTGCCCATCTGCACTATAGGTGGTCTTGGCAAAGCAGGTTCCGTATCGGTTATAGTGGTCTGCTTGGTAGATACGACCGGATAGGTCCTTCCAGTCGACTTGCTTGACCAGACGGGCCTGAGGAGCATCCACATAGTGAATCACGCCCCTCTCCCGAGAATCCTCTAGGATATGCGCCGACTGGTTATTGCCCGCAATCTCCCAAAACTCAGGAACAGCTACTTGGTTGAAATAAAGAGCTTTTCCTGACTTGTAACCTAGATAGTAGGTAAAGGGAGAAAGAATCCCATCTGGGAGAAAGCCATCTGGCTCGATCACAACCGTGACATGAGACAGACCAGCAGCTTCTAGACTTTCATGTAAATCTCGGCTTTCCTGGCCATATCGATCAAATAGTTGAATCATGCAGGACCTCCTCTATCGTTTTCTTCCACTTGTCCCTTACTTTGTCTGTTAAAAATCCTCTAGCTAGCTCATAAGATGCTGTTCTCATATCTGGCAAATGATTTTCCTGATAGAGCTGGCAGATCTTTTCTGCAAAGGCCCTTTTAATTTCCATTTCAACATGGTCGTCTGAACTTGGGATCAAGTAACCATTTTGACCGTCCTGGATAAAGGTCTGGTTTCCATAAGGAACATCAAAACCAATCAGGGGCAAGCCTGAACCAACTGCCTCCATCAAGGTCAGACCAAAGCCTTCACTGGTTGAGGCCGTCAGATAGACTTCATACTGGAGATAAATCTGAGCCAGATCTGCATGCCCCTTGAGCTGGATATAGTTCTCCGCTTGGTGAGCCGTGATGATTTCCCTTAAAAGGGACTCTTCACCCCCACTGCCATAAATGTCAAAGGTAAGCTCTGGAAGGACTTGATGCGCCTGGATAACTGCCTTGACGAGCCAGTCGATGTGTTTTTCCTTGGCCAGACGCGAAGCGGTAATGAGAGAAAAGGGCTTGCGTTCCCTAGCAGGCTCCGTCAGCTGATCAATGCTCCCAACTGGAATCGTGACGATTCGTGGACGATGCTGACTGTACTGGGCAAATTGACCTTCGAGAACTTCCTTCTGCCGATCCGTGGATACGATAAAGCAATCGACCTTGTCCGCATTTGTAAATTGATACTCATAGTAGTTGTTCCAAAGGAGATAGTCTTCGTTGCTAGCATTTTCACTATAGTGCTCCGCGTGAACGACAACTGCTAGATGAGCCTTTTGTGCTTCTTCAAAAACAGCCTGACCAATCCCTGTTTCCCTATCCAAGATGACCAAATCAGACTTGCTCAAGTTCAAACGTTGCATAAAATAGCGCATAAGGGCTGGCTTTCCGTACAGAATCCGGTCCTTAAATCGATAGACCTCTTCTTGGCCTTCAGTCAGCAAGATATCGTAAGCAGTGCTGCCATCTTCATTGAAAAAGCTTCGTTGATAGAGTCTAGCCACTTGGTCTTTAGGCGCGAAATATTCTGTACAGTAGCGTGTGTAGGAGAAATAATCCTTGCGAATCAAGTTCCCCCCAAACACATACTCTGCATGCTGTACCAGATTCTTAGCCGAGTCTACCAAGTAACAGGTCACAAACTTATCCTCATCTGAAAAGTAGACACGCAAGACCTTGCCATCCTGCTCCCTATGACTCTCAAGGCCACCGAAAGAGGCCAAGACCTCGTCAACTGTAACACTGGTCGGTGCTAGCCTGATATCTGTAAAATGATTGTAAAGCCAGATTACCTGGTCATCCGCAAAGCCGATATTGGCCGTTAAATGCTGGATATTGTCTGCTAAAATCAAGTCGGTAAAGATAAACTTAGACGCTAAATCTAAGCTTCTAAAAATCCCTGCTCGGTAGGCCTGGGCATATTCGACACCACTACTCGCCCAACCGATTCCTAGATTTATATTGTAAATTGTCATATGATCCTCTTTTTATGGAAAATGGGTGAGAATCTCACCTTTGGGCGTTACTTCCACAATCCCCATGAGAAGATTGCGAACCATATCTGTACGGATTTGTTGCTTCATGGTTTCAAAGCCTGCATAGGCCTCCTGATAGTACTCCACGATAGGGTTCTTTTGAGAAGCAGACTGGCTCCCGATTGCTAGACTGAGCTGTTGGAGGTAGTCGACTTGCTCAACCCAGTTGTCATCAATAGCCTTGAGCATGGATATTCTCAGAAAAGAATCATAGAGTTGGTGAGGTTGGAGGACTTCCTTTTTAGCTGCGATTTCCTTGGCTATTATTTCCTCTAGTAACTCCCGAATCTGATCTGCATCAGCTAAATCCAGATCAGCTGGTAATTCTCTCATCCCAAAGCTAATATTGGTCACGATGAAGTGAAAGAGTTCTTGGGGGCTGCTATAGGCTTTTTCTGAGATTTGTTTGGTATAGTCTGCCAGTATATCCTCAAGGATATGCTCTAGATCACGACTTCCATCCAGCAAGCGATCTCTTTCTTTGTAGATCATCTGACGCTGGATATTGACGCTTTCCGCATACTCTAAGGTTTGTCTGCGTACTGAGCGACTGGCACTATCACTAGCCTCTTGGGCTTTTCTGACGAGATTGCGGTACTTGCGAGCCTTGAGTAGGATAGGTTTGCTGATATCTTCCACTTGGTAGTCTTGATACAGGTCGTGAACCCAAGACGGTCCGAACTTTTTGATCACATCATCTTCAAGCGACACGAAAAATTGAGACATACCTGGATCACCCTGCCGGCCAGAACGACCTCTGATTTGCAGGTCAATTCGTCGGCTCTCCATTCGCTCGGTACCAATCACAACCAAACCGCCCAATTCTGCAACACCTGGACCGAGTTTGATATCTGTCCCGCGACCTGCCATAGAAGTCGCAACGGTGACTGCCCCCATCTGTCCAGACTCTGCGATAATCTGGGCTTCACGCACCGCATGATTGGCATTAAGGACATTGTGAGAAATCCCCTCTCGCAAGAGCAAGGACGAGTAAAGCTGGGACATTTCAACAGATCCGACAAAGATCAGGAGTGGATTGCCTTTGGCGTGATAGATCTTGATAGTTTCGAGAGAAGCATACACTTTCTCAGGGAGGGTCACATAGAGATTGTCCGGATGGTCCATTCGCCTAAGTGGGCGATTGGTCGGAATGCGAATGACAGACATGTTGTAGGTTTCGAAAAATTCTTTTTCTGCCACCTTTCCCGTTCCCGTCATACCTGAGATTTTGCGAAACATCTTAAAGAGACTCTGGTAGGTGATCGAAGCCATGGCTCTGGTTTCAGGAGAGAGCTTCACATGTTCCTTGGCTTCGATGGCTTGATGGAGACCTCCTTGAAGCTTGGTCATTTCCATCAAACGCCCTGTTCCCTTGTCTAACAAGACCATTTCTTGCCCTCGAACCAGATAGTCCTTGTCCTTGGTAAAGAGCGTATGGGCTCTAAGAGCATAGACCAGATGTCGAACATAACTGGAGTACTCTTCCTTGTAGAGATGATTGATTCCTAAGAAACCTTCAACCGTCTGGGCCCCCTTTCGGGTTAACCAAACCTGGTCTTTTTCTTCCTTGTAGATGTAGTCTTCTCCCTCAACCAAGGTCGTCACTAGGGTATCAATCATCCCATAATAGTTAGACTGGACGCGGGGAGAACCTGCGATAATCAAGGGAGTTTGGGCACTATCGAGTAGAATGTCATCGATCTCATCAATGATGACATAGTTAAAGGGAGGCAGGAATTTCCCCTCACGAGTGGAGGCAAGATTGTCATTGAGATAGTCAAAGCCCAGTACACTATTGGTCGTGTAGACGATGTCCGAGGTGTAGATCTTTCTTTTCTCTTCGGCAGTCAAGTCCTCTTTTGGATCCTCTGAAAAGGGCAGACCGACAGTTAGACCTAAAAATTGGTAGACCGGACCCATTTCACTTGCATCCCGTCTAGCCAGATAGTCATTTGTCGTGACTAACATACTGCCTTTTCCTGTTAGGGCATTGAGGTAGAGGGGCATGGTTGCAGTCAAGGTCTTGCCTTCACCCGTATTCATCTCAGCCACATTTCCTTGGTGGATCACGATGGCTCCCATGACTTGCACATCATAGGGAAAGAGACCCAAGACCCGTTTATCCGCCTCACGGACAAGGGCATAGGCTTCTACCAATAGCTCATTCAAGGTTTCTCCCTGGGCAAGACGCTGGCGAAACTCCCCTGTCTTTGCAGCCATTTCCTCATCACGGAGAGCTGCCATCTCTTCTTTGAGGGCGTTGATTTGGCTTAAAAGTTTCTTGACCTTTCTCAGTTGTCTTTCTTGATACAAACGATTAAACAACAGCATCCTCCTTAATAGAAAACGAAACAAAGTCAAGAGCCTCAAAACCTGCACTAATCAAGGAAAGGCGATAGGTGTAGGCCGTTTCAGGATAGGTGAAGCTAAAGGAAAATTGTCTTTCAATCTTCTCCTCGATAATTTCTTCATAACGGTTTAAAAAGGTCAGTTTGAGATAGAGGCCATTGGCCGGTTGAACCTGCATCTTCATAGATAGACGGTAGATGTAATTTTTCTTGAGAAGAGGGAGGCTAGGTTGACTTCTAGTAGCCTGGTAGTTGACACTAGAATACCAGGTTTTAAGGGTTTCACCTGAAGCCAGCAAAGGGTTTTTCAGTGTAACATGACCGTCCGCATGATAGGTGATCTGGCTCCCGTAAAGATAAGTGGCTCCCATCTCGCCCCACCTAATATCCTCTCTCTTGATGATAATCATGTCTCACCTCTTCCGTATTCTTCTAGTATCATCTTGTAAAAATGAATAAACCAGGCAACGTTTGTTCCTGTATCATCATTGTGTCGACCTGCTGTCCCTTTGGACAAAATCTTAGCTCCTGTCTGGCAAAGAGTCTCCACTAGCTGGTCATAGGCACCACTATCCATATCCTCGTCCTTCATGTAAGAAAGACCAAAGGTCGTCTGGGAAAAATCAGCTTGTTCAAATCGGGTCCAAAAACGTTGATCCAAGTCCTTCATGTCTTTCTGACTCACTCCTCCAGTCTGAAGGTGCAAGACATCAAAGCTAGTTGGAAAGACTCCTGGCGCCTCTAGTCGGCCCCGCTGTGCGATGGTTCCTAGATTGGTCAAGGGTTTTCCGACTACAATCCCCTTGGGTTCAAAGTAGGCTCCGTAGTAGAGGGCTGGGAAGGTTCCCATTGACAGCCCAGATAGGATCAAGTCACTTCTATCCAAGCCTAGATAGTCCAGATAGTGTTGGATTGTTGCTTGTATGCTGTCTTCCAACTCCCCAGTTCCTAGGTAAAAGGCTCCTCCTTCTAATCGAGGGTCCGAAAAGAGGAGAAAGGGGCATTGGAGATTCTTCATCATCCAGTAACCCTCAAAGCCTTCCGCCGGACGGTAACCTGAGAAGTAGACGGCTAGAGGTGGCTTGAAATCATCTGGGTGAAAGAAATAGTTGATTTCCTCACGTTTTTTGTCATGCAGGATATTTCCACCGAGAACAAATTTTCCAAACTGTTTCCGGCTCCAGCGTTGGTGGAGATTGCCGATGTTGACCTTTCCCTGGCCACGCGCTTCAAGAGAAATGCTCAGATAAGCATCATAGTCTTGTTCCACGATGATTGCTGAGGCAAAGTCTGCTTCCTCAAGGAGAATGTCCTGTCTAATCTCTGAAACGGATCCTGCTGGGATTTTTCGCAAACGCAAGCGCAATTCCACTGGTCCACTCTTTTCATATTCGAGCCAGAGTTCGATTGGCGCATGGGCTTGGACGGTCTGATTATAGGCCCAAGAGGCTAGCTGGGTATAGGTCTTGCCAAAGTCTCCTTCTAATTTCAGATGCTCAAATCCTTGATAGGAGACAGAGCCTTGAAAACTCGGGTGAATCCGTATCGTAGCTGGACTCAGCTTGTCTCCATAACCACCTTCAAAGAGGGAGGTGGAAAGGTCTCGAACAAAGCCCTGTCGGTCTGACAGGTCCATCGCTTGCATGCAGTGCTGTCTGATGAGATTTTGAAGACCTTCATCCTGGCTTGCAAACTGTTCTGGATAGAAAACCGTATAGGGTTCCAAGCTAGATGCAAAAGGCAACAAATCTACTAGATAAGCCCCATCCGTAAGAATGACAGCATGAAAGTGCTCCAAATTTTTCTCATCCATAATTTTCTGGATGGCAGACGGTGTGTTAGGAGGAACATGATACCAGTCTAGTTGGGCTGGTAGGGCAAGTGTCTCTCGCCAATCCTCTGGACCGATTTGCAAGATCTTATATTTCTTTTCCATGAGTCACCTCCTCCAACCACTTTTCTAGCTTGATTAGGAATTGCTCGCCAGTGTGTTCCTTTATCTTTTCAATGGAATGGATCAGAGCATCATTCCACACCTGCAGGCTATCGAGATAGTAATGGGCAGCTTGCGCAAAATCAGCAGTGTTTTCCAACAGATAGCCATTCTTCTGATGGCTGACATACTCAGTTTTGACCCTATTGATTTGAGGGATACCAGCACTAATCCCCGCTATCTGGGTATAAAGAAGAGGTTGACTGTTCAAATCGACAATCAAACGAACAAATTCCAGCTGCTTGATTAACTCCGATTCATCCTTCATATTGACAAACGAATAGCGCTTGCTCTGATGGCGATTGTCCTCAAGCGGATTTTCAGCGCCTTGGTAATCAACTTCCTTTTCCAGTTCCTGGTCCTGAAACTGCTCTGCAACCATCTCAGAAACACGTGTTTCCAGCTGTTTCATTTCTTCTTGACTAGCAGCAAAGGCTCCAAAGACCAACTCCGTATCCTTGTTTTCAGAAAGGAAATGCAAGACCTGATAGAGCGCTTGGTCCTCTATCCCCTGCTCAAAGTCCAGTTGATAGTAGAGGATTGACTCCTTCCGAGTCTGACTCTTTCCTAGCTCCAAGCGGGTATCAAAAGGTGATAAATGACGAAACTTCGTTGCTTGTTCTGAAAAGGCAGACTGAGCCAAGCGCAAGGTGTCCTCTCTGTCGACTAGAACAAGGTCCACCTTAGACAACAAATTCGCCAACTGAGGTAATTGCTCTTGAGGATTTCGTCCGATAAAAAGACTGAGAACCTTAGTGGTTTGGTGAGGCAATCGTTCTAAAAGGAAGTCATTGTGCTGATCACAAGCAGGCAGAAAATAGGTCGCTCCTTCCTCAGGAAGTTGAGCTATTTTCTTCTCAAAAAACTCCGCAATCAATTCTCCCATATCTCGGTAAGCCTCTTTTTGGAATCGAAAAGCAAAGATAGGATTGACTTCGATACGCCCCCCATCTTGCAAGTGCTCTCTAAACTGCCACAGTCCCTTGGGATTGAGATAGTCTTGGTAGAGAGCCTGACCCTCTTCGTAGTAAATCACACTGGAAACCAGCCCCCGATCATCCATCAGGTAATTAGCAGACAAGAGCCCATCTTCCTTGAAATACTGAATCGTACTGATAAAACCTTCAATCCCATGCTCCACCTGAGCATAGGGCTTTCCATTTCTCAAAACTAAAATGGTAAAGGGACTGTAAACAAACTCGCAGTCCTCTTCCCACTCAATATCTCTGAGCTGCAAGACCTGCGGTCGAATCTCATGAAAATCCTGCAATTCATCAAATAAGGAATAAACTTGTGCTTCTAAAATACCTTGGCGATGGAGAAAATAGCGAAGATGAGGCTGATAGGACAAAAGGAGGACCTGTGCAGGGACCCCTTGGTGTTGCATCAAGCGAATCTGATTGAAGGTGTCATCAAATTCTAGCTTAAAATGAGAAAAATACCAAGGTGTCAAATCAGCATGCCAGGGACGCTCCTTGCCATACCAAGCCGGGATAAAGTAATACATCAAAACCTCCTAGAATAGTGGCCGATACCTTTCATTTAATCTGAGCGCCTGCAGTTCGTCGTGAATCGTAAAGAGCATGCCACTCAAAATTAAAAAGAGTCCGGGAATCATGCTGACTTTTAACAGACTCTCATCCTTCAAGACAAACAAGATTGGAAGTCCAGCCAAGGTAACGTTAAAGACTGCACCTATCAGAGCAAATCGAAGAACCAAGCGATTGATAAAGCGACTGGTATCCTCACCAGGATAGACCCCGTAGATGTAATCTCCTGATTGCTTCATCCGATCTGCGATCTGTTGACCACTCACATTGACAAAAGCAAAGGCAATGCTAAAGACAAAGAGGATAAGGATATAAGCATAGATCCACAAGGGTTTCCCCATCGCATACTGCTCCAGTATGGTAGGGTAGAGAGGATTACCCTTATCCAGATGTTGAAGCAAGAGCAAGAGATAAGAAGGTAAGCCCATGAGACTCATCACATACATATAAGGCATACCACCAGCAGGATTGAGCATAATTTCCAGATAGGAATAGCGTTTAAAACGAGAATGAAGTCCGATTTTATTGATAGGGATGCGGTATCGCGCTCGGTAAAAGAGAACGACTAGATAGGTAAAGAGGACACCAAGCACTACCAATAGAAAAAGCAGCCAAGGAGAGATCTTATGAACTTGGACTGATTGGATGATGTCTTGTGGGAGTGATATCACCATACTGGCCAATAAAATAACGATCGGGCCTCCAACCCCGATAGACGCATTGATGTCAGACAGCCAAACTAAGAAGAAGGTCCCCGCAACCAAAAGGCTGGTATTGAGGAGAAAGACCAAGAAGGGATTGTAGGGAGCTTGGACAGGAAGATTTGTAGTCAAGGCCAATGCCTGAATCAAGGCAATCCCTAACGTCAAGTACATTTTCCGTCTATCCTGGACTTCCGAAGAAACCGAGTTTAAGCCCAGTTTCTTTGAAAAGGAAAACATCTGCCACAAGATCATAGCTGACATCCAAGGGGAAAGTCCGATTGAAAAGAGAGAGAGGCTGCGAAGATTTCCACCAGTCAGGGCTACTGAAAAGTCCAGATAGGCTGCGCTTCCTCCGAGAAAATTCCGGCTATTGAGGTCAACAAAAGGAAGAGCCAGACGACTCCCGAGCACATAAATAAAGAGCAAAAATAGGGTGCGCATCCCTTTTTTTACTGCTATCGATGAACGAAATTCTTTCACTAGCTCCTCCTTTTCATTTTTTCTTTCTGTCCTGTCACACGGGAACAATCTTGTCCTTCCATCTTAGAATTTTCAAATCTCTATCTCAGTTTTCGTGAGTTTTATCATCCAGATAAGCCTTCAAAGTAGCCACCATTTCTTCTGGTCTTTCTGCTGAGAAAATACCCGCATAGGCACTTTCAGGCAGTTCCTGGGACTGGGTATTTTCAAAAGTCAAGATCGGTTTCTCAAAGCGTGAAATATAGTCATAAACGACACTCAACTTGTCATCGTGGTTAATATCAAGGTAGACATCTGTCTGCTGGATCAATTTCTCGACCAAGAGAGGGAAGGTGTTGGGATAGAGGGTCACATTTTCAAAACGTGACAAGAGCATGAGTTCAGGTGCCATCGTCGTATAGGCTGCAATGTAGAAATGCACCTCTGGCAAGGCTTGAACTAGATAGTCGATTTTCTCAAGATGCCAGGAGTTGGTCAAATTAACACAAGTCATAGCTGGCTGATAGACTGTGACTGGATAGTCAATTCCAGCCTGACGCCATTTTTCAGTAATGGTAGACCACTCCATCAGATGATAGTGCCACCAAACCTCACGCAAACGCCCAACTGAATGAGTGTTCCAAGGTTTGTCTTGAGAAAGGAAATGCAAGATGGCTGGCAGGGGCTCTAGGGGAATCTGGAAGATAAACTCATGTCCATGTGAGGCAGCCCCACTGTCAAAACCAATCTGGAAATTATAGTTCTGATCCAGAGGAGCATAGCTGTCATGAAAGAGCATATTGAGGATGGACTGGTCACCTTCACTCACATGTTGGTGTTCCCGCTCCGTCAACTCAACTAGCTCTTGTCTCACAGCTTCAGCTCGCCATTTTTTGTTATTGATCAAGAGTACACCTGCATTAAAGCCAACTCCAACTCCAAAACAAGATGGTGCAGCAGCTAGATAGTTTTCGCCTAAGTCCATTTCAAAGAGGGGCGTCAGATCAGCCGTCACTACCAGATCACTGTCCAAGTAAAGAACCTTGTCTTCTTCGATAAAATCAGGGATAAAATAACGAGCAAAGGTCATATGATTGATATGGGGCAATTTGTTGCTCCAGTTCATCTGAAACTGGGCGCCAAGCATCTTGACATCCACCAACTCATCGCCCATTTGCTCTACTATCGGTCTGAGAGCGCGGAACCACTCCTGGGGAATATCCTGATTAAAGATATAGACCTTGACATGGCTATTATGGTAGCAGAGAGACTTAAGTGCTGTTTCAATCTGACGAATATAGGCATAATCTCCTGCGAGAACAATTGTTTTCTTCATTTAGTTTCCTTCAGTTTACAACGACTGCTTCTTCGATTTTAAAAGCGTGCGAATAGACTCAATCATTTCATCTACGGCTGTAGGTGAGTAGACTTGACTACAACCACTCGGGTCATGACTAGTGGTCTCAAAAGCAAATACGGGGATTTCTCTTTGTTGCACCTCTTGGATAATGTTGGCAATTTCATCCTCATGATTGATATCCAAGTAAAAGTCAATCTTTTCTAAGACCTTTTTGACATTCATAGGATTAAAGTAGGGATAGAGGCGTACATTCAGATGTGATTGTAAGTTCATGATTTCCGGCGCAAAATTGGTATGAGCTAGGATAGAGAACTCTACATCGGGCAGTTCTTGGATTAGGTGTTCGATTCTCTCCATGTGACACGTATTGGTAAAAATAGCGGTCGCATACTGGGGAGCTTGAACTAAAGATGCCAATCCTTTATGGAAATCACATTTTTTCATGACAATATCAGACCACTCTAGTCCGTAGTAAAACCACCAGTCCTCCCTGAAACGGTTGAGGTTGATTTGGTACCAAGGCTTGTCCCCTGTATAATGGATAATCTTGGCTGTCTTCTCAGTAGCAAGAGAATCCCTATACCAAGAATCCATCTGGTAATTTCGAGCCACTGTATCCATACCAACCATAAAATTATAGGTAGCTGGCAAAGGTTTCCAACGACCTTCAAACAGGTGATTTAACACGCCCTGATCACCAAAAACTTGGTCATGCAGTTGGTCTGTCAAGCTCAACAAGTGCTCCGTCACCTTTTCTTGGCGCCAGAGAGCCACATTAATCAGCAAGACACCTGCATTAAAAGTGCTAGGAACTAGCGCATCTGCGACAGCAGCTACTGGCCAGTCTGCCATATCTTCTAAAAAGAGTTGATCTAGGTTTGATCTAACGATAATATCCGAATCCAGGTACAAGGCTAGGTCTTCGCTAACAAACTGAGGAATAAAATAACGAAAGAAAGTTGCATAACTTAGGTGGGCTAGTGGTAAACGATACTCTTTCAAACCTTGATGACTAATCTTGACATTGACGATTTTTGAGGCTAGAGGCTCTAGACGTCTCTCCATGAGCTGAAACCATTCTGATGGCAAATCATCATTGAAAACATAAAAAGTCACTGCTCGGTTATGGGCGCAGATTGACTTGATTGTTGTCTCAATCTTGTCCATATAAGCATTATCACCACCGAGTACAATGGCTTTTTGAAGCTCTTTTTTCATTTCGTCCCCTTTTCTTTTCACATTCTTTTGGCTACTTTTCTACTACTATAGTTCTGATTTTTTCGATGATTATCTCACCTTCCTATTATACCTTTTCCCCTAGTTTATTTCAAACTCAAAAGAGGATTTTCCCCTTCTCACACATAGAAAAAACCTTTGAAAATCATGTTTTCAAAGGTTTTCCATTTTACTATTTATTCATTGATTTTTATATCTTATCAATGACTTTCTTGATCGTCATTCTGACTCTTCTTGGCAAGAAGACCGATACCTGTCACAGCTGCCAATGCTCCCAATAGAGCAGATGCTACCGAAGTCGACGCTCCTGTATTTGGCAAGACTTGTTTCGGCTTGCTTGAAGCGGATTGACCTTGGTTTGCAATATTTGCCATTGAGAGAGAGGTGCTTGTTGAAGTAGATGCCAGAGCACTTACTGACGCAGATCTACTAATAGAATCTGAAGTCGAGAGACTAGTGCTAATCGACGTTGACTCGCTCATAGACACACTTGCTGAAATCGAAGCACTTTCTAGAGTCGATTCACTGGCTAACATGCTAGCTGAGAGTGATGCGCTCGTTGAAGTAGATTCGCTCACTGATGTACTTGCTGAGATCGAAGCACTCTCCAACGCCAACTCGGCTGCTAGCATACTTGCAGAAGTTGAAGTACTTGTTGAGACCGACTGACTAGCGCTGACTGAGGCTGATTCACTTGCACTTGCCGATGCAGACTGGCTCGAGCTCAATGAAGCTGATTGGCTCGAACTTACTGAAGCTGATTCGCTTGAGCTTACTGAGGCTGATTCACTCGAGCTTACTGAAGCTGATTCGCTGGAGCTTGCCGACGCTGACTCACTTGCGCTTACTGATGCTGACTCACTTGCGCTTACTGAGGCTGACTGGCTTGAGCTTACAGACGCTGACTGACTCGAGCTGGCTGACGCAGATTCACTTGCGCTCACTGAAGCGGATTGGCTCGCGCTTGCTGAGGCAGATTCGCTTGAGCTTACTGAGGCTGACTGGCTAGCGCTTACTGAGGCTGACTGACTTGAGCTTGCTGAGGCAGATTGACTTGAGCTTACAGACGCAGACTCACTCGAGCTCACTGAAGCGGACTGGCTGGAGCTTACAGATGCAGATTGACTTGAGCTTACTGAAGCCGATTCGCTGGAGCTTACTGAGGCGGACTGGCTAGCACTCGCTGAAGCTGATTGACTTGCGCTCGCTGAAGCTGATTGGCTCGAACTTGCCGACGCAGATTGACTCGAGCTTACTGAAGCGGATTGGCTCGCACTCACTGAAGCGGATTGACTAGAGCTCACTGACGCTGATTGACTCGAGCTCGCTGATGCAGATTCACTTGCACTTACTGAGGCTGATTGGCTAGCGCTCACTGAGGCTGATTGACTTGAACTCATTGACGCGGATTGGCTAGCGCTGGCTGAGGTTGACTGACTCGAACTTACCGAAGCGGATTGGCTAGCGCTGGCTGAGGTTGACTGACTCGAACTTACCGAAGCTGACTGGCTTGCACTTACTGATGCTGATTCACTTGTGCTTACTGAGGCAGACTGACTAGCACTTACCGAAGCTGACTGGCTTGCACTCAATGATGCAGATTGACTAGAGCTTACTGAGGCAGACTGACTTGCGCTCACTGATGCTGATTGACTTGCACTCAATGAAGCGGATTGACTGGCACTTACTGATGCGGATTGGCTCGAGCTTACGGATGCTGATTGACTTGAGCTTACCGATGCAGATTGGCTGGCACTTGCTGAAGCAGATTGACTCGAACTCGCTGAAGCAGACTGACTAGCACTCACTGAGGCGGATTGGCTCGAGCTCGCTGAGGCGGATTGACTCGAACTTACTGATGCGGATTGACTGGCACTCACTGATGCTGATTGGCTCGAACTTACTGAAACAGATTGACTAGCGCTTACTGAGGCTGACTCACTAGCGCTCACTGAGGTGGATTGACTGGCACTTGCTGAAGCAGACTCACTTGAACTCACCGATGCGGATTGACTGGAGCTGACCGATGCGGACTGACTTGCACTTGCTGAAGCCGATTGACTCGAACTTACAGACGCCGATTGGCTGGCGCTCACCGATGCGGACTGACTGGCACTGGCCGATGCTGACTCAGATTGGCTGGAGCTTACAGACGCTGATTGGCTCGCACTCGCTGACGCTGACTGACTCGAACTTACCGAAGCTGATTGACTCGAGCTCACTGAAGCAGACTGACTCGAGCTTACCGATGCAGATTCACTCGAACTTGCTGAAGCCGATTGGCTCGAACTTGCTGAAGCAGACTGACTTGAACTTACGGACGCTGATTGACTCGAGCTTACTGAGGCGGATTGACTTGCGCTCACCGAAGCAGACTGGCTAGAACTTACTGACGCTGATTGACTCGAACTCACCGATGTTGATCGACTCGCACTTGCTGAAGCAGACTGACTTGAGCTTACGGACGCTGACTGACTAGCGCTGGCTGAAGCGGATTCGCTGGAGCTGACCGATGCAGACTGACTAGCGCTTACTGAAGCAGATTCACTTGTGCTTACTGAAGCAGACTGGCTCGAGCTAGCTGAAGCGGATTCGCTGGAGCTGACTGACGCAGACTCACTCGAACTTACGGACGCTGACTGGCTCGAGCTTACTGAAGCAGATTCACTTGAGCTGACTGAGGCTGACTGGCTAGCACTCAATGAAGCCGATTCACTTGAACTTGCTGACGCTGATTGACTGGAGCTAGCTGATGCAGATTCACTCGCGCTCACCGAAGCGGACTGACTGGCACTTACCGATGCAGACTGACTAGCGCTTACTGAAGCGGACTGGCTTGAGCTTGCAGACGCTGATTGACTGGCACTTACTGAAGCGGATTCGCTGGAGCTGACCGATGCAGACTGACTAGCGCTTACTGAAGCGGACTGGCTTGAGCTTACAGACGCTGACTGACTAGCGCTGGCTGAAGCGGATTCGCTGGAGCTGACCGATGCAGACTGACTAGCGCTTACTGAAGCGGACTCACTTGCGCTCACTGAGGCGGATTGGCTTGCGCTCACCGAAGCAGACTCACTCGAACTTACTGAGGCTGATTGGCTAGCACTTGCTGAGGCAGATTGGCTGGCACTCAATGAAGCCGATTGACTCGAGCTTGCAGATGCTGACTGGCTTGAGCTTAATGAGGCAGACTGGCTAGCGCTAACTGAAGCAGATTCGCTTGAACTTATTGAGGCTGATTGACTCGAGCTTACTGAGACAGACTGGCTAGCACTCGCTGAGGCGGATTGGCTGGCGCTGGCTGATTGACTCGAACTTACTGAGGCGGACTGGCTATTACTTACTGAAATAGACGCTTGATTTGGCGTAATTTGTCCATTAAACACATCTGAAACCAAACCATCTACTGTCGTACTAGCAGTCACTGGTCCACTTGGAAGTCGTCCTCCATTGCGATCATATACTTTCTTCAAGTCAGTTGCAGTAAAGGTTACACTAGTCGAGCTCCCCGTTGCCTGTTTGGTAAATGTTTCACCTGCAATTGTTAAAGTAACTGTCCCACCTGGCGCAACCCCATCTACCGTAATCGCTTGATTTGAGAGCCCACCTTTTTCGTTAAGATATTGATTCTCTATCCTTGGCGTCTGAGGGCGCACAGTAAAGCTCACGTCAATTTCATCCGTACTTCCATCTGGATAAGTTACCACCGCTGTCAAAGTATGCCGACCAGCAGACAAATTCGTATTGGTTCCAGATTTCCAAGTATAGGTTGTTCTAGTTCCCTTAGTAATTCCTGTAGTAGGTAATTCTGGTGTCCCTGTAGCATTCGTGATGTACTGACTGGCTTCACCAACAGAAACAGTCCCTGAATTGGCCGTTAGAGTAAAGTTTCGATTCACCTCAGCATTGATAGCTGGTTCGTACTTTTCAGACTGAGCATGGACTTCAAATTGAATTGCGGCAGGGTTGGCTGTTAAATCTTTTACAAGACCTACGTCAGTAGTATTTCCGCTAAAATTACCTTCCTGATCATAGGTGAAAACATAACGAGTCCACAAACTATTTACTGCTTGATTTTTTCCAACAGAACCCGTGATTGAAACGGTGAAAGGATTTGATGCTGTAGCATTTCCATCTTTGGCTAGTTTATTTGTCGGAACAATCATGCTGATACTTTGACCATTACTCGTAGTGAATGAGACAACAGTTGAAGTAGCCGGATAGGCCGCGGGAACAGCAGTAGGAACAAATTTTGCATGTTCAATTCGACCACTGTTATCAGTAAACTCAATGGTCGCAGAAAAATTTTCTTCTCGATAAATTTTAAATTTTTGTCCTTCTAGAACTGCGCCACCTGTAACGGTTATTTTCTGAAGTTCTGGCTTCTCTGTATCCCTAGCAGCTCTGAAGCTAGCGGTATTTGAAGCTTTGGTCAAAGCTTGTCCGTTTCTGCTGTCACGAAGTCCAGACTTAGCACGTAATACAGCATTTGCAATGCTATTTCGAGCTTCTGTAGCTTTTTGTAGGATAGTGGCAAGGTCAGAAACCTCCCCTTTCAAGGCCTCTGCTATCTCATTCTTCGCTAGACTAGCCTTCGTGATCGCCTCATCCGAGTTTGGAAGTCCCTGCGCTTGAGCTAGAAATTGCCCAATCTCAGCAGACAAGGCCTCTAATTTCTTCCGTTTTTCTTCACTTTGCTTTTCTGTCAAGGCTACAGAAGTCATTGTGAGACTCGATTCAGCCGTCACACCTTCATTCTTTACATGACCAGACTGACTTCGAGGCAAGGATTCTGTAGAAAAATCAACTGCTTTTAATTCTTTTGAAGGTTGTGATTCTTTCACTGTCTCCCGAGCTGACTCACTTGTTTGGTACTGACTTTGAACACCAACTGAAGCTCTCTCTGACAGATTACTAATCGCTTGATTTTGTGTTCCAAGGGATTCACTTGAAGTAGCAGTTACACTTTGACTGTTTGCCAAAGATTGACTAGTAGAAGCAGATTGGCTCATCGACTGACTCATACTAGAAGAGCTTGAGGCACTGATGGACTGGCTCGTAGAGGCAGATTGACTGGCGCTCTGCGAATTTAATTCTGACAATGACTGACTTTGACTGGTAGACAAAGACAAGCTAGCAGTATCTTGATGATCCTGTGTCGTCCCTAGCACTACTGAATCTCTTGTCGCCAGGGTATCTTTTGATTCGACAGTCTTTTCAACAGCGACTGCATCATTGGCATAAACACGCGTTTGCGTCGCAGCAAAACCACCTAAGATTGTCCCCGTAGCTGCTATCCCTTTCAAAACATCCAAGCCGGTCAACTTCTGACCTTCTTGCTTTTCAACCATTTCTGTCATTACTTGGCTCGTATCCGCACTTCCACGCATCACCTTAAATAAGCCAAAAAGGGAAGTCGAGGCCCGTAGCCAATGCTTCCCTGATTTGATTAATTTGAACCGAGTTACACGGTCTGTTTCTCTATATTCACCCTTCTGGCGTCTAAAAAACATGTTCATCCCCTCAACTTGAAAAAGATCTATTCACCTATAAAATACTATCTTTTTATTATATACCAAATATACCGACAATTCAATATCTATAACACACTCTAAAGAAAGAAAATGATTTCAAAAATAACTTGATTTTAAATCTATTCTGTTTTTTAAATATAATCTCCATTTTATTGTTCTGTTAATATATTTTATTTATTCTTTAACCATTTCTATATGCTTTAAAAATTGAGCAAACAATTCCAATCACTCAGGGAATTGATTTTTATTCAAAATATAGAAAAATCCACGAATCGATAATATTCGTGGATTTTTCCTAGTGAAGCGTTTAGGTAACCGCCATAGCGATTACCTATTATTAGATTACGACACTGAGTTTTACGACGTAAAGTTTTACGAATCGATAATATTCGTAAAACTTTACTAGTGGAGCGCCTAGCCAAGTTCCATAGAAACTTGGCGTTAGTTACTTAGATTGTTACACAATCAAGTAACTTTGGCGATTTACATCTTTTCCTCCAACTCTACGTCTGGATACTTGTCTGCAAACCAGCGAAGGGCAAAGTCATTTTCAAAGAGGAAGACTGGTTGGTCAAAACGGTCTTTGGCCAAGATATTGCGGCTTGAGGACATCCGTTCATCCAAGTCCTCGGGCTTGATCCAACGAACGGTCTTTTTACCCATCGGGCTCATGACTACTTCCGCATTGTATTCGCCTTCCATGCGGTGCTTAAAGACTTCAAACTGGAGTTGTCCGACAGCACCCAGCATATACTCGCCTGTTTGGTAATTCTTGTAAAGCTGAATGGCTCCCTCTTGCACCAATTGTTCAATCCCCTTGTGGAAGGATTTTTGTTTCATAACGTTCTTAGCAGAAACTTTCATGAAAATCTCAGGTGTAAAGGTTGGAAGGGGTTCAAATTCAAACTTGTTTTTTCCAACCGTCAAGGTGTCTCCAACCTGATAAGTACCGGTATCGTAAACCCCGATGATATCACCTGCTACGGCATTAGTGACATTTTCACGACTTTCTGCCATAAATTGGGTGACATTAGAAAGCTTGGCAGTCTTACCAGTACGAGGCAGATTGACACTCATTCCACGCTCAAATTCACCTGATACGATGCGAACAAAGGCGATACGGTCACGGTGACGAGGGTCCATGTTGGCTTGGATTTTAAAGACAAATCCTGAGAAATCCTTGTCATAAGGATCCACAATTTCGCCATCTGTTTTCTTGTGACCATGTGGTTCTGGAGCAAACTTAAGGAAGGTCTCAAGGAAGGTCTGCACCCCAAAGTTAGTGAGGGCTGAACCAAAGAAGACCGGAGTCAGTTCTCCTGCAAGAATAGCTTCTTCTGAAAATTCATTTCCTGCTTCTTGCAACAGTTCGATATCGTCCTTAACCTGAGCGTAGAAAGGATTGCTTCCAAAGAGCTTATCCCCTTCTTCCAGACTGGCAAAACGCTCATCTCCTTTATAGAGTTCCAAGCGTTGGTTATAGAGGTCATACAAGCCTTCGAAGGCTTTCCCCATCCCGATTGGCCAGTTCATTGGATAACTCGCAATACCAAGGACTTCTTCTAGTTCTTGCAAGAGGTCCAGTGGCTCACGACCGTCACGGTCCAGCTTGTTCATAAAGGTAAAGACTGGAATGCCACGGTGCTTCACAACCTCAAACAATTTCTTGGTTTGGGCCTCGATACCCTTGGCAGAGTCCACGACCATGACCGCAGCATCCACCGCCATCAAGGTACGATAAGTATCTTCTGAGAAGTCCTCGTGCCCTGGTGTGTCGAGGATATTCACGCGCTTGCCATCATAGTCAAACTGCATAACAGATGACGTGACCGAAATCCCACGTTGTTTCTCAATATCCATCCAGTCAGACTTGGCAAAAGTCCCTGTTTTCTTCCCTTTTACCGTACCAGCCTCACGAATCTCGCCCCCAAAGTAGAGCAACTGCTCAGTGATGGTTGTTTTCCCGGCGTCCGGGTGAGAGATAATGGCAAAGGTACGGCGTTTCTTGATTTCTTCTTGAATAGTCATAAGTTCTCTTTCTTTGATTCTCTATTTTTAGTTGTTTCAGTAGCTAAGAATAATGTTTACATTGGATTTTACTATTCCTTTCAACTCTCCATTATATCGGATTTTGGGGAGTTTTTCAATTGCTCATCCGATGAAAAGGCAAGCTAGAGCACAGATTGTGTCTGATTTCTCTTTTTCCACCGTTTCTTGAACAAGATATCAAAGAGAACCAGAGCCAGTGAGAGGATGACGGACACAAGAAGGTATTTTAACCACAAGGGCGCATCCGGAATAAAAGGTGTCTTGTTTAACAAACCATAATTTCCACCCGTCACCTGATTAACCCCAACTAGAAAGAGATTGAGGATAAAGGTATAGGCTACAATCATATATTTCTTGAGCAAAGTCTTGTCATAGTGATTCATCAAATAAACCAAGGAATTCACTAGAAGGGCATAGTGCCCAATCAAAAATGAAAAGCTGGTGATATGGGGAAAATCATAGGGGTCAAAAACGGGGTAAACCAGCGCAAAGACCGCTCCACTTGCTCCTAAGAGGGCAAAATACTGCTTACTCCGCCATTTATCTGGCAAGAAAACCACCGCAAACATAGCCAAACGGCAATGGTAAAATGGAAGGCTATTAGAAAATGGAATTCCAAAGCCAACATACCAGCTATATAGAGCTAGTAACTGGAGGATCTGAATCCCCTTAAACAAGCGGACAAATTTCGGATTATTGTGATAAGCAAGTGCTCCATAAATACAAAGCACTAAAGTAAGCATCATAATCCCATACCAAAAGAGGGAAATGGGAGGAGGAACCGTCTGAGATCTGGTGATAAATTGATGGAACATATTTCTATCCTAACTCTTATTTTTTCTATTCTCTAGTTTAACCATTATAGCGAATTAAAAGCGATTTTTCAATTTCTATTTCTTTTCAGTTTGGCTCCCTTATTTATAGGAAAATATGGTAAAATAGAACAGACTAAAAATCATCATTTCACGAAAGGATGCAAGATGAAAATTACGCAAGAAGAGGTAACACACGTTGCCAATCTTTCAAAATTAAGATTCTCTGAAGAAGAAACTGCTGCCTTTGCGACAACCTTGTCTAAGATTGTTGATATGGTTGAATTGTTAGGCGAAGTCGACACAACTGGTGTCGCACCTACTACGACCATGGCAGATCGCAAGACCGTACTCCGCCCGGATGTAGCTGAAGAAGGAACAGACCGTAACCGCCTGTTTAAAAACGTACCTGAAAAAGAAAACTACTATATCAAGGTACCAGCTATCCTAGATGATGGAGGAGATGCCTAATGACTTTTAATCATAAAACCATTGAAGAGTTACACAATCTCCTTGTCTCTAAGGAGATTTCAGCAACTGAATTGACCCAAGCAACGCTTGAAGATATTAAATCTCGAGAAACAGCTATCAACGCTTTTGTCACAATTGCTGAAGAGCAAGCCCTTGCTCAAGCCAAAGCCATTGACCAAGCAGGAATTGATGCGGATAATATCTTTTCAGGAATTCCGTTAGCTGTTAAGGATAATATCTCTACAGATGGTATCCTGACAACTGCAGCCTCAAAAATGCTCTACAACTACGAGCCTATCTTTGATGCGACAGCCGTTGCTAATGCCAAAGCTAAGGGTATGATTGTTATCGGAAAAACCAACATGGATGAGTTTGCCATGGGTGGTTCAGGTGAGACTTCTCACTACGGTGCGACTAAAAATGCTTGGGACCACAGCAAGGTTCCTGGTGGATCATCAAGTGGTTCTGCTGCAGCTGTAGCTTCAGGACAAGTTCGCTTGTCACTTGGTTCAGATACTGGTGGTTCCATCCGTCAACCTGCTGCCTTCAACGGGATTGTTGGTCTCAAACCAACCTACGGAACGGTTTCTCGTTTCGGTCTCATTGCCTTTGGTAGCTCACTAGACCAAATCGGGCCTTTTGCACCAACTGTTAAAGAAAATGCCCTCTTGCTCAATGCGATTGCTAGCGAAGATACTAAAGACTCTACTTCTGCTCCTGTCCGCATCGCTGACTTTACTTCAAAAATCGGCCAAGACATCAAGGGCATGAAAATTGCTTTGCCTAAGGAATACCTTGGTGAAGGGATTGACCCAGAGGTTAAGGAAACAATCTTGAACGCGGCCAAACACTTTGAAAAACTTGGTGCCATCGTCGAAGAAGTTAGCCTTCCTCATTCTAAATACGGTGTTGCCGTTTACTACATTATCGCTTCATCTGAAGCTTCCTCAAACTTGCAACGTTTTGACGGTATCCGTTACGGCTACCGCGCAGAGGATGCGACGAATCTTGATGAAATCTATGTAAACAGCCGTAGCCAAGGTTTCGGTGAAGAAGTAAAACGCCGTATCATGCTAGGTACTTTCAGCCTTTCATCAGGTTACTATGATGCCTACTATAAGAAAGCTGGTCAGGTCCGTACCCTCATCATCCAAGATTTCGAAAAAGTCTTTGCGGATTACGACTTGATTTTGGGACCAACTGCTCCAAGCGTTGCCTATGATTTGGACTCACTCAACCATGACCCAGTTGCCATGTACTTGGCTGACCTTTTGACCATCCCAGTCAACTTAGCAGGTCTCCCAGGAATTTCAATTCCTGCTGGATTCTCTCAAGGTCTACCAGTCGGTCTCCAATTGATCGGTCCTAAGTACTCTGAGGAAACCATTTACCAAGTTGCTGCTGCTTTTGAAGCAACAACAGACTACCACAAACAACAACCCGTGATTTTTGGAGGTGACAACTAATGAACTTTGAAACAGTCATTGGACTTGAAGTCCACGTAGAGCTCAACACCAATTCAAAAATCTTCTCACCTACTTCTGCCCACTTTGGAAATGACCAAAATGCCAACACTAACGTGATTGACTGGTCCTTCCCAGGAGTACTTCCAGTTCTCAATAAAGGTGTTGTCGATGCTGGTATCAAGGCCGCTCTTGCCCTCAACATGGACATCCACAAAAAGATGCACTTTGACCGCAAGAACTACTTCTACCCTGATAATCCAAAAGCCTACCAAATTTCTCAGTTTGATGAGCCAATCGGCTACAACGGCTGGATTGAAGTGGAGCTAGAAGACGGTACGACCAAGAAAATCGGTATCGAGCGCGCTCACTTGGAAGAAGATGCTGGTAAAAACACCCACGGTACAGATGGCTACTCTTATGTTGACCTCAATCGCCAAGGGGTGCCATTGATTGAGATTGTTTCTGAAGCCGACATGCGTTCCCCAGAAGAAGCCTATGCTTATCTAACTGCCCTCAAGGAAGTTATCCAGTACGCTGGCATTTCTGACGTTAAGATGGAAGAAGGTTCGATGCGTGTGGATGCTAACATTTCGCTTCGCCCTTATGGCCAAGAAAAATTCGGTACCAAGACTGAGTTGAAAAACCTCAACTCCTTCTCAAACGTTCGTAAAGGTCTTGAATACGAAGTTCAACGCCAAGCTGAAATCCTTCGCTCAGGTGGTCAAATTCGCCAAGAAACACGCCGTTACGATGAAGCCAACAAGGCAACCATCCTCATGCGTGTCAAGGAAGGCGCTGCTGACTACCGCTACTTCCCAGAACCAGACCTACCACTCTTTGAAATCTCAGACGAGTGGATTGAGGAAATGCGCACAGAATTGCCAGAGTTTCCAAAAGAACGCCGTGCGCGCTACGTATCTGACCTTGGCTTGTCAGACTACGATGCTAGCCAGTTGACTGCAAACAAAGTCACTTCTGACTTCTTTGAAAAAGCTGTTGCCCTCGGTGGCGATGCCAAACAAGTCTCAAACTGGCTCCAAGGGGAAGTTGCTCAATTCTTGAACGCAGAAGGTAAGACACTGGAACAAATCGAATTGACACCAGAAAACTTGGTTGAAATGATTGCCATCATCGAAGACGGCACGATCTCATCTAAGATTGCCAAAAAAGTCTTTGTCCACCTAGCTAAAAATGGCGGTGGCGCGCGTGAATACGTGGAAAAAGCAGGCTTGGTGCAAATCTCTGATCCAGCTATCTTGATTCCAATTATCCACCAAGTCTTTGCCGATAACGAAGTTGCCGTTGCCGACTTCAAGTCAGGTAAACGCAACGCAGACAAGGCCTTCACAGGATTCCTTATGAAGGCAACCAAAGGACAAGCCAACCCACAAGTTGCCCTTAAACTGCTTGCGCAGGAATTGGCCAAGTTGAAAGAAAGTGAGTAATTTACTCTTTAAACACTTTTTTCTACTTTTAAGACGAGAATGAGACAAGGAGAATAAATGAACAAATTTTTACGATTGCTATTTGTCTTAGTCATCATCGCTATGTTAGGCGCTTCTATACTACAAATTTTCTTTCCATCGTACATGGGAAGCCACTCCGGGTACGGAATATCTGCTGGTTGGCAACGAGAAATTGGGATATGGAATTTAGCTGTATTGATTATTATTCTCGCTATCAATATTAAATACGATTGGTTCTATCTACGAATCGCACTTCTTGCTCTCATTATTGGCGGAATTGGAATAGGAACAAATCACTTACTCAATTATATGGAGTATCACTCTCCTGTAAATGCTATCGGTGCTTTTGAAAATTACTTGCTAGCAATAGGGTGGATTGTGGGATGGCTCATCGAGCGCCATTCCATAAAGAAGCTAAATGCTAGTAAATAACGCCTAGTATATCTTAGATGATTTTTAAAGGTTATTAATAGTTTAATAATCATTCGAATTCAGAATTCTACCTTTTCAATCATATAGTTAGGAGACACATGAAAAAGTTTTATGCTCTTTTAATGACCTGTTTATTACTTGTTTTTCTATCCGTGCCTCAAATCGTTGATGCGGGTGTCGGACATTCCAGAAGTGGAGGGAGCAGCCGCAGTAGCTCCAGAAGTAGCAGCCGCTCAAGTGGAGGTGGAAGTCGTTCTGGTGGCTCATCCTACCACTACTACCGCTCTGGATATGGATCATCCTCTGACAGTTCTGCTAGCTCTCCCTATCTAGGATTTATGTTCATATTAGTCGGAGGAATCATACTAGTTGTTATCGTTAAATCCTTGCAGAATAAGTCTGGAGATTCGAGTTCAACCTACACTAGTAATGATTATCAAACGCTCCATCGTCGAGTTGAACATAACACACTGGCCATTAGTCGTGTGAAATACGGGGATCCAAACTTTGACGCGGAAGCCTTCACATCTTGGGTTAAGGAAGTCTACCTTAAATTGCAGGTTGCCTGGACTGAGAAAAATTGGAACTCTGTCCGCGCTTTGGAAAGTACCAGTCTCTACTCTCAACATAGCACCCAACTCGAAGACCATATTCGAGCTAAAACAACCAATGTTTTAGAGAAAGTTTGTATCGAAAATGTTCGCATCAAGGAGTTCATTGAAAATCCTGACGGAAACGATACCTTAGTGGTGATCCTGTCATCTACCTTGCGGGACTATGTCATTGACGATGAGACTCGCCGTGTCCTTGAAGGAGACCCTAAAAAAGATCTCTTCACCGTGTATCAATTAAACTTTATCCGTCAGCACGGTAGTCAAACGCAAGCAGTCAATCCAGACCAAGTTGTGAGCGACCACTGTCCAAACTGTGGCGCCCCATTGAAAATCTCTGCAGTTAGCGAGTGCGACTACTGTGGTGCCAATCTCTCTCGCAGTCCAAACCAATGGGTACTCGATACCTATGATGTTGTGGATGAAGACGAGCTTTATAATTAGGAGGAATTATGGGATTTATACGTGCAGCCTTATCAGCAGGCTTAAATAGTTTTAATGATAGTAAATTCAAGGAAGCCATTGTCCTTCCAGATAGTGTCTCTGGCGACGCCTTGGCCGTCAAGGGACAATTACTCACAAAAGACCCAGATGGACGTTCTCGTCACAGCAATCAAAATACAGGCCTCTTGTCAGATGGCAGTGTGGTTATCGTTCCTCAAGGCTATACCGCTGTTTTGGTAAACAACGGTACCTTCCTTGGTGAAGTTCTCGAAGCTGGTAGCCACGAATGGCAAGCTGGTGATAATGCCTGGCTCCTTGAAAAAGGTGGTTTAAAAGGCACTTGGGAAAACTTTAAAAACCGTTTCTCTTTTGGTGGACAAGTCATCACCCAACAGGAAATCATTTTTATCCGCATGCAACCCATCGCGGGCAATAAATTCGGCACACAAAATGCGGTCGAATATTTCAGTGAACGTTACCAACAACTGCTCAACATTCGTTTCTATGGCTTGTTTGATGTAAAAATAGCAGATCCAGTTCTCTTCTACGTGAGCTCTGTTAGCCGTCAAATTACTGACGGACAGCCATTTACTCTCCAAGATGTAGCTCAAGGAACGCTCCGTCAAAATATCGCACCAAAAATTGCGATTGCCATTGCCAAGTATACCAACGAAAACAAGGTTGACATCTATAGCCTAAATGCCAACCAAGACACCTTTAACGAACTCGCTAAACAAGAGGTCAACAAGGTTTGGACAGGCCTCTACGGGATTGAAGCAACCAATATCTTGCTTGAAGACCTCAGCTACGACCAAGAAAGTCTTGATATCGTTCGCAAGCTTGATAGTGAGCTCGTGGCAATGAAGTACAACACGATTGAAATCGAAGAACGCCGTGCTCGTAACGAAGCGCTCATTGCTGCAGCTGCTAACGAAGGAAATGGCAATGGGATGAACATGTTTATGGGTATGAATCTTGGCCAAACTCTCGGTGGTCAACTAAGCCAACAAGTCCAAAATCAAGCACCGGCTCAAAACACTGGGCAAACTGCCAGCAAGAATTTTTACATCGAAGTCGATGGAAAATACGTCCTCGTTACCAAAGACGAAGATGGAAATATCGTACCAGTCAACTAATTAAGCTCCTTTTGACATTTGAGTAATGTTGTATTTTATGGTACAATAAAGAGTAAATTATTTTATTAAAGAGGTAAAAACATGATTGAAGCAAGTAAATTAAAGGCTGGTATGACCTTTGAAACAGCTGACGGAAAATTGATCCGCGTTTTGGAAGCTAGCCACCACAAACCAGGTAAAGGAAACACCATCATGCGTATGAAATTGCGCGATGTCCGTACTGGTTCTACATTTGACACAAGCTACCGTCCAGAGGAAAAATTTGAACAAGCTATCATCGAGACTGTCCCAGCTCAATACTTGTACAAAATGGATGACACTGCTTACTTCATGAATACAGAAACTTACGACCAATACGAAATCCCTGTAGTCAACGTTGAAAACGAATTACTTTACATCCTTGAAAACTCAGATGTGAAGATCCAATTCTACGGAACTGAAGTAATCGGTGTCACAGTTCCTACTACTGTTGAATTGGCAGTTGCAGAAACTCAACCATCTATCAAAGGTGCTACTGTTACAGGTTCTGGTAAACCAGCAACGATGGAAACTGGACTTGTCGTAAACGTTCCAGACTTCATCGAAGCAGGACAAAAACTCGTCATCAACACTGCAGAAGGAACTTACGTTTCTCGTGCCTAATCTCTAGAAAGAGGTCATTCTATGGGAATTGAAGAACAACTTGGCGAAATCGTTATCGCCCCACGTGTACTTGAAAAAATCATTGCTATTGCTACTGCAAAAGTAGAGGGTGTTCACTCTTTTTCAAATAAATCAGTGTCTGATACCCTTTCGAAACTTTCACTCGGCCGTGGCGTTTATCTAAAAAACGTGGACGAAGAACTCACAGCTGATATCTACCTCTACCTAGAGTACGGAGTAAAAGTTCCTAAGGTAGCTGTTGCTATCCAGAAAGCTGTCAAAGATGCTGTCCGCAACATGGCTGATGTAGAACTAACTGCTATCAATATTCACGTTGCAGGTATCGTTCCAGATAAAACACCAAAACCAGAATTGAAAGATCTATTTGACGAGGACTTCCTCAATGACTAGTCCACTATTAGAATCTAGACGCCAACTCCGTAAATGCGCTTTTCAAGCTCTCATGAGCCTTGAATACGGTACGGATGTCGAAACTGCTTGTCGTTTCGCCTATACTCATGATCGTGAAGATACGGATGTGCAACTTCCAGCCTTTTTGACAGAGCTAGTTTCTGGTGTTCAGGCTAAAAAGGAAGAACTAGACAAGCAAATTACACAGCATTTAAAAGCAGGTTGGACCATCGAGCGTTTAACGCTCGTGGAGAGAAACCTCCTTCGCTTGGGAGTCTTTGAAATCACTTCATTTGACACCCCTCAGTTGGTTGCTGTTAATGAAGCTATTGAGCTTGCAAAGGACTTCTCAGATCAAAAATCTGCCCGTTTTATCAATGGACTGCTTAGCCAGTTTGTAACAGAAGAACAGTAAAAAGAAAAAGTGTTTGACAGCTATCAAACACTTTTTTCTTTGCCTACCACTATCTAAAAAAATGATAATAGACATAATTATAAACAAAAATCCAGATGGGTTTTGCATAAATGAGAAAGTTGAAAAAACTATGGCACAGGATGGTGATTTTTAGGTTCTTTGTCCAACGGTAGACAAGGGCATAGAAGAAACCACCTAAACTATAAATAATCAAACTGATAGGATCTCGATGAGTTAGGATCAAATGACTAAGTCCAAAGATGAGAGCAGATAGGATAACATCCAGATAGTACTTGGACTGGGGGAAAAAGGTATTCATAAAATACCCTCTATGAATCAGTTCCTCTAATATAGGTGCGACGACTACTGTTAAACTAAAACTGAGAACAGTTGATAGAAAAGTTGGTTGCCCATTGGAGTATAGAATCGAAAGAAGATCTTGAAAGATATACTTGTTATCAATTAGGTGATGAAACTGTAACTGAAAAGCATCCACCAATTGACGATCAAAATAAGTAGCCACTAGACCAACTACAAGGTAAAAGAATCTTGACTTCTTTGAATCCTTTTTTTCAAAAATATAGACCATCTCTTTCTTTTTGAGCCAGTAGATAAATAATAGCAAAAGAGCTATTACTTCAACTGTTAAAAAGATAGAATAGCCATCTATCCCCCATCCTAAAAACTTAGTTAGATGCATAATCCCTAACTCTGGTAGATAAACCGATAGAAATACCAGTGATGTATAGACTCCCAAATGCCCTAGTTTTTTCATACTTACCCCTTTAAATTATTAGACTATTAAGGTATAATTCCGTTACCATAACCAGTCATTCTATTACGTATTGTACTCGAATCAGTTGCAATGCTGTATGCATAAGGCCAACTCCAATAATAATCATCAACCAACCAAATCATGCCACCACCTGAAACTTGCTCTAAGTCCTCAGATGAAAGAACTGTAAATGTATCTGTACCTGTCCTATCAAGTAGCTCCTTAAAATAAATTATTGTAAGCTTACATCCACAGTATACATCTTTTTTGTCTATTTTATAGCCTATCTCCTCAACTGTCAATTTTTCACCCTAAATGGTAGCTTTACTCATTGAGAAATAAGAAATTGATAAAAGAGATTTCTCTATCTTCCCATTAAATTAGAAAAAAGTGTTTGACAGCTATCAAACACTTTTTCTTTGCCTCCTACTATCTAAAAATCAAATAATAAATATAAAATAAAATCGACGGAGCATAGGGAATAACATTATAGAAACTATGACAAACAATGGTAAATCGAAGACTACCTGTAACTCGATAAGCGATTGCAAATAGAAGACCGAGAATACTATACATTAGGAGACTGATGGGGTCACGATGGGATAGAACCAAGTGACTGAGCCCAAAGATGAACGAAGACAAGATCACATCCAAATAAAACTCCGACTTCGGAAAGAAGGTATTCATAAAATAACCTCTATAGATTGTCTCCTCAACAACAGGTACAATCGAAATGTTAAAGATTAAAAATATAAGACTTGATAGAGTCGTTTCTCGTCCATTTAAGTAAAGTTCCGAAAGAAGGTCTTGGAAAATAAAGCTATGGTCAATCAATCGAATGTTCTGCATTCTAAATCCATTTAAAAAAGAATAGATAAGGAAACAAGCCACCAAGAAAGCGAGATAAGACCAGCGCCAACCCTTTTTCTCGAAGATAAAGAGCATCTTCTTCTTTTTCAACCACAAAACGAATAAAAAGAAAATAAGTAACACTTCTCCAACTAGGAAGATTATATAGCTGTCCATTCCTAAACCAAAGGTCCTAGCTAGAGTTATAGCTCCTAATGGCGTTAAATAAATGTACAGGAACATTAAAACCATACAGATTCCTAAATGTATTGTCTTTTTCATTCTTTCTCTCCTAATGGTAAACTCTCTATTAGGGCAATATAGAGGATATACTATTTATTGTTTTTCTTATTTATCTAGAGTATTCATGTTTATCCATGCTCTATTATCAAAATAGCTAGAACAAAATGTTCTAGCTTTTAAATTTTCTTAGTATTTTCTAAAGCGTTGGTAACGTTCTTCGATAAGTTGGTCGAGTGGTAGTTCTTGCAACCTATTTAGTTCTGCATGCAATTCATTTTTAACGCAACCTAGCAGTTCTTTACTTGACAGCCCTGCTTCTGAGATTACCTTGTCTACGATTCCCATTTCTAGGAGTTCATGTGAAGTGATTTTCATCAACTCCGCCGCTTCCATAGCACGACTTCCATCCTTCCAAAGGATAGAGGCAAATCCTTCCGGGCTAAGTACTGCGTAGATTGAGTTTTCTAACATCCAGACACGATTAGCTACGGCTAGAGCTAGAGCCCCACCAGATCCACCTTCACCGATAATAATCGCGATGATTGGAACCTTGAGGTCACTCATTTCCATCAGGTTTCGGGCAATTGCTTCACCTTGTCCACGTTCCTCGGCTCCAACACCTGGGTAAGCACCCGCCGTATTGATAAAAGTCACAACTGGTCGGCCAAACTTTTCTGCCTGTTTCATCAGGCGCAAGGCCTTACGATAGCCTTCTGGATGAGGTTGCCCAAAATTCCGTTTGAGGTTATCATGAAGACTTTTTCCCTTTTGGATACCAACGACAGTTACTGCTTGGTCACCTAACCAACCAATTCCACCGATGATCGCACCATCATCACGGAAAGAGCGATCTCCATGCAATTCGATAAACTCGTCAAAGATTCCATTGGCAAAATCAAGTGCGGTCAAGCGACTCTGCTCGCGTGCCTCTCTGACTATTTTTGCAATATTCATCCGCGACTTCCTCCATGCAATCTTACTAATTTAGCAATTGTTTCAGGCAATTCTCTCCGTTTAACAATTGCATCAACAAATCCATGTTCAAGTAGAAATTCTGCCTTTTGGAAGTCATCCGGCAAGGTCTCACGAACTGTATTTTCGATAACACGACGTCCAGCAAACCCAACCAAACTCTGTGGCTCCGCTAGGATAATATCACCTTCCATAGCAAAAGAAGCAGTCACCCCACCTGTTGTCGGATCGGTTAAGATAGTTAGGTAAAAAAGTCCTGCCTTGGAATGACGTTGAACTGCCGCAGAAATTTTAGCCATCTGCATCAAACTCATGATTCCTTCTTGCATACGGGCTCCACCAGAAGCTGTGAAGAGAACGACTGACAAGTTTTCTACCGTTGCATACTCAAACAAGCGCGTGATTTTTTCACCCACAACGGTTCCCATAGAAGCCATGATAAAATTTGAATCCATGATCCCAAGGGCAACTTTTTGTCCCTTGATACTAGCTGTACCAGTCAGTACTGCTTCATCCAAACCTGTCTTTTCACGCATAGTAGCCAATTTTTTCTGGTAGCCAGGAAAGTTTAATGGATCTTGAGTTTCAATACCCGTAAACATCTCCACAAAGCTGTCAGAATCAATCGTCAAATCCAAGCGTTCCTGAGCTGAAATACGGAAAGTATAGCTACAATGGGGACAAATTCGTTCGCTCCCAAGGTCCTTTTGATAAATGGTGTGTTTACAACCAGGACACTGGGAGAAGAGTTCATCCGGAACCTCAGGCTTGGCTTGTGGTTTCTGCCTTACGGAACGGTTAGGATTGATCCGAATATACTTATCCTTTTTACTAAATAGAGCCATAACTCCCCCTTTTAGTTCTCATACTGTTTGAAAGTCTATTCTTTTTCTTGGTATTTTGGCAAGAAAGTTTCCATCAAGAAGGAAGTATCGTAGTCACCAGCGATAACTCGGCGGTCTGAAATCAGATCCAACTGGAAGTCTGCATTGGTTTGCACTCCTTCAATATCAAGTTCATAAAGTGCCCGTTGCATCTTCATAAGAGCATCAAAACGATTCTCCCCATGAACAATGATTTTAGCAATCATACTATCATAGTAAGGGGGAATGGTATAACCTGGATAAACTGCTGAGTCCACGCGCAAGCCAACTCCACCACTTGGTAGATAGAGATTGGTAATTTTCCCTGGGCTTGGTGCAAAGTTAAATGCTGGATTTTCTGCATTGATCCGGCACTCGATAGCATGACCTCGTAAGACAATATCTTTTTGTTTGAAAGGTAAAGGTTGCCCGGCAGCAATGCGAATCTGCTCTTTCACGATATCAACACCTGAAACAAACTCTGTGACTGGGTGTTCAACTTGCACACGAGTATTCATTTCCATGAAGTAGAAATTGCCACTGGCTTCATCGAGAAGAAATTCAATCGTCCCTGCATTTTCATAGCCAACAGACTCTGCTGCACGAACCGCTGCAGCACCAATTTCATTACGAAGGGTTTTGCCAATCGCAATGGACGGGCTTTCTTCTAAGACCTTTTGGTTATTCCGTTGGAGCGAACAGTCCCGTTCACCAAGATGGACAACATGACCCTCTTGGTCCGCAAGAATCTGAACTTCGATATGACGAGCTGGATAAATCACACGCTCAAGATACATAGCGCCATTTCCAAAATTGGCCTTAGCTTCACTGGATGCTGTTTCAAAGGCTGCGACCAAGTCTTCTGCCTTTTCAACCTTACGAATCCCTTTTCCACCACCACCTGCCGATGCCTTAAGCATGACTGGATAGCCAATTTTTTCTGCAACTGCAAGTGCCTCTTCAGCCGTGTGAACTTCACCATCAGACCCTGGGATAACTGGAACCCCAGCCTTGATCATTTGCTCACGCGCATTGATCTTATCTCCCATGGTATCCATTACAGCCCCAGAAGGGCCGATAAACTTAATCCCCACTTCATCACACATCGTGGCAAACTTGGAGTTTTCGCTAAGAAAACCAAAACCTGGGTGGATGGCTTCTGCTTCTGTCAAGACTGCAGCAGACAAAATCGCATTGATATTGAGATAAGATTCTGTCGCCTTACCAGGTCCGATACAGATAGCTTCATCCGCTAGGAGTGTATGAAGAGCTTCCTTATCAGCAGTTGAATAAACTGCTACGGTTGCAATGCCCAATTCACGCGCAGCTCGAATAATGCGAACCGCAATCTCACCACGGTTGGCAATCAAAATTTTACGAAACATGGAGAACCTCCTTAGTTTCCAATTGCAAAGGTAAGAGTACCACTCGCTGCAAGCTTACCATCTACTTCAGCCTTTGCTTCAACCACAGCAATCGTACCACGACGTTTAACAAAAGTAGCCGTCATGACTAATTGGTCACCTGGTACAACTTGCTTCTTGAACTTAACCTTGTCCATGCCAGCGTAGAAGACCAGTTTCCCTTTATTTTCAGGTTTGGACAATTCCAAGACACCAGCAGTCTGAGCCAAGGCTTCCATGATAAGAACACCTGGCATAACTGGGTATTGAGGAAAATGACCATTGAAGAAAGGTTCGTTGATGGTCACATTTTTAATGGCAACAATGGTATCCTCGCTCACTTCCAAGACACGATCCACTAGGAGCATGGGGTAGCGATGGGGTAGAGCTTCTTTGATTCCTTGAATATCGATCATTTGATACGTACCAATCCTTTACCGAACTCAACCATTTCTTCATTTGAAACGAGAATTTCTGTCACCACACCATCCTTAGGTGCAGGAATTTCATTCATAACTTTCATGGCTTCGATAATCACCAAAGTCTGACCTTTTTTAACACTGTCTCCAACTGTGACAAAGGCAGGTTTATCTGGTCCAGCGGCCAAGTAAGCCACCCCTACAAGTGGGCTTTCAACAACATCACCCTCTGGAGCAACAGTCGTTTCAGCTGGTGCTGGAGCTTCTTCCACTGCACTCTCTACTGGAGTTGAGGGGGCCGAAACTGCTGGACTAGCAACCACTGCAGTTGGCGCTGGAACAACTTGAGTTGGTACTTCAGAAGCCATTCTTGCTTCATTCTTACTAAACTGCAATTCGTCCGTTCCGTTTTTATAAGAAAATTCTCTCAAACTTGATTGGTCAAATTGAGCCATCAAGTCCTTGATCTCATTTAAATTCATAATTATTTATTCTCCCAACGTTTGAAAGCAAGAACCGCATTGTGTCCACCAAAACCAAAAGTGTTTGAAATAGCATAAGGGATTTCTTGCTCCAAGCCTTGTCCATAAACGACATTCGCTTCGATATAGTCTGATAACTCACTTGTTCCAGCTGTCATTGGTACATAGTTATGACGCATGGCTTCGATGGTAGCGATGGCTTCTACTGCCCCTGCGGCACCAAGCAAGTGTCCTGTAAAGGACTTGGTTGAAGATACAGGTACTTCTTTACCAAGGACAGCTACGATCGCTCCACTTTCTCCTTTTTCATTAGCAGGAGTTGAAGTTCCGTGGGCGTTGACGTAAGCCACTTGCTCTGGAGAAATTTCTGCTTCTTCCAAAGCCAACTTCATAGCCTTAATCGCACCTTGACCCTCTGGATGAGGTGAAGTCATATGGTAAGCATCACAGGTATTACCGTAGCCAACTACTTCAGCCAAGATAGTTGCACCACGTTTTTCAGCATGTTCAAGGCTTTCAAGAACCAACATCCCTGAACCTTCTCCCATCACAAAACCATTACGGTCTTTGTCAAATGGAATAGAAGCACGAGTTGGATCTTCCGTAGTTGATAGGGCGGTCAACGCTTGGAAACCAGCGATGGCAAAAGGAGTGATAGATGATTCTGATCCACCAACTAACATGACATCTTGGAAACCAAACTTGATAGAGCGGAAGGCATCCCCAATGGCATCGTTTGATGAGGCACAGGCTGTATTGATTGATTTACAGATACCGTTTGCTCCGAAGCGCATAGCAACATTTCCTGAAGCCATATTTGGCAAGGCTTTTGGAAGTGTCATTGGTTTAACGCGTTTTGGACCTTTTTCATGAAGACGGATAACCTGATCTTCGATTTCTTTGATACCTCCGATACCGGAAGCAACGATGACACCAAAACGATCTTTATCGATTGTTTCTACATCAAGGTTGGCATGTGTCACTGCTTCTTGAGCCGCATACAAGGCATACAAAGAATAGTTGTCAAAACGGTTAGTATCTTTTTTGACAAAGTATTTATCAAATGGGAAATCTTGAACTTCTGCCGCATTGTGCACAGCAAATTCGCTGTGGTCAAACTTAGTGATTTCTCCAATTCCAATCTTCCCAGTTTGCAAACTGTTCCAAAATTCTTCTGGAGTATTTCCGATAGGAGAGGTCAATCCGTAACCTGTTACTACAACTCGATTTAGTTTCATCTGTCTTACCTATATCTTTCCTTATTTTTTACATGCTAAGTCCGCCATCAACAGCGAGAACTTGTCCAGTCAAATAATCCTGTCCAGCCAGGAACACTGTAGCATCTGCGATATGTTCTGCTTGACCAAAATGTTTCATTGGGATTTGGGCCAATGTCGCTTCCTTGACCTTATCAGACAAAACAGCAGTCATATCTGACTCGATCATTCCTGGTGCAAGAGCATTTACGCGTACGTTGCGATTGGCAACTTCACGTGCAACTGACTTGGTAAAACCAATCAAACCTGCTTTAGAAGCTGCATAGTTGGCTTGTCCGATATTTCCCATCAAACCAACCACACTCGACATGTTGATGATCGCACCTTCACGTGCCTTGATCATCTGTTTCAATACTGCTTGCGTCATGTTGAAAGCACCTGTCAAGTTGATCTTAATCACTTTTTCAAAGTCTTCTTCGGTCATCTTGAGCATAAGCGTATCTTGAGTGATCCCAGCATTGTTGACCAAGACATCGACAGAACCGAGTTCTGCAATCGCTTGATCTACCATACGCTTGGCATCTGCAAAGTCTGAAACATCACCTGAAATCGGTACTACTTTGACGCCGTAGTTTGAAAACTCAGCCAGCAATTCTTCTGAGATTGCTCCGCGACTATTCAAAACTACATTAGCGCCTAGTTGGGCAAATTTGTGAGCAATGGCAAGTCCGATACCACGACTTGAACCTGTTACAAAGACATTTTTATTTGTAAGTTGCATTCTATCTCTCCTGTTTCCTGTTGTATTTTGTGGGAGAAGGGATCATTAGTTTCCTAACAAAGCATCCAAGCTTGCTTGGTCTTCAACGTTAGCTAGCTTAGCTGTTTTATCGATTTTTTTGACAAAGCCTGATAGGACCTTACCAGGACCAATTTCAATAAAGTTGGTTACCCCAGCATCCTGCATCACAGCAATACTTTCATAAAAACGAACAGGTTCTTTGACCTGACGCGTCAAAAGCTCTTGGATTCGATCTTTTTCCATAACAGCAGCTTCCGTATTGCCGACTAGTGGGCAAGTAAAGTCAGAGAAACTCACTCCCTCAAGAGCTCCAGCTAGTTGCTGACTGGCTGGCTCAAGAAGGGCTGTATGGAAAGGACCAGATACATTTAAAGGAATCAATCGTTTTGCTCCTGCTTCCTGCAAGAGTTCAACTGCGTGGTCAACCGCAGCCACCTCACCACCGATAACGATTTGGCTTGGGGTGTTGTAGTTAGCTGGAGTCACTACTCCAACTTTAGAGGCTGTTTCACAAGCTTCCTCAATCACTTCAACTGGAGTGTTTAGGACGGCAACCATCTTTCCAGAACCTGCAGGTGCAGCCTCTTCCATATAAGCACCACGTTTAGCAACCAAGGCAACTGCATCCTCAAAGTCCAAAGCACCACTTGCTACAAGAGCAGAATATTCCCCAAGAGACAATCCTGCTACCATATCTGGCTGGTAGCCCTTTTCTTTCAATAGTCGGTAAATAGCAACCGAAGTCGCTAAAATAGCTGGCTGCGTATAACGAGTCTGGTTTAGCTTGGTTTCTTCCTTATCAATCAAGTCACGTAGGTCATAACCCAAAACCTGACTGGCTTGGTCAATTGTTTCCTTGACGATAGGGTAGCGATCATAGAGATCACGCCCCATTCCTAGATACTGAGCACCTTGACCTGCAAATAGAAAGGCTGTTTTAGTCATTTCTTACAACTCCTGCCCAACGAGAGGCTTCTTCTTGAATTTTTTTGGCAGCGCCATAGTATAGATCTTTTAGGATTTCTTCGACAGTTTCCTCTTTAGAAACCAAACCAGCGATCTGACCTGCCATGACGGATCCACCTTCTACATCTCCATGAACAACGGCTTTAGCAAGAGCACCAGCTCCCATTTGCTCAAAGATTTCTAAATCTGGATCTTCTTGTTTAAAGGCATCCTTTTCAGCCTGTTCAAAGTCACGTGTCAACTGATTTTTAATGGCGCGAACAGCATGTCCAAAATGTTGAGCTGAAATAGTCGTATCGATATCACGCGCTTTTAAGATTTTTTCCTTGTATTTTGGATGGGCGTTAGATTCCTTAGCTACTACGAAACGCGTACCAACTTGAACAGCCTCTGCACCAAGCATAAAGCCTGCAGCGACACCTTCACCGTCGGCAATTCCTCCAGCTGCGATAACCGGAATTGAAACAGCTGCAGCAACTTGGCGAACCAAGGTCATCGTTGTTAATTTACCAATATGTCCACCGGCTTCCATTCCCTCTGCAATAACTGCATCTGCACCAATTTTTTCCATGCGTTTTGCCAAAGCAACACTTGGAACAACAGGAATAACTGTAATTCCTGCATCATGGAAACGAGTCATGTATTTACTTGGATTTCCTGCACCAGTTGTAACCACCTTGACCCCTTCTTCAATCACGAGATCAACGATGTCTTCTACAAAAGGTGACAAGAGCATGATGTTGACACCAAAAGGTTTGTCCGTAAGTGATTTGATTTTATCGATATTAGCCTTTACGACCTCTTTAGGTGCATTCCCACCACCGATGATTCCTAGACCACCAGCTTTTGATACTGCACCAGCCAAGTCACCGTCTGCAACCCAGGCCATTCCTCCTTGAAAAATAGGATAATCAATGTTCAATAATTCTGTAATACGTGTTTTCATAGTGCCTCCATCATTCCTTGCTTACGTAATAGTTCGACGAGTTTATCATTTGAGTTTCAAACTATTACCTAAACAAGAGGGAGTGGGTTTCCCCTACTCCTTCTAGTAATATGTTAATTATTTTGTTTGCTCTTCAACGTAGGCAACCAAGTCACCAACTGTTTTCAAGTTCTCTTCTGCTTCGATTTGGATATCGAAAGCATCTTCGATTTCAGAGATTACTTGGAACAAGTCCAATGAATCTGCATCCAAATCATCAAAAGTAGATTCAAGTGTTACTTCTGATGCGTCTTTCCCAAGTTCTTCAACGATAATTTCTTGTACTTTTTCAAATACTGCCATGATAGGACTCCTTTAAAATATAAAAAATTTATAACTATGTGTTTACCACATGATTACCTAGATTGTAAGAATGAGTGTGCCCCATGTCAAACCTCCACCGAAGCCTGATAGGAGAATCGTCTGGCTACCATCTAAACGAATCATGCCATTCTCCACACACTCTGAGAGCAAAATCGGGATACTTGCTGCACTGGTATTCCCATACTCCATCATATTGGCTGGAAGTTTGTCTCGGTCAACACCGATCTTCTTAGCCATCTTATCCAAAATGCGGATATTTGCCTGATGAAGCAAGAGATAATCCAATTCCGATGCTGCGATTGGACCATTTTCAATGGTTTCTTTGATTGATCTAGCAACATCACGATTTGCAAAATCAAAAACTGCTCGTCCATCCATCTTCAAAAAAGCAGGAACTGCTTCTTGATCTGAGAAAGGAGAAGCCAAAGCCGTTTGACCATAGGTCAAACACTCGCTCCGAGAGCCATCTGTATAGAGACTTTCCACAAGGAAGTGACGTATTTCGCTCGCTTCCAAGAGAACCCCTCCAGCACCATCCCCAAAGAGAACAGCTGTCGAACGATCTGACCAATCAACTGCCTTGGATAAGGTCTCAGCCCCTATAACAATCCCTTTTTTGAACTGTCCAGAACTTAAAAACTTTTCTGCAGTTGAGAGAGCGAATACAAAGCCACTGCAAGCTGCTGTCAAATCAAAGGCGAAAGCTCTATGCGCTCCGATATTTGCCTGAACTCGTGCTGCTGTGGAAGGCATCATCGAGTCTGGAGTAATCGTCGCTACAATGATAAAATCAATCTGATCCGCTGTTAAGCTCCCTTTAGCCAACAAGCTCTTAGCTACTTCTGTCGCCAAGTCACTTGTAGACTCTGTTTTGGAAATATGTCTCTGTTTAATTCCTGTCCGACTTGAAATCCACTCATCGCTTGTGTCCATGATTTGGGCTAAGTCATGATTAGTGACCACTTGCTCTGGAACATAATGAGCAACCTGGCTTATTTTTGCAAAAGCCATTATTTCAAATCCTCCAAAAATTGATAAAGGTTCGTTAAGCCTCTGCCCATGACTTCTTTTTCCTCCGGGCTCATGCCATCGATGATTTTTTCGACCATAGCCTTGTGGAACCGTTTATGAAGACGGTGAACCAAACGACCTTTCTTTGTCAAATGCAGATAGACCACTCGACGGTCTTGGTCAGAACGAATACGCTCAATATAACCTTTTCTCTCCAGGTTATTCAAACTCGTCGTCACTGTCCCAAGAGTTACCATCAGTTCTTTTGAAACCTTACTTGGCGTTGCCTCCGGGAACTTCCCAATCACATCGATCGTGTGCATTTCTTTGATGGAGATGTCTTTGAATCGACTACCTCGTAAGCTAACCTCCTCAATCACAAGGACGTTATTAAAAATAGATGTTAGATAATCATTTACTTGTTGGTAGTCCAAATCGTTTCCCTCCCCCTCAAAAAGCTTTTACAATCAAAACATTTGATAAAAGAAGTATAACAAACTTCAAAAAATTGTGCAAGTATTTTTTCACATTCCTGTAAATTTCGGTCTTCTTCTTTCAGAATGTGCACGAACCCCTTCTTTAAAATCTTCAGTTAAAGATAACGATTCTTGTAATTTCAATTCTAATTCAGCATAATTCTGCCAATCCTTAAATTGACTTTCCCAAACTAACTTTTTAATCGCTGCGTATGAGTTTGCTGAACCTCTTCTTAATTTTTTCAGAACTTGTTCTCTTGTTTTTTCTAATTTGTCAACTTCACAAACACGGTATACCACGCCCCATTCTAGCGCTTTTTCAGCAGTTAAGGCTTCACCTGTCATAGCAAGTTGTGCAGCCCGTGTTACCCCAATACTACGACTCAAGAGATGAATCCCACCAGCGTCTGGCGCCAAGCCCACTCCGACAAAGGCTTGGATAAATTTTGCCTTGTCAGTCGCCAAACAGAAATCAACTGCTACTGCCATATTTGCTGCAGCACCAGCGACCGCTCCATCTACCTCCATCAAAACAGGTTTAGGAATTTGCTTGATTTTAAAAGAAATTGTATTGACTAATTCTGCAATCTTATTCAAAGAAGGGATATCATCTTCATCTACTGCTCGCTTCATCTCAACCAAGTCTCCCCCAACTGAAAAGACCTTCCCATTCGCATTAATCAAGATGAACTGCACAGCTTGATCCTGATCCGCTAGGGTCAAAGCTTCTAAAATTTCCTCACACATTGGGATATGAAAACCATTTGCCACTTCGGGACGATTCAAAGTAATGATAGCCAGATCATCTACGATCTGATATAAGATATGATTCATAGCTTCTCCTTTTCTTTTATAAGGCAATGAAATTGTTTTATCATCAAAGTATACCTTTTTTTGGATAAAGAGGCAAGGAAAAACTAAAGGAAAGTGTCTCAGCTGATTATTTACCCATCATTTATGAGTGTGAGTAAAATTTGACACTCTTACTTTTAAATCGTTATCGCTTTTCAGAATAAGTTAGTGTTTTCTTCTATTATAATAGGAAGTTATTTTCGTCATTGAAAAATGCCCCTCTTTCTGCTATAATCGTATAAAACACTTACTTGAGGAGTCCTTATGAAGGTTGTAAAATTTGGTGGAAGCTCGCTTGCCTCTGCTGGTCAGTTAGAAAAAGTCTTAAACATCGTTAAAAGTGATAAAGAACGCCGTTTTGTAGTCGTTTCTGCACCCGGCAAACGCAATGCTGAAGATACCAAGGTAACTGATGCCTTGATCAAATACTATCGTGACTATGTGGCTGGAAATGACATCAGTGCTAGCCAAAGCTGGATCATTGACCGTTATGCCGCTATGGTTAGTGAACTTGGGTTAAAACCTGCTGTTTTAGAAAAAATCTCTAAAAGCATTCGGGCCTTGGCAACTCTTCCTATAGAGGACAATGAATTCCTCTATGATACCTTCCTAGCGGCTGGAGAAAATAACAATGCCAAACTCATTGCAGCCTACTTTAACCAAAACGGTATCGATGCACGCTATGTTCACCCAAGAGAAGCTGGAATTGTTGTCACAAGTGAACCTGGAAACGCACGCATCATCCCATCTAGTTATGACAAGATTGAAGGCTTGGCTGATAGCACCGAAGTCCTTGTCATCCCTGGTTTCTTTGGTGTGACTAAGGAAAATCAAATCTGCACTTTTTCACGTGGAGGTTCAGATATCACAGGTTCTATCATTGCAGCAGGTGTTAAGGCTGATCTCTATGAAAACTTTACAGACGTAGATGGTATCTTTGCTGCCCATCCTGGTATTATCCACCAACCACACTCCATTCCTGAATTAACCTACCGTGAAATGCGTGAGTTGGCTTACGCTGGATTTTCAGTCCTTCATGACGAAGCCCTTCTTCCAGCCTACCGCGGAAAAATTCCTCTTGTCATCAAGAATACCAACAACCCTGACCACCCAGGTACGCGCATTGTTTTAGAACACAGTAGTGATAAATTCCCTGTAGTAGGAATTGCGGGTGACTCAGGATTCGTCAGCATCAACATGTCAAAATACCTCATGAACCGCGAAGTAGGGTTTGGTCGCAAGGTTCTGCAAATCCTTGAGGATCTCAATATCGGTTGGGAACACATGCCTACAGGTATCGACGATCTTTCAATCATCCTCCGCTCCCGTGAATTGACTCCTATCAAAGAAGAAGAAATTCTACGTCAACTCGTTCAAAAAGCTGAAGTGGACCATGCTGAAATCGAACATGACCTTTCCATCATTATGATTGTTGGAGAAAAGATGAAGAGCCATATCGGGGTAACTGCTACTGCAACACGTGCTTTGTCTGAGAATAAAATCAACATCCAGATGATGTCCCAAGGCTCAAGTGAAGTTTCCATCATGTTTGTTGTCAATAAAGAGCAAGAAAAGGCAGCTATCAAGGCTCTCTATCATGCCTTTTTCGGTGAAAGTAAGGAAGACTAATCATGGCCCAATCACTCAATCAAGTCATTGACCTCCAAACCACTGGGACATCTTACCTCTCTATCTCTGGAAAAGTTGGAAAATTTTTAGTCGGGGATCAAGCCTTAGAGTTTTATCCTGATGTCAATGTCGAACAATATATACAAATCCCCTGGTCCAGCATTCAGCAAATAGGAGCTAATGTAAGTGGTCGCAAGATCAGCCGCCACTTTGAAGTCTTCACTGATCAAGGAAAATTCCTCTTTGCTTCAAAAGACTCTGGAGCTATCCTCAAAATCGCTCGGGAAAAATTAGGAAACGAAAAGGTTGTGAAACTTCCGACTCTAGTCCAGACTATTGGACAAAAACTTAAAAATCTATTTGCAAAAAAGTAGAAACTTTAGTATAATCATAGCAACGGATAAGTAGGTTATCCTCTTCTTTCAGAAAGTCTGCGGGTGCTGCGAGCAGATAGGAGGGATAGGTGAAATTCTACCGTTGTTCACAATTACATATATAATCAAGTGCACACCTGTGAAGTTGGATGGAACCGTGGCCCTGCCACTCCAACGCTTTGTCAGGTGTGCTTTTCTCATAAAGGAGTTCTTATGTTAGATATCAAACGTATTCGTACAGACTTTGATGCTGTCGCTGAAAAATTAGCTACACGTGGTGTAGATCCTGCTATCTTAAATGAGATGAAAGAAATCGATGCTAAACGTCGTGACATCTTGGTCAAGGTTGAAACGCTCAAAGCAGAACGTAACACAGTTTCTGCTGAGATTGCCCAAGCCAAGCGCAACAAGGAAAATGCCGATGATAAGATTGCTGCGATGCAAACCCTATCTGCTGAAGTCAAAGCCTTGGATGCTGAATTGGCGGACATCGATGCTAAATTGACAGAATTTACCACTACTCTTCCAAATATCCCTGCCGACAGCGTTCCTGTTGGAGCTGATGAAGATGACAATGTGGAAGTCCGTCGTTGGGGGACTCCACGTGAGTTTGACTTCGAGCCAAAAGCTCACTGGGATCTTGGTGAAGACCTTGGTATCCTTGACTGGGAACGTGGCGGTAAAGTAACGGGCGCTCGTTTCCTCTTCTATAAAGGACTTGGGGCTCGTTTGGAACGTGCTATCTACAACTTCATGTTGGATGAGCATGGTAAAGAAGGCTATACGGAAGTTATCACACCTTACATTGTTAACCATGACTCTATGTTTGGTACTGGTCAATATCCAAAATTCAAGGAAGATACTTTTGAATTGAAAGACACTAATTATGTCCTCATTCCTACAGCTGAAGTGCCTCTTACAAACTACTACCGTGATGAAATCCTTGACGGTAAAGACCTACCAATCTACTTTACCGCTATGAGCCCTTCATTCCGTTCTGAGGCTGGTTCAGCTGGTCGTGATACACGTGGTTTGATTCGTCTGCACCAATTCCACAAGGTTGAAATGGTCAAATTTGCCAAACCAGAAGAATCTTACGAAGAATTGGAAAAAATGACAGCCAACGCTGAAAACATCCTTCAAAAACTCAACCTTCCATACCGTGTCGTTGCCCTCTCTACTGGGGATATGGGCTTCTCAGCTGCCAAGACTTATGACTTGGAAGTTTGGATTCCAGCACAAAATACCTATCGTGAAATCTCAAGCTGTTCAAATACAGAAGATTTCCAAGCCCGTCGTGCCCAAATCCGTTACCGTGATGAAGCCGATGGCAAGGTTAAACTCCTTCACACCTTGAACGGTTCTGGACTTGCAGTTGGACGTACGGTTGCTGCTATTCTTGAGAACTATCAAAATGCAGATGGTTCTGTAACTATTCCAGAAGCACTTCGTCCATACATGGGTGGCGCTGAAGTTATCAAACCATAAAAATAAGGCCTAGCTATTTCTAGCTAGACCTTTTTTCGTAACCAAATCAGATAAGCACCCAAGACAAAGAATAAAATAGTGAGGCAAATAACGGTTTCAGCCAAGACCAGATAATCCAGAAATGGAAGTTTCAAAATTCCCTGAGCCATCTTGAGCGAGGTAGCTGTGATAATGGTTGGGAAGGTGAGGGCTGAGAAGGCTGGTTGAAAGCCTTGTTTTAAAATATTGGGCAGGCGAGTCAAAACAAAGAAAAAGAAGGATTGAGATGCCAAAATCATGACAATCAAGAGCCAAGTCGGTAGGCCTGCTCCTCCAACTCGAACTAGAGAAGCTAAGAGTAGGGAAAAGGGAGCACAGTAGATTCCTTCCTGTCCAAGCAAGGCCACTGGGAGTGGAGATTTCTTTAAATCGCTATAAATAAGGGGATAGAGATAGAAGGTCAAGACAAAACCAAAACTCAAGGTCGCATAGGCAATCTCAATAATGCCTACCAGAGGATAGGTCAAGGCCGCTACTGCTATCCCCACATAGAGCACCGTCCAGCTTGGAGTCGCATTGACCTTCCGACCTGGACAGGCAAATTTGATGGTAAAAGTAGCAATCAAAGCCAAATCCAAGAGAAAGGAAAACCACCAGATCCCTTGTGCTACTATAGGAAGAGCAGGGAACACGCGAAAGACATAGGTCGATAAAATCATCCCAGCCATAGGAAAAGTGGCCATCCCAGATAAAAGAGGGGGCTTAGTCAATTCTTTCTTGGTTTCTTCCCAACTAAAAAGATGAAGAATCAGAAAGAAAATCCACAGCACCAAACCAGTCAGACTCAATAAATGCGACAGAACTGGCCAAGTATCTGCAATCAGATTTCCTGCACCTGCTAAACCTAATAAACAGCCAGAGAATACCAAGGGGAGCTTTTTCATCCGATCCTCCAATAATCATGTTATTATTAGTATAGCATAAAAGCGCTTAAATGAGGACTTAAAAAACGAAGTTGGAAATTCAAACTTCGTTTTTATTCTACTTTTTTTTAACTCGTTGCTAAGATATGGCGCAACTGAACAGCGCTTGGAGAAACAATTGGAAGAAAGGCTCCTTCATTCCAACGACGGATAAAGCCAGATGTTGATTTGCTAAAGTAACCTCTACCTCCACCAGCTTGTAACTCTAATAGCAGACTCTGAGCAACCACATCCACAATATCTATTCTTAACTGAAAGAGTTCACGCGGATTGGTAACGAAATAGGAACGGTCAGCCAATCCCTGATAAAGAGCCTTCCGAATAACACCTAACTGCTCTACCTGATACTTCCACTCATCTGTTAATACACTTCGTTTCCCCAATTCTTTTTCTACTTCTGATAGAGAACGTTCAGCTAAACCAAAGGCTAAACCAAATTGGTAACCTAAAAAAGCGGGACGATTTTGAGTTAAAAATTCTTTAGCATTCTTGGATAGAATCCACTCTTCTTTTAAAGGAGCCCGATTAAATGTCAAAGCAGCCGTGTTTCCTCCCTGAAGAGAAACGAATTCTAAGTCTTCCGAACGACTAAAATTCTCTGCATCTGATGGCACAGCCACCACATAACTTTTACTTGGATCATCTGCAAATCCTGCTACAAAAATGGTTAAAAAACGATTTCTACGGGCATTGGTTACCCATGGCAGTCGCCCTTTTAGATAAAATTGTCCATTTTCTTCGACGATATAAACATTCAGCTCTTCTAAATCAGATAAATACTTGACCGCATTAGACAGAGCAGTTGCGCCTGCATATTCACCAGACAAGAGTTTTTCCAGATAGTTTTCTTTCAAATAGGAATTCTCTGAATGGATAATATTGTCAATTAGGGTGCGTTGTCCCCAAGAAATAAAGGAGGCCGTCAAGGAATGTTGAGCGAGCTCTGCAAGGATATCAATGACATCTTGATCACTTCCGCCTGAACCGCCGAGAGATTCTGGAACACCTACACGAAAAGCCCCTTCTGCTGCAATCCTTTCAATCAGTTGCTCTCCAGCCTCACAAGACTGTTTATCAATTTCATCAGCATGTTGGTCCAACCAGCTCAAAAACTCTTCGGAAAAAAATCCCATACTCTTTCCTCCTTTTATGCATAAGGTTGTAATTCTGGGTTAATAGGCGTATTAGCTAGGTTGTTGGCATAGTTGCAAAGGCTAGCAAGACTAACACCCAGAACCACATCCAAGGCATTTTGTTGCGTGTAGCCAGCTTCCAAAAATTCAGCCAAGGCTTCATCTCCTACACGCCCTTTGGTATTGATGACCGCCAAGGTAAACTTAGCTAGAGTATCTAGTTTTGGATCTGTCTCGATTGGAGTACGGTTGCGGAGTGCTTGTAGAAGATCATCATTCATCTGGATTTGTTTGATTGAAAAGGCTGTGTGACCTGCGACGCAGAAAGCACAACCATTGGTTACGGCAGCTGTGATTTGTACTACTTCGCGTTCCACTGGTGTCAGACTATTGCGGCGGTTGATGGCTCCGACAGTTCGGTAGGCTTCAAGCGCGGTTGGGGCATTGGCCAAGAGACCGATTAGGTTGGGAATATAGCCATTATTATCTTTTTGTACTGTTTCAAGAACTTCTTTTACTTCTGCTGGTGCTGATTCTACTGTGTGGATGGTAAATGTTGTCATAAGAAACCTCTTTTCATTTTATTGTCATTTAGTCTATCATAGAATTTTCCACTTGGATAATATATATTTTCAATCGCCTTGATAGGAAATGTTTATGAAATGAAAAAATCACACCAAAAGTGTGATTGGATTAGTGTTTAAAATACTTTTTAGTCTCAGCAATGACGACTGGCGACAAGACTAAGAGGGCAATCAAGTTTGGTAAAGCCATCAAGGCATTGACGATATCTGCGATAATCCAGACCATATCCAACTCAATAAATCCTCCCAACAAGACCATGACTACAAAGACTACACGATAGAGCCAGATAAAACGAACACCAAAGAGAAACTCAAAACAGCGTTCTCCGTAGTAGTTCCATCCGAGAATCGTCGTAAAGGCAAAGAGTACAAGGAAGATGGTCAAGAGGGCAGGTCCAAAGTGTGAAAAAACTGTAGAGAAGGCTGACTGAGTCAAGGCAACTCCATTCAAATCACCACTCCAAACACCAGTTACCAAGATGGTTAAACCTGTCAGAGTACAGATAATCAAAGTATCAATAAAGGTTCCTGTCATGGAAATCAAGCCTTGCTCGACAGGCTCATTTGTCTTAGCCGCAGCCGCTGCAATGGGAGCAGAACCAAGACCAGATTCGTTAGAGAAGACTCCTCGCGCCACACCATTCTGGATAGCCATCCGAATGCTGGCACCTGCAAAACTGCCTACCGCAGCAGCTGGACTAAAGGCTGAAGTAAAAATCAGGGCAAGTGTGGCTGGGATTTTCTCGATATTAAAGAGAATAACTGTAAGAGTCCCTAAAATATAGACAATAGCCATAAAAGGAACAACTGCTGTCGAAACTTTTGATATGGATTTGAGGCCACCAAAGACGGCAATACCCACCAGAATGGATAAAATCAGAGCTGTGATAGCTGGATCAACTTGGGCTGTATTTTGAATGGATTCTGTAATCGAATTGACTTGGGTAAAGGTACCAATCCCTAGAAGGGCTACCAATACACCCGCTAGGGCAAAGAAGATAGCAAGTGGACGCCACTTTTCTCCCATCCCCAAAAGGATGTAATGCATGGGTCCTCCAGCTACAGCTCCATTTGCATCCTTTGTGCGATATTTGATGGCTAGCAAGCCTTCGGCATATTTGGTCGCCATCCCAAAGAAGGCCGCCATCCACATCCAAAAGAGGGCCCCTGGTCCTCCAACCTTAATGGCTGTCGCTACCCCGATGATATTTCCCGTACCAACTGTGGCTGCTAGAGCCGTACAGAGAGCAGCAAAGCTCGACACATCGCCATGCCCCTTATCCTTGGTAAAGATCAACTGAAAGGACTTAGGGAGACGAGCCACCTGCAAAAGGCCTAGTCGGATGGTCAAATAGATACCCGTTCCGACCAATAAGATCAAGAGGGGAGGCCCCCAAACGAAAGCATCAAGCGCTTTAAGCAATTCTAACATATCCTTCTCCTATCATTCAACCCCAAAAGAAAGAGCACATGCAAGATACATGTACTCTGGAATGCTTAGATAAATGCCAAAAAGCGGTCTATCCTAGCTCTGTCCTTTTACCTGAGAGTTTGAGCAGTTGCCTGCCTTGCCCCTTCGGTGCCTTTACGGTCTCTCCAGAGTTCCGTCCATTTACAGTCATGGAAAACAAACCTTTCTCCACTTCTATTAAACTTCATTCGGTGTTGGTATTTAATTTTTTATTATTTTACAAGAAAAGTTAGTCTTTGTCAATATATTATTTGAAAAAAGATGGATTTTCACTTCTTTTTCAAAAAAAGAGACGTACTCTTTTTTAACCTTTAAAGGTCACAATGGTGGCGCCACTGCCTCCAGCATTCTGTGGAGCATAGCCAAAACTCTTGACATGCTTGTTTCTTTGCAGGTATTTGGTGACGCCCTCACGGATGACTCCCGTACCGATACCGTGGATGATGTCGACTTGCGCCATGTTATTAAGCAGGGCTTGGTCGATAAAGTCGTCCAGCTCATTCATAGCCTCTTCGTACCGTTTACCTCGGAGATCCAGTCTCGCTTGCGGACCACGACCAGAAGCTCGTTTGACGACATTGACTTGTTTTTTCTTGACTGGGGCTTCTTGCTGAGCCTGAACAAGGTCAAATTCTTTCTCTTCCAAGGTCATCTTGATTAAACCGACTTGGGCTTCCCAACGGCCGTCCTTAAGCTGATTGGTCAAGGTACCACGCTGACCATAACTGAGAACAATGATATCATCCCCAACCTTTGGAGTTCGTTTTTTCTTGGCCTTTTGAAGGACCTTGTTTTTAGACAAGTCGACTTTTTCAGGAGCCAGTTTTTTCAGCTCAGCCTTGGCTTCAATGATTTCGTGGGGTTTGAGTTGAGACTTGCTATGGAGATTTTTGAGAATCTGGTCACTTTCACTTAGAGCGAGTTCCACAATCTCGGCAGCCTGTTCACGCGCCTTGTTGAGCTCAGTTTCCTTTTCACGATTGAGTTCGTTATAGAGTTTTTTGAGTGCTCGGTTCATCTTGAGGTTTTCTTGCTCCACCTCACGGATATTGTCCAAGCGTTTGCGACTTTCAAGCGTTTGCTCTTCCAATTGTTCAATGATACGGTTGACATCATTATCTTGGTTGACCTGCTGACTGGCATCCCCGACAATGACATCTGACAAGCCCAGACGTTTGGCAATTTCAAAGGCATTGCTTCGGCCAGGAACTCCCTGCATAAAGCGATAGGTCGGACGCAAGCTGGCTGTATCAAACTCCATGCTGGCATTTTGCACAAAAGCTGTCTCGATACCATAAGCCTTGAGTTCAGGATAGTGGGTCGTCGCCATGGTCTTAACCTGACGTAAACGAAGATCCTCCAAAATAGCCATAGCAAGGGCTGCACCTTCCTGCGGATCGGTCCCTGCCCCAAGCTCATCTAAGAGTAAAAGCGAGTACTGATTGACCTTGCCAAGAATATCTACGATATTGGTCATGTGACTGGAGAAGGTAGACAAGCTTTGTTCGATAGACTGCTCATCCCCAATATCTGCGAAGATTTCCTCGAAAATACCGACACGGCTCCCCTTGTCAGCTAGAATGGGCAAGCCTGACTGGGCCATGAGTTGAGTCAAGCCCAGGGTTTTGAGCATGATGGTCTTCCCACCAGTATTGGGACCTGTAATGACAATGGCCGTTAATTCCTTACCAAAGTGTACATCGTTTGCGACAGCATTTTTGACCAAAGGATGGCGAACATGAGGGAGTTGAATCTCTTGGTTCTCTGAAAGTTGAGGAACGACTGCTTGTCTTTCTTGGATGAAACGCACCTTGGCACGAATCAGATCCAGATGGCCGATGATCCAAGCGTCATTAGCAATCTCAGAAGCATGAGGACGGACCCGTTCCGATAACTCCTGCAGGATACGAATCATCTCATAGCGCTCATCAGCTCGCAGACTAGCGATTTCTTCGCTCAGCTTGACGACCTCACGCGGCTCGATGTAGACCGTGTTTCCACTGGCAGAGATGTCATGAACAACACCTGCAATCTTATTGCGATAGGTGTTCTTGACTGGTAAGACTTGACGGCCATTTCTGCTAGCGATTATGCTTTCCGTCAACATCTGCGATTGTTGCTTGAGCAAGTCTTGCAAGACATCTCGAACTTGACTCTCGCTATCATGGATTTTTCGACGAATGCGTGCTAGTTCTTCGCTGGCAAAATTCTCGATAAATCCTGCATCATTTAGGGCTTGGAGACTCCCTTGCAAGTGTGGAAAATCATGTAGTTTTTCAAACCATCTCGCCAACTGCTCCAAGCGTACGTTTTCAAGATTGGTATAAAAACTTTGCAACTCTCTGCTAGCCAGCAAGACCCGTTTGAGGAGCAGGAACTCCTCAATATTGAGATCCGCCCCCATCTCCAGACGCTTGCAAACAGCTGATATCTCACGCGTCGCTAGGATGGTAAATTGAGGTTGCTCCACAAATAGGGCTTGCATTTCCTCCATCTCTGTAAAGGCTTGCTTGATCTTATCCACCTTGGCAGTTGGAACCAAGCCTTTTAGCTCCTCTAGTCCTTGTTCTGTCAAGAGATGCGGTTCAAACAAGGCTTTGATTTTATTAAATTCTAAGGTTTCTAGTATTTTTGTATTCATATTTTTTCCTTGTATGCTGGTTTACAAGATTATAGCAACTAAGGGTTTTGACTTAGTCGTCCAATCTGTAAACAAAGGGCTAGGAAAAATCCCGCCCTTTTTATCCGATTAAATTTGTCACCCAGAGTTGTTTGATAAGATTTGTCGTAAAAGGGACACTTTGGATGATGTGTTTGGCTACTATACTTTTTTCGAGTGAATTTTGAATGACTGCCAGAGGCACTGTTGCAAGAATGGTCAGAGCCATTTGCAAGACAAATAAGGTTACCAATAGAGATAAAAGGCCTGATCCGATACGCAACCATTTGACATCGAGCTTTTTAGTTGGAATCAAGTGCAGGAACAAACCGATAAAACGTCCGATAGTGTAGCAAATCCCAAAAACTAAAAGGTAGGCTAGACCCGCATAAAAGACCTTGTCTAGATGAAACAGCTGGTCTGAAGGGAAGAAAAAGGTTCCCTGTCCTTCCTGAGGATTGGCATAAGGGACAAGCAAGTGGAAGTGGTCGCCCAGTGATTTATAAAACTGTCCCGCAACAAAGGCTGAAATCACTGCAACGAGGAAATAATAAACTTGCAGCACCAAACCTCTACGGTAGCCGATGTAAAAGCCCCAAGCCAGAACCAATAAGAGTAGGATTGAAATCATAGGGAGTCCTCAATCTTGCTCTGTTCTTGTTTAACAGCAATCAACTTGTGGCGGAGTTCTAACAACTCTTGCTCCTTGTCATCAAATTCAATCTCACGGTTGAGTTGTGTAGACAGACAATTGACCGCCAAAAGAAGCGCAATGGTTTCATCATCCGCCCCAGGCATTTGTTCTTTAATTGCTTGGTATTTTTCAGTCGCAACCTTGGCAATTTCCTCCATAAAGAGGTTGTCATGCTCGGTTGTCAAGGTTAATGTCTTTTTCCCGAATGTAAACTTATATCGATTTAGATTTGCCATAAAATTCACCTCACGATATTATACCAAATTTCGCTAACTTTGTCAGTTTTTACCAATTCTCCTGCTTTTGTGGTACAATAGAGACTATGGCAAGTATCACACTCACACCAAGTGAACAGGAAATTCAGAGCTTTTTAAGTCAGTATCAGAAGGCTCTCAATCCTAGTAAAAATCCTTATATCCGCTATTTTTTGCGCTTCCCTCAGGCAACAGTTTCCATCTATACTTCTGGAAAAGTTCTCCTGCAGGGCGAAGCTGCTGAGCAATACGCTAGTTTCTTTGGCTATCAAGTTGTAGAGGAAACCAGTGGACAAGATTTTCCTATGATTGGGACTGATGAGGTGGGAAATGGTTCCTACTTTGGTGGACTGGCTGTCGTGGCTTCTTTCGTGACACCTGACCAGCATAACTTCTTGCGAAAACTCGGTGTGGGGGATTCCAAGACCCTGACAGACCAAAAGATTCGTCAGATTGCCCCTATCCTCAAGGAAAAAATCCAGCACCAAGCGCTCCTCCTTTCACCTAGCAAGTATAATGAAGTTATCGGAGAGCGTTACAATGCTGTTTCTGTAAAGGTTGCCCTTCATAACCAGGCTATCTTTATCCTGCTTCAAAAAGGAATCCAGCCAGAAAAAATCGTGATTGATGCTTTTACAAGCCCTAAAAACTATGACAAGTACTTGGCGCAAGAAGCCAACCGTTTTCCAAACAAGATCAGTTTGGAAGAAAAAGCCGAGAGCAAATACCTAGCTGTTGCAGTTAGCTCCATCATCGCTCGTGACCTCTTCCTCGAAAACTTGGATAATCTAGGACGAGAACTAGGCTATCAACTGCCAAGTGGCGCTGGAACTGCATCTGATAAGGTTGCTAGCAAAATCCTTCAGGCCTATGGCATGAAAGGACTTCGTTTCTGTGCCAAACTGCATTTTAAAAACACTGAAAAAGCCAAAACACTTCTAGAAAGGTAAATTATGAATTCGTTTAAAACATTTCTAAAAGAATGGGGAGTTTTCTTCCTGATTATCGCACTGGTCGGTCTTAGCCGTATCTTTCTTTGGAGCAATGTCCGTGTAGAAGGACACTCTATGGACCCTACCCTAGCCGACGGAGAAGTTCTCTTCGTTGTTAAACATCTCCCAATTGACCGCTTCGACATCGTGGTTGCGCATGAGGAAGACGGAAATAAAGATATTGTCAAAAGGGTCATCGGCATGCCTGGAGATACCATCCGCTACGAAAATGACAAACTCTTTATCAACGGTGAAGAAACGGATGAACCCTACCTAGCTGAATATCTCAACTTGTTCAAAACAGAAAAGTTGCAAAACACCTATACTGGAAAAGGATTTGAAGGCAATAAGGGAGTTTACTTTAGAGAACTTGCTCAAAAAGCACAAGCCTTTACGGTCGATGTCAATTCCAATACCAGCTTCAGCTTTACTGTCCCTCAAGGTGAGTACCTTCTCCTTGGTGACGATCGTCTAGTCTCTAGCGACAGCCGCCATGTCGGTACCTTCAAGGCCAGCGATATCAAGGGCGAAGCAAAATTCCGTTTCTGGCCACTTAACCGTATCGGAACATTTTAAGATAAGGAAGAGGCCGAGAATGCTAAGTCTCAGTCTCTTTTTCTATTGTGAGAAAAAACTTTTAGTCATCTAGTTTTTTCAAAGTTGCTAAGAGACCAATTCTCATAAACTCATGTAAAGGAAACCTATGGAAGTTTATTTTTCAGGCACTATTGAACGCATTATTTTTGAAAATGTCAGTAATTTCTATCGCATCCTCCTCCTAGATATCGAAGATACCAATGCGGAGGACTTTGACGATTTTGAAATCATCGTTACAGGAACCATGGCTGATGTAATCGAGGGTGAAGACTATACTTTTTGGGGGCAAATCGTTCAGCACTCCAAGTATGGCGAACAGCTACAGATCAGTCGTTACGAGAGAGCAAAACCCACTAGTAAGGGCTTGGTCAAGTATTTCTCCAGCAGTCATTTTAAGGGAATCGGTCTCAAGACAGCCCAGAAAATTGTTGATACCTATGGTGAAAACACTATCGACGAAATTCTGGAGCACCCTGAAAATCTGGAAAGTATTGCTGGACTCTCTGCCAAAAACCGTGAGGCTTTTGTCTCCACCCTCCGTCTCAACTATGGGACAGAGATGGTTTTGGCGAAACTGGCCAACTACGGCATTCCCAATAAACTGGCCTTTCAGATTCAAGACTTTTACAAGGAAGAAACCCTTGATGTTGTCGAAAACTATCCCTACCAACTAGTTGAGGATATCAAGGGCTTGGGTTTTACCATTGCTGACCAATTGGCTGCCGAACTAGGCATCGAAAGCCAGGCTCCTGAACGCTTCCGTGCTGGTCTTGTCCACAGTCTTTTTCAGGGATGTATGGATACGGGCGATACCTATATGGAAGCCCGAGATTTGCTGGAACAAACCCTGACTCTCCTCGAGTCTTCCCGTCCCGTGGAACTGGATCCCAACCAAGTTGCTCAGGAATTATCTCATCTGATCGAAGAAGACAAGGTTCAGCAGATTGATACTAAAATCTTTGATAACAGCCTCTTTTTCGCTGAAGAAGGCATTCGCAGTCACTTGGTTCGTATCCTCGAAAAAGGAAAGCAGAAAAGCCAGGATCTAGAAACCATTCACAAGCATATCGCTACTGTCGAGGAAGAGCTGGGGATTGAGTATGATAGCATCCAAAAACAGGCTATCTGTGACGCTATCCAGAACAAGGTCTTTATCCTAACAGGTGGACCTGGTACAGGTAAGACGACTGTTATCAATGGAATTATCGCTGTTTATGCCCTTTTAGAAGGGCTTGATCTCAGGAAGAAAAGCAACCTGCCGATTCTTCTTGCTGCTCCAACTGGTCGAGCCGCTCGGCGCATGAATGAACTGACAGGTTTACCTAGCGCTACCATCCACCGCCATTTGGGAATGACGGGTGATGATGATACCAGCCATCTGGAAGATTATCTAGATGCCGACTTTATCATTGTAGATGAGTTTTCCATGGTGGATACTTGGTTAGCCAACCAGCTCTTCTCCAACATTTCTTCTAACAGTAAAATTCTCATCGTAGGTGATAGCGACCAGCTACCGTCTGTTAGTCCCGGACAAGTCCTGGCTGACCTGCTCCAGATACCCCTGATTCCTCAGACTCGCTTAGAACGGATTTACCGTCAGAGCGAGGAATCAACCATCGTTACCTTGGCTAGTCAAATTCGACAAGGCATCTTGCCAGCTGACTTTAGCCAGAAAAAGGCAGACCGCTCCTACTTTGAAATCGCTAGTGGTCATATCCCAGCTACCATTGAGAAAATTCTTGGTGCTGCCCTCAGAAGTGGTATCCCGGCTCGCGATATTCAGGTGCTAGCGCCCATGTATCGAGGAACTGCTGGTATTGACGCCATCAACCAACTTATGCAAGACCTGCTCAATCCTCAGCAAAAGGGGCAAGTTAGCTTGGAAGCAACTCAGTGTCACTATCGAACAGGAGACAAGGTCATTCACCTAGTCAACGACGCTGAAATTAATGTCTTTAACGGAGATTTAGGCTACATCACAGACCTGATTCCTGGAAAATACACCGAGTCCAAACAAGACGAGATTGTCATTGATTTTGATGGCAATGAAGTCGTCTACCCACGCAATGAATGGTACAAGATCCGCCTGGCTTATGCCATGAGTATCCATAAGTCGCAGGGGAGTGAGTTTCCCGTTGTCATCCTACCCATTACCAGTGCTAGTAAGCGCATGCTGGAACGCAATCTCATCTACACAGCTATCACACGGGCCAAGAGCAAGCTCATCCTTCTTGGTGAATTACAGGCCTTTGACTATGCAGTCAAACATATCGGAACTGCTCGTAAGACCTATCTGATTGAGCGCTTCAGTGATTTAATTGAAAATAATATTGAAGAAAGTAAACAAGCCTTCTCTGAAACTACCACAGCAAGTGACTCTGGAGAATCCTACATCCTCACCGAGGAAAACTGGTCTAGCATCCCAGCCATGATTGGGATTACAGATGCAGACCTCAAAGAGATTTTTGGAAAATAGTGTAGCAGAAAGCCCACCTAGTCAGGTGGGCTTTTTCTCTTTTAAGATTATTTTACTGTTGCAGTGCTTGTAATCAATTCAACAGCTTTTTTAATAGTGATATCGTGTTTCAACATGTCAGCTGAAAGCAAGTTTTGAACTTGTGCCACTTCCATGTTGTAGTCTGCAGCCAATTGCTCGATTTCTTTTTGGATTTCTTCTTCTGAAGCGTCAAATCCTTCAGCTTTGGCAACTGCTTCGATAACAAGGTTAGTCTTAGTACGTGACTCAGCTTCTGCTTCGTATTGTTTGTGAAGATCTTCTTGAGTAGTTCCTGTGATTTGGAAGTACATGTCAGGGTTGATACCTTGACGTTGTAAGTTTCCAAGGAATTCATTTACTGAACGGTGAACTTCTTCGTGGATCATTTCTTCTGGAAGTTCTACGATTTCAGCGTTTTCTACAGCTTTATCGATTGCTGCACCTTCAACGGCATCTTTGTATGCTTCTTCTTTCGCAGCAGTCAATTCTTTGCGGTATTTTTCTTTCAATTCGTCAAGAGTTTCCACTTCTTCGTCGATATCTTTTGCAAGTTCATCGTCAAGAGCTGGAACTTCTTTAGCTTTTACTTCGTGAATAGTTGTTACGAATTTAGCTTCTTTACCTGCAAGGTCTTCTGCTTGGTAGTCTTCTGGGAATGTTACAACAACATCAACAGTTTCGCCAGCTGAGTGTCCAACCAATTGGTCTTCGAAACCAGGGATGAATTGACCTGATCCAAGTCCAAGTGAGAAGTTTTCACCTTTTCCACCGTCAAATTCAACACCGTCGATAGAACCAACGAAGTCAATCACAACAGTGTCGCCATTTTCAGCAGCGCCTTCTTTGATAACCAATTCAGCCAAGTTGTTGCGTTCGCGTTCGATACGTTCTTCAACGTCAGCGTCAGTTACTTCTTTTTCTACATCAACTGATACTTCAAGGTTTTTGTAGTCACCCAATTTTACTTCAGGTTTTGTCACGACTTCAGCTGTGATAACCCAGTCTTGACCTTTTTCCATTGAAGTTACGTCAATTTTTGGTTGCGCAACCACTTCAAGACCAGCTTCTTTTACTGCAGCTTCATAAGCGTTTGGCAAAAGTGCGTTCATTGCATCTTGATAAAGAGCTTCTTCACCAAATTTTTGGTCGAAGATAGGGCGTGGAAGGTGACCTTTACGGAAACCAGGAACGTTAAGAGTTTTCTTTACTGAGTTAAATACACGGTCCAATTCTGGTTTGATTTGGTCTTGAGAGATAGTGAAAGTCAAGACACCACGGTTTGTTTCTTTGTTTTCAAATGATACAGACATTCTGTCATTTCTCCTTAAAATTTTTAATACAGTCCATTATACCATATAATAGCGACTTTTTTCAAGTAATGAATGCGCTTTTCAATAGTGCTAGAGGTACTTGCTCGCTTCCTTGATACTAAGTTCAGCCATTCGTTTCTTATTTTTCTCAATATAACGTGCTACCCATTTTGGATTGCTTTTAGAGTAGTCTCTTAGAGCCCAGCCGATGGCTTTGTTGATAAAAAATTCTGTCTGGTCCAGATTGTTGACCAGGATCTTTTCCATCAGTTGGACATTTGTTTTTTCTTTTCTTAACAACTGGTGGTCAATAGCGACTCGCCTCAACCAGATATTGTCTGATAGGCTCCATTTTAAAAGCACTTCTTCAAGTTCCAGATGGTTAGCCACCAAACTTCCTACTACTCGATCTAGGATATCTACCGTGTCCCACCAGGACTTGGTCACGACCAGACGCTCAAGTTTAGGCAAATCGTCCTTCGTTAGATAAGACTGCATGGCTTTCAAATAGTTGGCAGCCACATACTGGTATTCTCTAGGCTCCTTTTCCCAGCAGATATCTACAAAATCCCAATCGATCAGCTTTGTTTTTTTCGCGCTTGGAAAGTATTTTCTATAAAGCGCATTTCTTTCAGGACCTTCAATACCTAAAAAGGGAAATTGATGACGCATATAGGCTTCCATGGGGCCTGCCTTTTTCGGATCTTTTGCTGCTTCTAGCTCCTCAAGTAAATCTACAAGACTCATCTAAAAGTTCTCCTGCCCAACCAAGTGGTGCTGAAAGGCATAGACCGCAGCCTGGGTGCGATCACTGACCTCAAGCTTGGCTAGGATGTTGGACACGTGGGTCTTGACCGTCTTGAGAGAGATGAAGAGTTCATCTGCAATGCGTTGATTTTCGTAGCCCTTAGCGATGAGTTGGAGCACGTCTCGCTCACGCGCAGTCAGCTCCTCATGAAGCTCCATATGATTACGGTGGTATTCGACCTTCTTGCTGACCTCTTGTTCAATAGCAAGCTCTCCAGCAGCCACCTTGCGGACGGCATGAAGCAGTTCGTCTGCACTAGAAGTCTTGAGCATATAACCTTTGGCACCCGCATTCAAGACCGGCATAATTTTTTCATTGTCCAAGTAAGAGGTGACAATTAATATCTTGGCTTCAGGCCATTCTTTGAGGATGGCCAAGGTCGCGTCAATCCCATTCATCTCAGGCATGACGATATCCATGACAATGACATCTGGACGCAGTTTCAAGGCCAAGGAAATCCCTTGAATACCGTTGGCCGCCTCGCCCACAACTTCTACATCATCTTGGAGGTCAAAGTAGCTTTTCAAGCCCAATCGGACCATTTCATGGTCATCTACCAGTAAAATTTTCATCTCTACTCCTTTATGATTCCTTGTCTAGCAGGGGAATACGGATATCAACCGCCAGTCCTTGCTTTGGAGCTGTCAAAAGTTGAACCGTTCCTGCCATATCTTCGACCCGCTCCTTGATATTTCGCAGTCCATAACTCAAGTCGTCTAAACTCCCTAACTGGAATCCAATCCCATTGTCCACCACCTTCAGCTGCAATTCAACATCTGTCTGATAGAGGTAGACATCTAGGCAAGATGCCTGAGCATGGCGAAGGGTATTGCTGATCAACTCCTGAAGAATACGGAAGATATGTTCTTCAATCTTCTTGGGCAATGTAGACACATTCTGCTTGAGACTAACCTTGAGATCACTCTTGTCCTCAAGCTCTTTTAAGAGGATTTGAATCCCCTCAACCAAACTCTTCTCTTCCAACTCAACAGGTCGCAAATGTAGGAGCAAGACCCGCAAATCTTTCTGGGCTGTTTCGAGGATGGCTGCGACGCTTTGCAACTGGGTCTGCATCTTTTCTCTATCCAGCTTCAAAGCCTGCTGACTGACACCTGATAAAATCATATGGGCCGCAAACAACTCCTGACTAACCGTATCGTGCAAGTCACGTGCTATCCGCTTCCGTTCTTTCTCGATGATTGCTTCTTCCTTGACCAGGCTTTGATTTTCAGCCTTTTGAACAGCCTCTGTCAAGAGGTTGAGCTTGCCAGACAAGGACTTAAAACTGGCATCCAAGTCTGGATCTGCAAAGGCAACCACCTCTTTTCCTGCTAACAGTCGCTTGAGATTGACTTGCATTTTTCTGCGAGAGACTTCTTCTATCACGCGCCAAAAGAGGACAAAAAAGAAGGTCATGGAAAGGCTAAAGACCAAGACTAAGAAGATTAACTTTTCTGTTTTCTCGATATCCTGTAGCAAATAGGACCAGTCTAGTTCAAAAATATCAAGTAAACTATTAGCCAAAAAGAGGATAAAGAGGAAAGAAGTCAGACCGATTAACAGATAAGATTGCTTTTTCATCCTCTGACCACCTCCACATCGCCAACCATAGTAGTTAGGAAAATCTTGACGCTCTTGTTACTCTTGAGATAGTCTCTGGTCTCCTGATGATAGTGTTCATTGCGGAGGGATCTCTTAGGCTGATGAAGGAAGGTAAGATCTCCATAGAGGCAGTTGACACTGAGACTGATTTCCACATCTACAGGCACGATAATCCTAGTCGTTCCGACCATCTTTCTAAGGATAATGACATTGTCATGATTGGTTAGGATAACTCTTTCTAGATGAATGGTGTCCTTGCCCATGAGGCGAAAGAGGTTGATATCGTCAAACTGGCAGGTCTGGTGACTAGAGAAATGATGGAGATTACCAAACCAAGGATTGCGTTCATTTTTAACCGTCACCACCTCTTCAAAGACCAAGTCCGTCTCCTCTCTTTCTTGATTCATCATTGGATAGAGAAGAAAGAGACTGTAGATCACCGCTACAAAGATGGCTAAAATCACAAAGGGATTGAGCATGACGATGAAAAAGAAAAGAATAGTCGTTACAAGGAGGAAGACATTATTGCCCTCTTTACCTGTATAATAGCGCAGCAAGAGCAAAAAGAGGAATAGAATCAGCAGAAAACGCGAAAAATGCTCTGATACCATCAAAATCAGAGCTCCCGTCAACAGACAGGCTTCAATAAATAAAAAGATTTGAAATTTTTTCATAGATGCATCCTCTCCCTTCTATTTTATCACAATTCAAAAAAGTCACCTCGGTCTGAGGATGGAAAAAGGAGATAGGACAGAAATCGCTCCAACAAACTAGGTTCTTTCAGCCCACCACAGTTGACAAAAGGCTACAAAAAAGGGCGGGATTCTTGTCCCGACCTCTCTACATCTGATCTTTTGCTTCTTTTAGTTTACCATAAAGAATGTAGTCTACGTTTTGCAGATCTGCTATGGTGGCACAATTAAGGGCACACATGATCAAGCGCAGGTCTTCTTTCCAGACTTGGACAATGCCAATCACTTCTTCGACTGTGTAGCTTTCAATCAACTCTAGAACGGTACGTGACAGTCCTACAGCCTTGGCACCAAAGACCAGGCACTTAATCATATCCAGCGGGTTCCGAACGCCTCCGCTAACCAAAAGTTCGACCTTGTCTTTCCAGTCTTGGGCATTGAGAAGGGCTTGCATAGTAGACTGCCCCCATTGATTGAGGTAATCACGCTGGCCACTGCGACGGTTTTCGATATAGGCAAAGCTAGTACCACCACGACCTGATAGGTCAACCGTTCGAACACCCAGATCATAGGCTCTCTCGATGGTCTTCACATCCATTCCAAAGCCCACTTCCTTTAAGACAATAGGAACGGGAATTTGCTTGCTATAGTCTGCCAGATGCGATTGCCAACTTCGAAACTTTCTTTCTCCCTCTGGCATGAGCAATTCCTGCATGACATTGACATGCACTTGGAGGAGAAGAGGATTCATCGCTTCTACAGTCTGAAGGCCTAACTCAACAGGCTTGTCCAATCCAATATTAGTACCAAGGAGGAGATTTGGATGGCTAGTCTTGACAGAAAAAGAGTCATCTGTTGGATCTTTGAGGGCTGCGCTATAAGATCCCGTCACAAACAAAATCCCACAGGCTTCTGCCACCTGAGCCAGTTTTTGATTGATTTCTCTCCCCTTATCGCTTCCTCCCGTCATGGCATTGATATAAAAAGGAAAGTCCCACTTTCGACCTGCAAACTCTGTAGACAAATCAATCTCATCCAGGTCATAAAGAGGCAGGGAAGAATGAATAAACTCCACCTCATCAAAGCTATTATAGGAACTTTTCTGCTCAAGGGCATAGCGGATGTGCTCATCCTTACGATTTGTCGTCATGTCCTATCCTTTCTTGGTATAAGAGCTCAATCCCCAGATCGGCCCAGCGATTTTTTAAGGTTTCAGTTGATTGCTCATCAAAACTCAAGGCAATGCCACAGTCACCACCACCAGCGCCACTACTCTTGGCAACAGCCAGCAAATCTTGACCGGCTTCTTTCAACTGTCTCAGCGAAGGTGTGTATATATCTAGGCTCAAGCCTTCTAAAAGCTGACTGGCTGTTTCCAGCTGCTCGATAATTTTTTCTGCATTCCCCTGCTCCAGGGCTTCTACCAAAGCAGATACCGTTGCTTTTGAGGAAGTTAAAAAGTTCTGGTCTATGTTTTGCTTGATTTGCTGGACCATTTGACTCGATACGGCCACTTGCTTGGTCCATCCCACTAGGAAATCACATTCTAGAGCTGGTTGCACTTGTGAGATAGAAAAGCCCCAATCACGCTCCAAAACTGTCGCCAAATTTTCTTCTTTCAACCAAGCAGCTATCTTCTTTCGATCAAAAGACTGGTAGAGAACCAAATCCTCTGCCACAATACAGGCAAGGTCTCCCATAGAACCATTGTCGCCTCGCTTGAGCAAGACCGCGCTTGCCAGCTTGAACAAGAGTTCCGGATCAACCGTAATATCATATAGAGCCAGCAGGGCCTTGATCACCAAGACAACGACGCTACCACTAGAACCCAGACCAAACTTTTTGCCTTCTCGTTCCATTTTCCCACGGATTTCCAAGGAAAAAGGTCGCAAGGTTTGCCCACGATAAACGAGGAAATCTTCCACTAGAGCAATCGTTTCTTGAATCAAGCTGTAGTCAGGATTTGGCGTCAAGTCCACTGCGAAATCAAACATGTCTGAGTAGATACGATAGTTCTCAGAAAAAGCAATCTCAGCCTTCATATAGATGGGAATAGCCTTTATCAAAGCTAACTGCCCCGGTTCTAAAATAGCGTATTCCCCTGCCCAATAGAGTTTTCCGCAAGTTTTAACAGCAATCATCTTGGCTCAAATCCTTTGTTTTTGACACAATCAGGCGGTAACGTTGACCAAAGATTTCAGATAGATGATCCAAATCTTTCTCTTGACAGAGGACCTTGACATTGGGACCAGCATCCATGGTAAAGTAGCAGGCCTCTCCTTGTTCACGAAGTTGACGGACAAAGTCCATAGCTTCATAGGAAGCGTCCGTTAGATAAGAAAAAGCTGGTGATGCTGTTTTGGTCGTAGCGTGCATAGCTAGGGCATTTTTCTCCGTTAATTCCCCAACCTTGGCAAAGTTATTCTCTTTGAGATAAACCAGCATATCTTGATAATCTTTCTCAGACTGGCGCACCCAGTCATCAAAGGTCGTCGAGGTTTCCACACAGAGTTTCATCCCATCACGGCTAGAGATTGGTTTTTTCTTGTCCTCCAGTACCAACATGATCATAGCTAGTTTCAGGTCTGTATCAACAGAGTAGATTTCCCCATTATCCTTATCCCAGGCACCTAGCGGTCCATAAAAACTGCGAGAGGAAGAACCTGAGGCAAACTTAGCCTCCTGCGCCAACTGGCTCCGATCCAATCCAAGCTGGAAATAAGCATTGCAAGCCTTGACTAAGGCGGACAAACCACTGGAACTTGAGGACAGGCCCGCTGCTGTAGGCATATTGTTTTGAGTGTCAATACGGACAAAACCTTCCCCAGCCGGGCGGTAACGGTCAATGATTTTGCTCATTTTAGCATGCTCAGCCTCACTCTGAAGCTGACCATTGATATAAAAGGCATCAGCCGTCGCAAGGGCTGGCAGAGGCGACAAGGTCGTCTCTGTGTACATATTTTCCAAAGTAAGAGAGATACTGCTAGTAGCAGGAACCATCTCTTTTTCTTTTTTCTTTCCCCAATATTTAATAATGGCAATATTTGCGTAGGAACGTACTGTTACAGGCTTTCGATCCATGTCTGAACAGCTCCTTTCTCTTCTAATCGTTTTGCTAGTTCTTGCGCTTGGTCCAGATTAGCTACCAAGGCGATAATACAGCCTCCTAGTCCACCACCACTCATCTTGGCACCTAGAGCACCATGGCTCAGAGCCGTTTCAACGAGGGAGTCTGCCTCAGGGCTGCTGACACCAATTTCTTTTAAATGTAAATGCGCTTGACTGAGGATTTGTCCCAATCCTTCAGCATCTTTTCGTCTAATCGCATCTTCTGCTTGCTGGGTCAATTCTCCCAAGGCATGCAAAAACGGTAGGGCATCCTTCCCCATACTTTGAACCACTTGGATGGCTTCACGAGTGTGGCCATACACACCTGTATCTGCAATCACCAAATAGGCAGATAGGTTCATCTCAAGTTCTGTAAAACCAACATTCTTGATAAAGCGAATAGGTTGGTCACTGAGACAGGTCTTGGCATCCAAACCACTTGGATTCATATGGGCAATCATTTCAGCCCGATTGACCAAGATTTCTAGTACATCATGAGGCAGATCGGCTTGATAGTAGTCAAATACCGCACGTATGGCCGCTATGCTGATAGCCGCTGACGAACCCATTCCCCGTTTTTCAGGGATAGCCGAGTCAATCACACATCGAATGCAAGCTTCTTTGATATCCAAATACTCCAGCGAGGCATACACTGCCATGGACAAGGTATCCTCCTCATAAAGACGCCACGGACTTTCAGCAGGGACCACCTTACAAGTCACCTCCACCTCTATGAGAGGCAGGGAAATGGCTGGATAACCGTAAACAACCGCATGCTCTCCTATTAAAATAATCTTACTATGTGCCTGACCGACACCAACTTTTTTTGTCATGTTTTCCTTTAACCAGACGGAAAGACCGTCTCATTTCATACAGTAGTATTTTCTCCTATCTATTTTATTATATTTTCACAAAAAAAGCGATTGTTTCCTTCACAATCGCCTCTTTCATTATTGAACCCATTCGCCATTATAGTTGACAGAATAGCCTTCTACAGTCGTATTCACTGCTAAAGCACCTGAACTATAAGCGTAGTACCATTTGCCATTAACCTGGAACCAGCCTGTCTTCATATCGCCATTACTTGCGTTTAGATAATACCAAGTCGAACCTTCCTGATACCAACCAGTCGCCATAGATCCTGATGAACGGAGATAGTACCACTTGTTACCAAGGTATTGCCAGCCCGTTTTCATATCGCCATTTGGTTCATCTAAATAATACCAAGTGGAGCCTTCCTGATACCAGCCAGTTGCCATGGCTCCTGATGAACGGAGGTAGTACCACTTATTGCCAAGTTGTTTCCAACCAGTTTGCATGATGCCAGTTGTTGGATCTAAGTAGTACCACGGAGCAGGTTTGCTTCTATCAATACCAAAAGTAACATGGAAATCTTGAGTCCAACCCTTAGCAACTTCACCAATTGGTAGTGGATTGTAAGAATCATCGCCAGAAATTCCTAGCTTATTTAAATAATACCAATTACCGTCTTCATAAGTCCAACCTGTCTTTACAGCATAATTATTATCAAAATAATAAGTTCTCTTTTCAGGAGATGGAGGATATTGTTCACCATATACTTTTCCTGTATTTTCAGACGTTTTTGCCTCTAGTACTTGTTTATCTGTTTGTTCTAGCAAAGCACCATCTGAGCTAAAATAATACCATTTTTGTTGGAGTCCGATTTCATTAACTGGTTGGTTATCTAATAAATTATCACGATAACCTGTTCCAGGAATTTCTAAGTATTGCCATCCAACTACCATTTCTCCTTTATCACCAAAATAGTAAGTTTTACCGTCTATTTTATGCCAATAGATTGCTTTATGATCATCTTTTACATAATATTTTCTATTATCCTTATCAACAAATTGGCCACCTGTTGTATCCGCAAATACAGTATTAGTAGCTAGCAAACCAAAGAAAAATGTTGCTAGTGCGACTTGCATCATTTTTTTCAAAAGCTTCATTTGTATCTCCTCCAACATTAAATCCACTCACCAGATGAAGCAAAGTTATAAACTTTACCATCGATAGTTTGGCTACCTGTAACCATTGCTCCAGAGGAATTGAGATAATACCAGTTTCCATTTACTTTTGTCCAACCTGTCTTCATATCTCCATTACTTGCATTTAGGTAGTACCAAGTTGAACCATCTTTCACCCAACCAGTTGCCATGGCTCCTGATGAACGGAGATAGTACCACTTGTTACCAAGATATTGCCAGCCTGTTTTCATATCGCCATTTTCAGCATCTAAATAGTACCAAGTTGAGCCTTCCTGATACCAGCCAGTTGTCATAGCTCCTGATGAACGGAGGTAGTACCACTTATTGCCAATTTGCTTCCAACCAGTTTGCATGATACCAGTTGTTGGATCTAGATAGTACCAAGCTGAACCATCATTTATCCAACCTGAACGTCTTTCACCACCAATATAGTTTTCTCCATTAATTTCCGTTTTAGCTAAATAATACCAATTAGACTGGTCATAAAGCCAACCTGTCTCTAAAGAATGATTTTGATTAAAGTAATAGTTCGTGTAAAAACTCTTCTCTTCTTTATCTTCCGGGTTTGTACGTTTTTCCCCATACTTTCTTCCAACACTGTCTTTAGTTTTAACCTCTAATGCTTTCCAACCAACAAACTCTTGTAGCACTCCATTTTTGTCAAAGTAGTACCATTCTGGCATTGGGGAACCTTCTAATCTTATGCCATTAGGGTAAGGACCAATTGTATATCCTTTAACTGGCATTGGAATGTATTGCCAACCAACAACCATTTCACCATTATAATCAAAATAATAGGTCTTCCCATCAATCACTCGCCAGTCCGTTTCTTTGAGGTCCCCCTTTTTATAGTAGGTTCTACCATTTTCTTGGACAAATTGCCAGCCTTCTGAATCAGCATCATCCGCAAAGACGGTGCTTGTCGCTAGCAAAGCAAAGAAAAAGACTGCTAGTAGAACTTGCAACATTTTTTTCAAAAATTTCATTAGATCTTTCCTCCATAACTGATTGTAGCAAAGACTCTACTGTATGTCAATATATAGAAACTTCTCAAAAAAAGCAGTTACACAACTGCAACTGCTTTTCTATTCCTGCATGGTGTAACCAACACCACGCACGGTTTTAATGTAGCTCTTTTGACCTTTTACGTCAAGTTTGCTACGTAGATAACGGATATAAACATCCACGATATTGGTTTCTGTCGCACTTTCGTACTTCCAAACACTTTCCAACAACTGCTCACGAGTCAAGACCTTCTTGCTTCCCATGAGAGTGGCCAAAAGGTCATACTCACGGCGCGTCAGAGCAATCATCTCCTCGCCACGATAAACGGTATGATGTTCTACATCCATACGTAGGTTGCGGTATGACGTTGGGACCTTCATCTGACTACAATGTTGGTCGATAAAGTCCCGACCTCGGAAAATCGCTGAAATACGAGCCACCAGATTATCAATAATCACTGGCTTATAGATGTAAGAAACGGCGAAGCGCTGGATTGTCTCAATCTGGTCTTGCAATTCTTCGCGATGGTCCAAGACCATAATCACTGAGGCTGGTTTTGTCCGACTCAGCTTGTCTGCAAAATCCTGGGCCGTCATATCCCCCAGACGAGCATTCAGTAAAATCAAGTCATAATCTGTCTGGAGAGCCATGGAGAGGGCTTTTTGCCCCTCCTCGACCAGATCAACACGGTATTGCTCTTTTTGGAGTTCCAGACTGAGAAAATGAGCGAGATTTCGTTCTTTCTCAAGTAATAAAATCCGTTTCCCCATGGCAGACCTACTTATTTTTCGTCATACCAAGAGTAGTGGAAGGTTCCTTCTTTGTCTTTACGTTGGTAAGTGTGGGCACCAAAGTAGTCACGTTGCGCTTGGATCAAGTTAGCAGGAAGGTCAGCTGAACGGTAGCTATCAAAGTAAGTAATAGCTGCTGAGAAGGTTGGCACTGGTACACCAGCTTGAACAGCAAGAGCTACGATATCACGAACTGCTTGTTGGTACTTAGCAGTAACATCCAAGAAGTACTCATCCAAGAGAAGGTTTGCAAGATCAGCATCGCGGTTGTAAGCATCTGTAATCTTTTGCAAGAAACGAGAACGGATGATACAGCCATCACGCCAGATAGATGCGATGTCCGCAAATGGCAAGTTCCAGTTATTTTCTTTAGAAGCCACACGCAATTGGGCAAAACCTTGAGCGTATGAGATGATTTTTGAGAAGTAAAGGGCTTGACGGATCTTTTCGATCAACTCAGCCTTGTCACCTTCAAATTTGAAGGCAGCTGGTTTTGGAAGGACCTTGCTAGCATGTACACGCTCTTCTTTGTATGTAGAGATGTAACGCGCAAATACTGACTCAGTGATGAGTGACAATGGCACACCAAGGTCAAGAGCTGATTGGCTAGTCCATTTACCAGTTCCTTTGTTTCCTGCAGCATCAAGGATATAGTCTACGATTGGGCCATCTTGACCTTCATCGTCTTTACGGCTCAAGATATCAGCTGTGATTTCGATCAAGTAGCTGTCCAACTCACCCTTGTTCCACTCAGTAAAGATTTCTTCCATGTCTTCTGCAGAAAGGCCAAGCAAGTGTTGCATCAAGTCATAGCTTTCTGCGATCAATTGCATATCACCATACTCGATACCGTTGTGGACCATTTTTACATAGTGACCAGCTCCGTCAGGACCGATGTAAGTCACACATGGTTTGCCATCTTCTGGTGCTTTAGCTGAGATTTCTTCAAGAACATCAGCAACCAATTCGTAGGCTTCTTTTTGTCCACCAGGCATGATAGAAGGACCTTCAAGGGCACCTTTTTCACCACCGGAAACCCCAGTACCGATAAAGTTGATGCCTGAGTTTGCCAACTCTTCATTACGACGGATGGTATCTTTGTAGAAAGTATTTCCTCCGTCAATCAAGATATCACCCTTGTCAAGGTGGGGAAGAAGGGCTTGGATAGTGGCATCTGTACCAGGTCCAGCTTGAACCATCAGCATGATACGACGGGGTTTTTCGATTGAGTTTACAAAGCTTTCCACGTCATAGCTTGGCACAAAGTTCTTTTCAGGATGGCAAGCAATTACATCTTCTGTTTTTTCTTTACTACGGTTGTAAATGGCAACTGTATAACCACGAGATTCGATATTTAGGGCAAGGTTACGACCCATTACGGCCATACCAACGACACCAAAGTTAGCTTTTGTCATGTGACACTCCTCTTGTTTAATATGTTTTATTTTATCATTTTTACCTATGAAAGGAAAGAATTTTGTAACGGAGTCCTAGTAGTCCAAGTCATCTGCATGACCAGAACCATTCCCTACAAAGTAACCTGTCTTACAGTTGAGGGTGAAGAGATAGGTTCCATCTGGTTTATAGAGGTTGTAATAACCATTTCCGTTTACAATATTGACACGTTCTAGGATATATTGATTTCCAGTGATATAGCCACGAGCACGTGATGTTGCTAGAACTTGTTCCAATACACCATCCGCAAACGTCCAAGCAGGGTTGTTGCTATCATCTACAGCTGATTGGTTGTAAGGTACACGACTAGCACTTCTTTGAAGATTAACCCCATCGCCAGACAAACCACCATTCGTATCTCTAGCTGGTGCCGTAGTGCTAGTTGAAGGGGTCGTACTGCTTGCATTACTTTCTGTAGCTGAACTTGAGCTTGCTTGACTCGTGCTAGAGCTTGAACTTGAGCTGGAAGCACTGGTTTGTTGGCTCTTGCCAAGACTAATGGCCTTATCCAAGAGTTTGTCTAGTTCTGTGTTGCCTGTCTTAATTTCTGTAAATTTAGCGTCTGCTTTGGCTTTCGCATTGGTATCCAAGACACCGTCAGTGATTGCTGGGCTTTCAAAGAGGGCATTAACATCTTGAATGGCCTTGATTTGAGTTGCTAGGCTATCATATCTTGACTTAGCTAGTGTATAATCACGGCTACCTTCTAACTTATCTAGCAAGGTTTTCAGTTGGCTCAATTTATCAAACTGGCTGTTTTTCAGAGCAGTCTTATTAGCATCTGTATAGAAAGTATCATAGAGATCATTGAAGTCTTTCAAAGCTGTTTGTGTCCCTTGATCATCCGAAGAGGCTGCTTGAGAAGACTGGATTTCTTGGTTTGAACGAGACACTTGACGGTAGACATAATATGTTCCAGCAAGCACAAGGATTGCAGCTACTACCGAAGCAATGATGATGACACCTTTCTTCTTAGAGCCTGTTTCAGGTTCTGTTTGAGCCGAACGTGATAGAGGTGTATAGGTCTCCTCTTCTTGTTCCTCATTTATTTCCTTGGGTTCTGTTTCTGTTAAAACGAGAGGCTCTATTTCAGCACTTTCTTCATCTTGAAGGGGTGGGACAAACTGAGTAGTCTCTTCATTTTCTATCTCTTCAATAGATTCCTCAGAAACCAGGTCTGAATCGTCTACCTGATCAGAGGATTCACTTGATTCACGAACTTCTTGGATCATTTCCTCTAGGTTTTGAGTAGAAGCCAGTTCTTCTTTTTTAAACTGACGAGTTTCAAACTTGTCGGCTTCGATTTCTTCACGGTGCTGTTTGATGTATTTGTCTAAGATACTGTCCTCAGGCAATACTCCTGCTTCAACCTCTTCATTCTTACGAATGACTTGACCAACAGTCAAGTCTTTTGCTTCATCAAAGTCGAATTGTGGTTCTTGATGTCCTTTTTTATGACGATCACGTCTTTTCTTACTCATGAGTTCACCTTTCTATTTTACCTCTTGGCGTTTGACACGCTGACCAAAGTATTGATACAAATCCACTTTTAAGGTCCCGTTATAGAGTTTTCGCTTTTTATCAGCTGGACTTCCGTACTTGCTTTCAAAAGCTTCGTCACTCGTCAGGATAAACTTACTCCACGTTTTCAGTGGTGCAAAGACTTGTCCCATCTCAGCATAGAGCTTGGTAACTCCTGCATCATCAGACAAGCGTTCCCCATATGGTGGATTGGAAATGACAACGCCATTAATCTTGTCTGTGCGCAAGTCCTGTACCCGCATTTGCTTAAAGGTGATATCACCTGCGACGCCTGCTGCTTGAGCATTTGCCTTGGCAATTTCCACCATGCGAGCATCTATATCACAGCCCATAATGTCCAGCTCGAGTTCACGATCAATTTTCTTAGCCGCCTCTGTGCGAACTTCTTGGATTAACCGATCGCTGACCCAGTTCCATCCCTCAAAAGCAAAGGAACGGCGAAGGCCTGGTGCCATCTTTCTGGCAATCATAGCCGCCTCGATACAGAAAGTTCCTGAACCACAGGTCGGATCAATCAAGGGCTTGTCTGGATACCAGTTAGATAGTTGTAAAATGGCCGCTGCCATATTTTCCTTGATGGGTGCTCCACCCTTTTCCGTACGATAACCACGTTTAAAAAGGCTAGAACCTGTCGTGTCAATCATGACAGTTGCCACATCTTTCAGGATAGATACCTCAATCTTAAACTCGGGACCAGTTTCCATCAAGGGAACTCCTTCTGGACGGGCATAGTGTTTTTGTAATTTCTTTACAACAGCCTTCTTAGAAATAGCCTGAACACTGGGCTCATTGTGGAGTTTAGACTTCACACATTTTGCCTTTGATATCGGGAAACGTGCTCCTAACGGGAGATAGTTTTCCCAATCTAGAGCAAAAACACCTTGAAAAAGCTCTTCAAAGGTCTTAGCTGGAAAGCTTCCGACTACAATCTTGATGCGATCCGCTGCACGCAGCCAAAGATTGGTCTCGATGATTGCCTTCACATCTCCTTGGAAGCGGACACGCCCATTTTCAACCTGGCAATCATAACCAAGGTCTCGCACCTCACGTCCAACGACAGCCTCAAGACCCGCCGCAGCCGTTGCGATTAAATTAAATTGTTCTTTCATTTCTAGTCTTGCAAGACCTTTCTCTTGTTCACTTTAAAAAATGAGGTTGAGAAAGATTTCTCAGCCCCAACCTATATGCAATTTTCTATAAGCCATGTTTTGTTCCAGAAGTGACTAGGACCACTTCCTTCGATAATCATCTGTCTACCGCTAACAGCATAAATCTGCTAGCAGTCAGAGTACTACGTTCGTTTCCGTGCACTCCATGCCCCGACCAAAATTTGGGTTGCTAGCTTGAGGGGTTTACCGCGTTCCACTCTCTCTGTTTCCAGAAAGACTCCGTCACTGTGGCACTTTCAAGCCTATTCTGACCTATCCGAAGACTTAGCCATTTCGACTGCCGTAACGATTTCTCGTCCCTAGGCTTATGGATTCGCCTAGCACAAACACTACAGGCATCACAGCCTGTGCTAGCATGGACTTTCCTCATGAAAAGAGAAACTCTTCACGCGATTATCCAAAAATTGCACTCATTCCTTAGTCAATTATAAATCTTGGTTGTCTAAGATTTGCTTACCAAATACTTCTTTTTCAAGACGATTTAAGCGTTTCAAAATATCAAAGTTTGTCATTGAAGTAGAAGCTGTTACTTCAATAGAGTCTGGTTGAGTTGGAGTCACCTGTGGTTTACGAGATAACTCTTCCTTCAAATCAGCAATCTCTTGACGAAGGGATTTGACCAAAGCTGCGTAGGTTTCATAATCCTTAATCACATCATCTAGGAATTCATCTACCTCTGCTTTGCTGTATCCACGTACTTCGCGTCCAAATTCTTGTTCAAAAATATCTTTCGCTGAAAAAATAATACTTGCCATGTCTCTCTCCATTCTGGGTTACTAGTATTATTATATAAAAAAAGACAAGTAAAAATCAAGGTCAAAGGCTTACTTTTCAGAAAAATTTTCTACTATTTCATTCAAGTCCTCAAATGTTAATCTTCTTGTAACATAGTCCGCTTGATTTTTCATCATTTGGTAAAAATATCGTAACTTGGTTTCGTTTTCTTCGTCGTAAAAAAGGTAACAAGTATCTGTATTTTCCAGCAGAAATCTCTGATAATCGCGTAGTTGTCCCTTGTGCTCATATTGTGGATAGGCGTATTTGACAAAATCAACCTGCTTGAACTCATTCAATTTCGCTTGATTTGCTTCATTCCAATTACTGCCATGGGTTTCAAAATCAAAAATGGTTGCCAACTGAAATCCATAGTCTGCTTTCATGTCTTTTGCCACTTGTAGTACCCAGTACTCAAAGCCCAAAGTCCCTGTAAAGACAAGCCATGTCACCCCATCCTCAGCTAGACGTTCCAGGTCTCTCCGAATGGCTGTTTTGATAATATCAACGCGAATATCCTTGTCATTAAAGAGACCAAGGTCGAAGGCTGAATAGCCTAAAATCAAGGCTGATGTCATTTTTAACCCTTTCTTTGTAAATTTATGATATAATAGAGTGATGTTATTGTACCAATAAGGAGAATTATGGTCAACTATCCACATAAAATTTCATCTCAAAAGAGACAAGCACCCCTTTCACAAACTAAAAATTTCGCAAATCGGGGAATGTCTTTTGAAAAGATGATCAATGCTACGAACGACTACTATTTGTCGCATGGGTTAGCTGTTATTCACAAGAAACCGACTCCCATCCAAATCGTACGTGTCGACTATCCCCAACGAAGTCGAGCCAAGATCGTTGAAGCCTACTTTAGACAAGCTTCAACTACTGACTATTCAGGGGTTTATGATGGATACTACATCGACTTTGAAGCAAAGGAAACCAGGCAAAAACATGCGATACCGATGAAGAATTTTCATCTCCATCAGATCCAGCATATGGAACAAGTCCTTGCCCAGCAAGGAATCTGCTTTGTACTCCTTCACTTTTCTTCTCAGCAAGAAACCTACTTATTGCCGGCTATTGACTTGATTCGTTTCTATCATCAAGATATGGGACAAAAGTCAATGCCACTTGGATATATTCGAGAAAATGGATATAGGATTGAGCCTGGTGCCTTCCCTCAAATTCCCTACCTCGACATTATCAAAGAACATTTACTAGGTGGTAAAACAAGATGAACAAACAAACTTTTCTGCGAATAGCTAAGTATGTCAGTATCAGTCTCTTAACTGTATTTATCGCAGCTGTAATGCTTGGTGGAGGTCTCTTCCTCTACTATGTTAGCAAGGCTCCAGAACTTTCTGAAAGTAAACTAGTCGCTACAACGTCAAGTAAGATCTATGATAGCAATGACGAGCTTATCGCTGATCTTGGTTCGGAACGTCGGGTCAATGCCCAAGCAAACGAAATACCGACCGATTTGGTCAACGCTATTGTTTCGATTGAGGACCATCGCTTCTTTAATCACCGAGGAATCGACACAATCCGTATCCTAGGTGCTACCCTCCGAAACCTTCGTGGTGGTGGAGGTCTGCAAGGAGCTTCAACCTTGACACAGCAGTTGATCAAGTTAACTTATTTCTCTACGTCAACTTCTGATCAGACTCTTTCTCGTAAGGCCCAGGAAGCTTGGTTAGCCGTTCAGCTAGAACAAAAAGCGACTAAACAAGAGATCTTGACCTACTACATCAACAAGGTTTACATGTCAAACGGTAACTATGGAATGCAGACAGCTGCCCAAAGTTACTATGGCAAGGATCTCAAAGATCTAAGTATTCCTCAATTGGCTCTCCTTGCTGGTATGCCTCAGGCTCCAAACCAGTATGATCCATACTCGCATCCAGAAGCTGCTCAAGAACGTCGTAATCTCGTCCTCTCTGAGATGAAGGGGCAAGGTTACATTTCAGCTGAGCAATATGAAAAAGCGATTAATACTCCGATTACAGATGGACTTCAAAGTCTAAAATCGGCTAATAGTTATCCTCCATACATGGACAACTATCTCAAAGAGGTAATCGATCAAGTCGAACAAGAAACAGGCTACAACCTCTTAACGACTGGTATGGATGTCTACACCAACGTTGATCCTAAAGTTCAACAACATCTCTGGGATATCTACAATACCGACGAGTATGTCAACTATCCTGATGATGAAATGCAAGTAGCTTCAACGATTGTGGATGTGACAAACGGGAAAGTTATTGCTCAGTTAGGTTCTCGTCACCAATCAAGCAATGTTTCCTTCGGAATCAACCAAGCTGTTGAAACCAACCGTGACTGGGGTTCTACCATGAAGCCAATCACAGACTATGCTCCTGCCTTAGAGTATGACATCTACGACTCAACTGCTTCGATTGTACATGATGTTCCTTACAACTATCCTGGAACAGATACTCCTGTTTACAACTGGGATAGAAGTTATTTTGGAAATATTACCATCCAATATGCGCTCCAACAATCACGGAACGTTACAGCCGTAGAAACCTTGAACAAAGTCGGTTTGGATAGAGCCAAGACCTTCCTAAATGGAATCGGTATTGACTATCCAGATATGCACTATGCCAACGCGATTTCAAGTAATACGACTGAGTCAAACAAAAAGTACGGAGCAAGTAGTGAGAAAATGGCTGCTGCTTACGCTGCTTTTGCTAACGGTGGTATCTACCATAAACCAATGTATATCAACAAAATCGTCTTTAGCGATGGTAGCTCAAAAGAATACGCTGATCCTGGTACTCGTGCCATGAAAGAGACGACCGCCTATATGATGACGGAAATGATGAAGACTGTCTTAGCATACGGAACTGGTCGTGGTGCTTATCTCCCTTGGCTACCTCAAGCTGGTAAGACTGGTACATCAAACTATACAGATGATGAAATTGAAAACTACATCAAAAATACTGGTTATGTAGCACCAGATGAAATGTTTGTTGGTTATACTCGCAAATATTCAATGGCTGTATGGACAGGTTACTCAAACCGCCTTACTCCTATCGTTGGCGATGGCTTCTATGTTGCAGCTAAGGTTTACCGTTCAATGATGACTTATCTGTCTGAGGATAACAACCCTGGCGACTGGACTATGCCAGAAGGCCTCTATCGAAGTGGTGAGTTCGTCTTTAAAAACGGTGCTCGTTCTGCATGGACTGCTCCTGCTCCGCAACAAACCCCAACACCTGAAAGTTCGAGCTCGACATCAGAAAGTTCAACTGCACAGTCAAGCTCAACTACTCCAAGCACGAATAATAGTGCAAACAATAATACCAATAACCAGCAACCAAATACAACGCCTGGTCAACAAAACCAGAACCAAAATCAGAATCCTCAACCAGCACAACCATAACATTTATCACCCAGATTTTTCTGGGTGATTTTTTCATAGCACTATTGCATTTATGTGCTTAACAAAAGCCTGAGAAGACATCTTCTCAGGCTTTTTCTGTACTATAAACCTCATTGGGAAAGATAGGAAACGGATTTCGTAATCTTGTTAAGAGGTTTTACTAAATACTAGTCTTTCTTTGTTTTTGCTACAAAGAGAGCAGATAGGGCTAGGCTAACACCTGCTAGGAAGAGGGCTGTGTCAGATTGACTCTCACCTGTTGCTGGCAAGCTCTGTTTTGCTGTTTCTTGTCTAGCAATTTCTTGTTTATGATCTGGAGTCTTACCTTGATCAGAAACTAGAGTGCTAAGTTTAAACTCAGGTTTTTCTACTGTTGGAGCTGCTTGGTCGCCTACTGTCGATAATGGACCTGTGTATTCTGGAAGCTCATGTACCAGTGCCATAACAGCATTGACACCGCCCTTGAACTCAGGTTTCTCTACTGTTGGAGCTGCTTGGTCACCTACTGTTGCTACTGCGCCTGTGTACTCTGGCAATTCATGCACTAGAGCCATCACTGCATTGACGCCACCCTTGAACTCAGGTTTCTCTACTGTTGGAGCAGCTTGATCACCTACTGTCGCTACTGGGCCTGTGTACTCTGGAAGTTCATGTACTAGGGCTTCAACTGCATTGACACCACCTGTGAATTCAGGAACCTCAAGAACGGGTGCTGACTCTTCGCCCTTGCTTGACTGAACAGGTTCTTCTGTTAATTCTTGATGGAAGCTTGCCAATTCATAAAACTCAGCCTTGCCACCTTCCCAGACTAATTTGACGTCTAGAAGAGAGCCACCATTTCGGATAGCGAAGGTTTGGAGACTAGATGTAATGGCACCGAGGTCTGTCCAACTGTCTTGACCATCCTTGAGTGTTCTAGCAAGAACACGTGCCTTAGCTCCTTCAGGAAGACTGGAAACGAGACGAAGGTGGTTAGCTTTAGTTGGTTCAGACAAGTGATACACCAATTCGCCCTTGTCTTTTTCAGACTTGTAGCTGGTCAAGACTTTGCCGTCTACAAGATTATTATAAAGGTTGCCTTGGCTTTCTCCACTACTTCCTTCTACTGTTGGATCATTGATTGGTTTGACAAATTCACCATCGTTGATGACCAATTCTGTAAAGCCTACAAAACGGGCATCATAGTCTGCTGTATAGAGGACACGGAGATAATTAGCTTTAACTGGTGTCGTCAATTCACCCTCGATATAGCGATTTCCTGGCATCTTAGAATCGTGTGTCCAACCATCTGTCAATGAATCATCGTGTGTACTATTAGCTACACCATCTCCAACTGTTACCACATCTGTCCAAGTTTTACCGTCTTGGCTAACTTGAATCTTACCATCACGAAGATAGTTTTGCGTTCCGTCTTGGATATAGGCTCTGATCTTCTTGATGGTACGTTCGCTACCAAGTTTCAAGGTCACATGACCATCTTTACGAGCATAGTCTGAGAACTCAACGAAGTTGTTATAAACACCGTCAAATAATTGATCTAGGTTGTTCAGTTTACGAACATCATTGCTACCATATGCTGGGTGAATTCCCATTGAAGTTGATTCCAATTTTGTTGGTTGCACTTCTTTAGTCGTCACAAGGAGAGAAGTCGCTGCAATAGCTTGCTCCTGATCTGTTTTGTTGACCAGACGCACATAACGTACTAAGTGGCTTGCTGCAGATCTATCAGTCAACTGGCTCGCTGGCAGCCATTCTTGAGCGTTTGCAGAGTACTCTAGACTAAGAGCAGGGTTGGCTTGGCCTTGGAGCTGGATGCTCTTGACCTGATGGATACGGTCAAGCTTCATACCTAGATAGCTATGGGCAGGGAGTTTGGTTCCAGATGGAATTTGAAGCTCATAACTGCCCAAGCTATCCACTACCGGCGTTTCCTTCAAGGATTCCACGTTGGTGTCTGTTAACTCGCTATTTCCAGAGCGTGTCTCAACAGAGAAGTCCTGGATACGCCACCAGAGGTCGAGAGCCTTGGTATTGCGTACTCGGATGTAACGAGCATTGATCGCTCTGGTCACTTCCTTGGTTTGTTCTCCTGATAGGCGATCCAATTCTTGCCATGAAGTTCCATCTGTAGAGTACTCAAGTACACCTGCAGCAAGCTTATCACCCGTTCCTTGACGAAGGCGAACTTTAGTGACTGACTTGACTTCACCGAGGTCAAGTTGTGCCCAAGCATCTACTGGTGTCGTATTGCTACCGTCAGCATTTGCCATCATGGCTTCTGTATTGTCCTTGCCATCAGTGATTTGACGAGCTGAGGTATTTAGTTTGTAAACTAAGTTTGAGCTTAGACTAACTGTCGTTGCTTGTTGGCTACGAGCTTTTTCAACTGGACGGTTGACTGCAATTTCCTGAACTGCAAACCAAGTATTCTCACGGTCTGCTGTCGCAATCATGCGAACTGCCTTGGCCTTGATATTGAGATTTTCAAACTTAAGAAGGGATTCATTTCCGACATAGCTTGGCTCTTTCAAGGTTACCCAGTTGTCATTTTCATCTTGATACTGCACTTCTGCCTTACTAAAGGTATCACGTGGATTTGCCTGCGTTCCCATTGCAAAGGTCAAGGTTTGGATATCTACCGGTTTGTTGAATTTCATACCGATATAATCACCTGTCTTGATGCTGTTTGGTGATTTAATAATCGCATGGGTTGCCAAGTCACCATCTGTTACTTCTGCCAAACCACCTTCTACACCTGTTCGATTGGTGATAAAGGTGCTGATGATTTGGTCTGGATGCAAGACTTTTTGAACTTCAGATGCCAGAACTTCTTTCAAGGATAGGATAAATGGACGAATATGTTGAACACCCAATTCAGCTTTTTCCATATGGTCTACATAATGGAAGGTGTGAGTTTGAGACTGTTCGTAGAACTTCAAGCCTTTATAGTAGCTATCCCAGAGTTTGGCTGCATCGTTTGTAGCCATAGCTTCTGTTCCTGTAAGGAAGGCATCTAGGGCATTCATTTGGTCGATTGCATTATCCAACCAATAGTGGATTTGCGCAACCATCTTTTTATCGCCTGATGCTTTATAGAGTTCGGCTGCTTCTTTAATCTTGGCAAATTCTGCACGCAAGGCTGCACGTTCTGCAGTCACATCCTGACCTGCTTTGAGCTTGGTCATGAAGTCTGTTAATTTTGGAGCCAAGTCTACAGATTCTTCTAGTTTGACGACACGATTATCCATGTTTTGGTTAATCATGTGCTTACCAAGTTCGCGGAAGGCTGCTGATACCTTGCTATCTTCAAAATGACCATTTTCTACAAAGTTGAAGGCAATATCATTGATTTTCTTAGCTTCTTCTTCTGATTTCCACTGTTTCCATGAGTATTGAGCTCCTGCAAAGAGGGCAATCTTAGATGGTTCAGACTGTTGCATTGGGTTCAACATGATACCAGATAGCAAGCTTGGATCTACATTTGGATGAAGGAATTTCTCACCACCACCTAGAATCAAGTGTTGTTTCGAGTTATCTGTTACAGGCCAGTTAATCCAAAGTGAAACTGGGCGATAGGTCTTGCCACCTGCGGATAGATTGTTTTTGAGAGTTGAAAGGAAGCTTTCAGAGACTTCGCCCCAAATCTTACCACCCGTCAAGGTCATAGATGCTGAACTTGGGAGATTTTCATTGAGGGATTTCAACTCATCCTCACGTCCATTACCCCAATACTGTCCAGGAACAAAGATCATTTCTTTACGAAGACCACTGTAAGTTCCCTGCATTTCAGTCAACCACTTGGTCATATCTTGCATCAAGCGGTTGTAGCTATTGTAGCCTCCGACTGGACTTGGAGCATCATCTGCAAGGATACCAAATTCGCGGACACCCACTTTCATCAACTGGGTAAATTTAGCCTTGATGGTTGCCAAATCTTCTTGGTAATGCGCTTCATTGCCAAAGCGGATGCGGTTGTTCATGAATGGATGGATAGTCCAGACATAGCGTGTTTTACTTTGATTTCCGACACGAGCAAGTTCACGAATTTCAGCTAGTTTTTCTTCTGGATAGAGTTCACGCCATTTCTTGTTGTGATATGGATCATCTTTTGGTGCAAAGAAGTATTGGTTCAATTTCAAATCGCCACCATAACGCATGAGCTCTGCACGATCGGCATTCGACCATGGATTTCCATAGTAACCTTCGATGAAACCACGGTTCTTGAGCTCTGCGTAATCTTCTACTGTCACATTGCGAAGGACTGGCACTTGGCTTTCCTTGAGCATGTGTTTCAAGGTTGTCAAACCATAGAAGACTGCATCTGTATCTTTCCCGACGATAGAAATCGAGTTATCCTTAATGGTCAAGGCATAGGCATCAATCTTGTCAAAGAGGCCTGCTGAAACGTTAGATAAGTTTTGTTCTGCTTGTGAACCTTGTCCATGCACTCCAAGATAGATATTGGTTGCGCCAGCGATTGCCGCCTTACCAGTTGTATAAGACACTTGATTGTCCTGCAAGACACTCTTCAAGCGATTACGAGTATAGATATCAAGTTGATCGCCCATGACCAGATTGACTTGCTTGCGAAGAGCTGTAACACCTTCTCCATAAGTCACTTTTTGTGGAGTTGGGAAGACCTTGTACTCTTTCTTGAGATAGTCTGCGCTCTTGCTGGCAGCTGCAATGCTATCTTCGCTAGCTGGTTTACTTGCAGTGAATTGATCTGCCAATTCAACTGTTCCATCACCGGTTTGGTCTACTTTTGGTTTTTCTGGTGTAGTTGGTTTTTCTGGTTTACTTGGTGCAGGCGTTTCTTGCTCTTCTTTGACAGGTTTCAATAGATGAACTTCGGCTGCACTTGCAAAACCACCAACGCCTTCCAATACTTTCAACTCAATCTTGTTGGTATGTACCGCCGCAAAGTTGACTGTTTTTTCTTGGGCGTTGTTGTCCCAGCTTCCTTCTGAAACCTTGACCATTTGGCCATCTTTTTGTGCGTAGATTTCGTAGCGCGTCACGACACCATTTCCACCACCTGGACGTGGGAGATACGTCAAGCCATTGACTTTTTCTGCTTCTTTCAAGGTCATAGTAAGGGTGTATGGCGCAGTGTCACCAGTCCACTTAGTATGCCAGAAGGTATTTGGATCATTGTCAAAGGCCTTTTCAACAGCGCCTTCAGTCGCGTTTCCTGGAAGTTGCTGACTGCTTGCGGTTGCCGTAATCTTATCATTTGAAATCAAACGAGGATTTACAAATGGTTTGTCTGACAACTCTGCACTATGCAAGATTCCTTTGAAACCACCAATGCTTTCAAGCGGTAGAACCAAGCTATTGTGGGCAAAACGAGGGTGGGCTGGATTTGCGATACGTTCAATCTTTTCACCATCTACATAAACTTCTGTAGATTGTGGTTTGGTCACAATAGAGATTTGATAACGTTTGTTCTTTTTAAGTTTTTTATTGAATTGAATATGGAACTGTTCAAACTGGTAAGCAAGATAGCCGTCTTTATCAGCTAGATAGATACGGTTGTCCCCACTTGTTGAGAAGGTTTGTTCTCCGTCCCCAGTGACAGTTACATCAAACTTCAAGACATGACTTGGACCAACATCACCAGCCAATCCTTCGATACTGCTGTCTTTCTCAAAAGCCAATCCTTGCTCGCTTGTCTTCACCCTCTTGCTTGCATAGTTCTTGACTGTTTCAGGATTGATGGTAAACAAGTCGCTTTGATCAATCTCTTTATCAGGATTTGACTGTGGCGCATAAGGACTCGTTGGTAGGGTGCGTTCTGCAAAGGTCGCAGCTGCACGGTCAGATCCCCAAGTGCGCTCTGCAGTGGTTTGCATGCTCTTGAAGAAACGTTTAAAGATATCATAAGAGGTCAAACCGGTCTCATGAAGGTCGATATTATCATTCCAAACTGCGTGACCACCACCAAGGATGTTTGGATTAGAAGCTTCTAGTAGTGGGCCATGGCCAGTTCGGAAATCGTTTGGTGTCCAACTATTATATTGAGTTTCATAGTTGGCATAATCACCATAACCAGCTTGACGATTATCTCCATTCGGAACGCTATATGTTGGGATATCAGTGATATTAATAATCTTAGCTCCCTGAGCAATAGCTTCTTTTGGCTGCTGCCAACCAATACTCCAGATGTCAACCTCTACATCTTTCCAATCAACCGCTGTTTTACCTCGTTTCGCACTGAGCGAACCCCAGATACGAGGGGTATAACCTTTTCCTTTAATGTATTTGATAAGGTCATTGACATAGCGGCGATAGCTTTCTCTGCTGCCATAGTATTCATCCGTTCCGATATGAACAGTTGATACCCCATGAAGTGGTGCATCTGGACCATCGAGGAGTTTGTCATAAACTGATTTGACAAAAGCCAGCGTTTCATCGTATTTATTATCTAGGTCGAGCATAGCTACGCGCTCGACATTGTGCTTGCCTGCATAATCGCTCAAACTACCTTGATACATGAGGTCTGGGCGGACTTTGACAAAGGACAAGGCGTGACCTGGTGTGTCAATTTCTGGCACTAGGTTGATATGCAAGGCCTTGGCAAGTTTAATCAGATTTTGCATTTCTTCCTTGGTATAATGCTCATCTGATGTCAATTTTTGACCATTCTTACCGACAATGTCTGTCTCCACACGGAAACCAGTCTTGGCATGTTCAAGTACATACTTGAGTTGTTCTTCTGGACTTAAATTCTTACCTGCCAAGTGTTCCTTAAGGAAGATATAGTTATCATTAAGGTGCAACTGCAAGTCGTTCATCTTGTAGTAAGCCATGTTGAGCATGATGTCTACAAGAGTGTCATAAGGGATAAATTTACGACCTGTATCCAACATAAAGCCACGGTGGCTGAAACTTGGGAAATCACGAATTTCGCCATTTTGTAGGTCTGTTTCTCCCATTTGAAGAAGAGTACGAGTGGCGTAGAAGGCACCTGTGTTTGTAGCAGCTTCTATGGTAATCACATCATTTTGGATAGTAATGCCATACCCTTCTTTACCATAACCTTTGTTTTCAACCTTTTTAAATTCGATTCGTTTTTGAGCTTGCTTGTTACCTGTTGCTAGTTCCAATCCACGGCTAGCAAGGTCTGACTGGTAGAAGGTTGCTGCTTGATCAAAGCCAGAATCACCTGTCGCAAGGACTGTATCTGAAGTGATAGAAGATTGGCCTTCTTTCCCATACCATTGTTGAACAGCTGGTGCTACTTTGGGTTTGACACCTACACCCTCGTCCTGATGTAGTCCCTTGATGACTACTTCAAACTCTTTTGTAAAGGTATGACTGTCTCTGATTTGTTGGACCATGACCTTGACACGTTGGTCTGTCAAAGGCTTATAGATGTGATTTTGAAGGTCAATCACGCCTTGCTTGTTGCTTCCGATAAGGCTAACTTTCCCTGGTAAAGTTGGTAAGACAAGAGACTGTCCATCTTCTGCTACTGTTAGTTCGGTTACTTGGCGGATATCCGTTACCTTACTATGGTCCGGAACGTTTGAATAAGCTCGAATTTCTTGGATACCAACGTTTCTCCAACCCATTGTGCCCACTTGATAGTCGTTAATTTCTAACTTAAGATATTTAGCTTGAATACTTTCAGCTAGGTCAACTTTCTCATCTAAAACAGGTTCTCCAGTTTTGGTATGAGCTAGTTTCCATTGTTTTTCTCCATTAGCCCCCACATCTTCTTGGCCTGCGTAATAGAGACTCCAAGATTTGATATTTGGGTCATTTTGCCCATTACGAAGACGACGATCCCAATCAATTTCTACATGTTTGATCAAGGTAGTCTTTGGCAGAGTCAGTTCAAAAGTTGGTTTTGGTACATCTTTGTCTGTAGCCCAACGAGTATTATCATCTCCGTCGATAGCCTTATCCGCAGTAAAGTTGGTACCAGTCTCATGGTTGCTCGCCTGAGCAGTAGCACCTTCGAGATGGTTGACATCTTCTCTATCTTCAATTTGCTTTTCAGCTGGTTTTGCTGCTGGCGTAGCAGTTTCAGCTGGTTTATTGTCTGCCTTTGGTGTTTCAACCGGTTTCGGCGTTTCTGCTGGCTTGGGACTTGTAGGACTTGTCTCTGGTTTTGCCTCTTCACTTGATGTAGGATTGCTTCCTTCGTCAGTCGCTGGAGTTTCTTCATGACTTGCTTCTGTTGCAGCTTCTGCATCCGCCTTTTTAAGCGCATTGGCTAAATCATCGGGTAACTTATCCAGTGCTTCAACATGGGTGATGCTTCCCCCTGTTTCTGAAGGCGCTGCTGTTTCTGCTGCCTGAACCATATTGGCTCCAAAGATACTAGCACCAATCATCACGGAGGCTGCACCGATTGCAAATTTTCTTATACTAAAGTGACAGCGTTTCTCAAAAAAATGTCTATCCATCTTTCTCCTATTCCTTTCATCCGCATACATGAGTAAGCGGTATCATTTCTCCTTTGAAAAAAGGAGAGAACCTAGAGGTCCTCTCCGGCTGTTTGATCCTATTTGATTCGAGATCTTTTGGACTTCTAAAACCAAATCTGTTTAGTCTTCTTTTCGTTTTGTCGTAAGAACAGCAGCAGATAAAGCGATACTCACACTTGCCAAGAAGAGGGCTACTTCTGAGCTGTGCTCCCCTGTAGCAGGTAGTTTTTCTTCATCTTTAGCTCCCGGAGTTTTGGTATCAGCTACTGGACTTGGAGTGAGCGGGTACTCAGGTTTTTCAACAGTTGGAGCTGCTTGATCTCCAGCTGTAGCCAATACACCTGTGTAGGCTGGCTTTTCATTCACCAAGGCCTCAACTGCATTGACTCCACCTCTATACTCTGGAACTTCATTTGCAGCTGCTAGAACTGAATTGGCTCCACCTTTGTATTCTGGCAATTCGTTTACCAAGGCTTGAACTGCATTGACTCCGCCCTTGAACTCAGGGACTTCATGTACAACTGCTTCTGCTGCATTGACGCCGCCTTTGAACTCAGGTACATCAAGAACTGGTGGTTGTTCTTCACCCTTGCTACTTGTTGGAGCATCTGGTTTCGTAGCAGAATCTTTTAATTGGTTGAGATAGTCTGCGAAGTAGGCCACCATTCTTTCCGTCAAGAGATGGTTATCCGTCGCATATTTCATGCTTGCCTGAACGCTAGCTACTTCCTCTTGATTGTCTTTGTCTGTTAATTTCTGCGCCTTAGCTAAAGCTGCCTCATAACCAGACATGTCAAGTGGTGTTTCTGCTACCTGTGGACGGGTAAAGATGAGTTCCGCTGCAGATTGGTATTTATCGCCACCATCTCCGTAAGTCTTGGTACCAGTAAGGACAATTTTCTTAGCCTTGATTGTCTTGCCAAAGTCAATGTCTTTTGGTTTGTTGTTATTTGGCCAATCTGTCACTGTGAAGGTATGTTCCTTACCAGACTCATCTGTGACAACCAGTTTCACATCACGCAAGTTTCCATTTGAATCAGAGGCACGTGGAACATAGCGAAGTCCAGTGATTTCAGTTGATTCTTTCAAGACCATGGTTGCAGGCTTGCCTACATCTCCACCATTCCAAGATGTATGCCATAGACTAGACACATTTCCATCAAAGGCATTCTCAAGACCTTCACCTGGTTGAGATGGCGCATCCAAACTTTCAAAGTCTTCTGCTACTAAGGCTGTTTTCTTCTGAACCAAAGCATTCTTCAAGGCTTCAATCTTGGCAATCTCTGCACGCGCTTCTTCCACGCTAATGTCATCATCTGCCTGACTGAGGTTAAAGACCGCCTCTTTCAAAGCATCCATAGACTCTTTCGTGTAGTTAGTCATGGCAACCGTTGGCAAGTAGTTCTTCAGAGCATTTTCTGTCAACATCTTACCTGTTAGGGTAATTTCCTCGATGTGAAGATTGTCCATCATGAAGTCGTTGTAACCACGGAAGTTGGCATTTCCACCAGAATCACCACGAGTATTGCTTGCGTTTCCAGTTGAGTAGATACCTACCCAAGTATCGCCTGTTTCTGCACCTGTCACGAGGAAGGTTACCTTCTTAGCTTTCTTAGAATCTGTCCAAGTATTTGGCAATTCATGCATTTCCAAGTTGCTTGCTTGAGTACCACGACGACCTGACTGGAATTCTCCCTTACCAACTACAAAGGCATAGGTATTGTCTGATCCTGCTTCGTATTCAAAGGTTACGCGATAAGTCTTACCAGCTTCAAAGCGGAAGTTTTGCGGAATAGTTTGGTAAACCAAGTTACGACGGCTCACTAGCCCATTTGTCTTGAGTGACCAATTCCCTTTGATAACATCATCGACTTTCTTACCGTTCCAACCACGCTGTGTATATGGATCGTGTTTTTCAGACAAGTGAGTGCGGTTATCTTCAACACCTTCGACACCACCTACTACAAATGGGAAGATTCCTTGAGCTACATTTTCAAAGTCTTGTTTGAAGGTTCCTTGACCTGTATCATGCTTGTCTCCGTACATGCTTGAATTATTTTCAAAGGTACGAATTTCATCAAAGTAAGTTGCTTCATCACCAGCTTCACGACTCAATGTCAGAGTGACATTTGATACGTCAGATCCAGTTGTAAAGAAGGCGTACATATTTTGGAAGTAACTTGTATCGTCAACTGTAGCATTTTCACGACGATTGTTATGAGCATAAGCTTTGATATAGTTGAGAGCGAGTGACTTATTGGTATAAGTAGTCACTTCTTTTTCGCCAGTATTCACTGTGATACTTGCCTTAGCATTACTACGGTTATCGACACCAACATAAACCGCATACTTGGTATTTGGTTTCAAGCCAGTCAGTTTCTGAGTAAGGCTGACCTTGCTCTTATTGCCTTGGATACGAAGCATTTCATTTGCGCCTTGTGATTTGACAATTTCTGCCTTGGAAGCATCACCTGAAATGGTCCAGTGTTTCAAGGTTCCACTGTTAAATCCTTGGTCATAGATGTGCATGCCTTCGCTCCATGACATTTCAGGATTGGTTTGTTTCGAACGGTAGAGAACGTATGGTTGATTTGCTAGAAGGTCTAGGGTAATCTTACCATTTGTTACAGTTAGTTCTTGCTCTTCTGTTTTACCTTGGTCAGTTAGCTTGTAAAGGTAAACCTTGCTATTTGCCCAATCGCTCGGAAGTGTCCAAGTTGTTGCACCGGCCTGCGTATTGAAGTAGTACATTTTTTCCTTATCAGTAGGAAGTTTCTTACCATTCGCATCCCAGTTCCAAGGAGTCAAGTAAGCTGAACCATCTTGGATGACACGTCCATTGAGAGTTACTGTACGTTCGCGGTATTGCGGGTTATTGACATCGTTTGACTTACGAGTCACAACCACTTTGTTACCTGCAGCATCGACTAGCTCAACCTTCATTTCTGGAGTCCATTTATAGGTGCTACCATTATCAGACATGGTAACTGGTGTACCATTTTCCCATTTACTTACAGTGAAGTGTTGGAAGTACTTAGTCATGACGTCATGAGCAAATAAGTTGGTTACATAGCCATTGTAGTCGCTTCTTCCTTGCCAACCTTCAAAGTCTTTCATGCTGTAGCCACCTAGAAGTGGGTAGTTGGCTGCACCACCGTAACTTCTATAGTCCCCAACCCAAGAATCTTTTTGGTGGTTACGGATAAAGCGCGTGATGGCGCTGTTGATACCTTTATTAGTGTAGCCACCATAGGTCAAGTCAGCTGCCCAGTGTTGGAAGGTAGAGTCGTATTCACCACCATGACCCCACTCAATCGCAAAACGCCAGCCTTGTTTGTTGATTTCTTTAGCAAGAACGTGGGTAGCCCAGGCACCGTTATCACCTGATTGACCATTGCCCCATACGTCCACATAGATAAAGTCGAGACCATCACCAAGTTTTTTCTTCAAGTCTTCCCAGCGAGCCAAGCGTCCATGTGCTAGGTCATAAGCAGCATCAATGTTGATACCTTGGTCTAGCCAGTTCCAGCCGTAGCTGTAGCTGCCATCTGGATTCTTACGAAGAATATTTTCATTAAAGTATTTAGACTCAGGATAAGTCTCAGAAGCGTTAACGTGGATGCCAAGATGAGCTCCATATTTCTTCGCTTTTTCGATCAAGGTCTTGAAGTCTTCGACACCACCAATACGTTTACCAATATCAGCATAGTTCAAGTGTCCAGAGTCATGACCTTCACTACCATAACCTTTAAGGAGAACACCTTGCCCAAGACCATCTGTGTGGAGATTGATTTTCTTGATACCATCCAAGGTCATAAGGAATGGGTTTTGTGCTTGAGAACCAAAGTTCATCGCGATACGGTAAGCAGTGATATCCTTGACTTTTTCCCAACCTTGAGGGTTGTTCATGATGCTACGATAAGCAATGGCACCATCTTGCCAATCGACTTTGTTGTCTGCATTGGCATCTTCGGTGATAACAACCTTGGCACTTGGAAGTTCCTTGGTGTATTCTGGGAAGACAATGCCCTTATAAGCCTTTTCCCATTGCCATTCAGAGCTGTGAATTCCGACATAGTTGGCATTTCCAACTGTTTCTTTATAGGCTGTCAAACGAGTCCAGTCATTCGAACCACCACCGTAGCTGTTTTGAGAGTTACTCCAAACACCTGCAGCAAGCTTATCTGTAGAAACAAATCCATACATGTAACCCTTAGCCAAATCCTTCATTGGATTGGTTACATCGATATGATCATCTCCGCTGACATGGGTATTGTTTGACATGGTTGCCCCATCAAACTTAGCACCAGCTTGATCACTAGAAACAGAGACTAAAGCATTGCCAAGGAAACTAATCGTAGAAAGCAATTTTCTTTCGTCATCAATCTTTTGACCTGGAGTGACTTGATTGTGGTTGACAATCTTGGTCACATCAAAGTGCAATTGATTGTCCACGACTTGCAAGCGTACTGTCATTTCCGCATTGATTAAGTGAGCATCATCGCGAAGCTTCATCACGTACTCTGCTGTTGTCTCATTGATTTTCTTATAAGTGACTTCAGGAGTGATTCGGTGGTTATTGATAAAGACTTGGTTGAACTGTTGCACCTGTCCTGGCAAAGTATGTCCATTCAAGGTGTATTCCTTGACACGAGGGAAGGCTTGGTCAATCACTGCCTTGAGAACCTTAGACTGGATCGTATCATAAGTCACCTTGCTATCGTCAACGGCCGGACCTGTTTCTTTCTGGGCAGGAGTATCATCCGCTTTTACACCTTCTTGATTGTCTGTTTTAACGCTGACAACCGTGCGATCATTGCTATAAGTTCCTGCCTTGAGAAGGATCTTCTTCTCATTTTTAAGATTCTCATTGACCGCCCCAGGTAGGGTCACTGTGTCAAAGAGATTTACATCATTGTTGCTGGCATTGAGTTGTCCATCTGACTTGAGAGTGATAGAAAGACGGTTTACAGAACCTGGTTCTGGTGCTGCTACACGGTTGCCTTTATACCATGTGCTATTACCTGGAGTTTTGTATTCCCAGAACCAGCCACCTTGGTCATATCCAACAAAAACATTGTTCTTGGTATCTTTAAATTTCAAGAAGACACCAAAGCGTGATTTGCCCTTTTCAGAATCATCTTTGAAGGTTAAATCAACCGTCGCATTTCCATTAGCGTCAACTGTCAATCCTTGTTTTTCAAACAAAGCTGGTTTGCCATCATTGTCATTTTGGGCCGTTGAAGACAATTGATTGTAGCGAACACCCTTTTCTTCACGAATAGTGACGGTTCCTTGTTGCTCTTTATTCGCTACTGTTTGCCATTCAGGAGTTACTGCCTTAGGTGTTTCAGGTTTAGCAGCTGCAGGTTTATCCTCTTTTGGTTTTTCTTCAGCCGGTTTTTCTTTCTCTTCCAAGTCTGCTGGTTTCACACTTGAAATTCCCTGTATGTGGTCTTGAATCCATTTTAGTTGAGCTGGTGAGAAGAGAATGCCTCCGCTCCGTTTTCCAACTACACCATTTTGGTGAACACCGACTAGTTTGCCTTCTGTATCAAAGACACCGCCGCCACTAGCACCCGGTTTTCCTCCTTGGTAACCAATCCCTTGGACACCTTCTCCGTATGGTTCCGCAAAATCAACTGTAGTATTGACAATCGGATTCAATTTTCCTTCTGGATAACCAAAGACATGAAGCTTATCTCCGATTTTCTTAACTACTGGCTTTTTGGTTACTTCAACAGGCGTATTTTCTAGAACTGTACGCAATCTCACTAGGGCCAAATCATTCTTGAAGCCTTTCAGATAGCCTTCACGATCCCAATGAATGATATCTTTCTTGCTAAACTTGACATCTGGCAATCCTGGATATGAGATGCTATAGATATCTCCATCCCCTTGGTCATTATCCACAACCTTACGGATATTGCCGTCTTGGCTATCCTTGATAAAGTTATGAGAAACCGTCAAGACAAGGTCTTTAGCAACGACAATACCGCTACCTTCTCCTGATGGCGTCTTAATCTTAACAGTCGCGCCATAGTTTAATTCCCCATTGGTAGTCTTAGCCACATCTTCTGGGACGAGCTTGCCAGTGTCTTGGGCCAATTGATCCTTGTTAACTTCGCGCCCATTGTCTTCAGCTTTCTCCAACTTATCTTCTAATTCTTTTGGCAGATTGCTTGGCTTTTCAGACTTTTCTTTTTCTTGAGCCAACAACTCTTCTTCTGTTTGAGGGCCTTCAGTAGTCTCAGCTGAACCAGGATTTTGAGCGGCAGCTTCCTTGTCAAAATCGTGCCCCTCATCACTAGCCTTCTTATCCAAATCAGCTAGTTCACTCGGCAAATTATCTGTTGAACCAACTCTTGCTTGATCAGCCAATACTGGGCTAGCTGCGAAGAAAGTCGCTCCAATCATCACCGAAGCTACTCCAAGCGTAAACTTACGAATACTGAACTTACAGTGTTTTTCAAAAAATCGTTTATCCATGAACTCCTAAATCCTTTCACTTTCCAGTAAGCGTTTACATTTCTTTTTTAAAAAATACTCCTTTCTCTGAAAGTACTCTGCTTAACTGTTATAAATAAAAAATAATTGTACTTTTAATATAACAAATAAAAGACCAGAAAGCAATAGGAAATAGGTAAAATTCACTAAAATTTTCTCTTTTCTGAAAAATCCTATCTCTAATCATTCAGAGACTTATACCAAAGATAAAAAAGGACTTAACCATCATGTCAATGGCTAAATCCTTTACTTTTTTAAAGTTATTTCACATGGTTTGCAAGTTCTTCTTGAGCCTTTTTATTTGACTCTTCTTTTTCTTTCAACCATTTCTCTTGAGCTTTTTGGTATTCGTCTGTTGTCACGGCTTTATCTTGTACTTCTAGATATTTGTACAAAAGAGCTTCACTCATACCCTTGTTACCAGAGTATGCAAATGGAAGTGTAAATGGTACCATCTTAGACAGCATTGGACGACCAGTTTGAGAAGTTGTTGGGATGAGCAAGGCACTGTCTGTCAACCAAGCTTGGGCAGCAGCATATTTCTCATAACGTTTTGAAACATCAGTAGTTTCTTCACCAGCTTCCACAACCATTTTTTCATAATCTTCTAAACCGACTTGCTTAGCAGCAGCGTTGTTTGTCCCAGAATCAAATCCTAGATATGTTTTCGTATTTTCTCCTACAGAAGGTTTGATAATATCAAGATAAGTAGATGGATCGATATAGTCTGGAGACCAACCCACGTTATCTGAGATATCCCAGTCTTCTCCAGCCGCAGTTTCAGCGAAGTAGGTAATGTTTTGAACATCATCTTTTTGAAGTTGTTGGATATCGATAACCACATTATCTGACCCTAGATTTTCTTCAACTGACTGTTTAAAAGATTGAACACGTTGAACTTTTGTTGTGTTGGTTTGGTCTACAGGCATGTCCAAGTGGATTGGGAATTTCACACCTTCCGCTTGAAGGGCTGCCTTAGCTTTAGCGAATTCTGCTTTGGCTTTGTCAGGATTGTAGAGACCATCTTGGGCATCATCCAAGTTTACGTTGCTCCACTCGTCTCCATAGGTCACTAATTTTTCTTTAACTAATTCCCCAAAGTTTTTCCCATCTGCCTGTACAAATGTAGGAGGAACAAATAAGTTACGAAGCAGTTTAGTAGCCCCGCTTGCACCATTTACTTGAGAAGCGTAGGCTGTTCTGTCAAAACCAAATGCAATAGCTTGACGGAAGTCCTTATTCAAAAGTGCCTTCTTGGTTGATGCTTTTTCCTCATCTGTTGTCTTAGAAGTGTACTTATAAGACTGGCGATCGATATTTGTACCTACTAAATAAGTAGTAGAATCTTGTTGGGTATAAACGATATTGTCTTTGAATGCTTTTTCAGTCTCTGAGTAACTAGCACTTGTTGGGAAGAGGCGAGCCATTGTAAAGCTACCGTCTTTGAAAGCTTCAGTTGGCTTATTGGTATCTTGACCATCCCAGAAGGATAATTTCACTTTATCAAGATGAACATTGTCTTTGTCCCAATAGTTTGGATTCTTTTCGAACTCGACTGATGATTTGGCTACGATTGATTTGAGTAAGAATGGTCCATTGTAGAGAATGCTGCTTGGGTCCGTACCTTTAGCAAAGTCATCCCCTTTAGAGTTCAAAAATTCTTCATTGACAGGAGCCAGAACACCCATTGTTGTCTTAGAATTCCAGAAACTTTCTGGCTTGTTCAATGTGTATTGAACGGTATAATCATCAAGAGCCTTGATTCCTACTTGAGAAAAATCTGTAGTTTCTCCTTTGACATAGGCATCCAATCCCTTGATAGATTCCTGAACCAGGTAAAGACCATCTGATTTCTTATCAGCAGCATACTTAAGACCAGTTACAAAGTCTTGAGCTTTAACTTCTGCATACTCCTCACCTTCAGATGTATACCATTTTGCATCCTTTCGGAGTGTATACGTGTAAGTCAATCCATCCTTAGATACAGACCAATCCTCAGCCATAGATGGTACAAAGTTACCATAGCGGTCATTTTCAAGCAAACCATCAATAACGTTACTAGTAATATTTGCTGTAGCTGCCTTACCAGTTGTCAAATAGTTTAGGTTATCAGGATCCGTTTCGTAAATGTATGAGAATGTTTTCTCACCTTTAGCATTTGAACTTGATCCAGAGCAAGCCGCAAGTGTCGCAGTTGCCAATAACGTCACACCCGCAAGGGCAAGTAGTTTTGAACTTTTCATTGTTTTCTCCTTTAAAACTTTCACCCCATTATAGTCCCTTTTCAGAAACATGTCAATAAAATTTTCAGAATTTTTGAATTACTTTGGTAAATTCTGAAAAATAAGTTTTCTATTATAAAATTATGATTCTCTAATACTATATTTTTATATCTTAAACCAGCAAAATAAGGGCCGAAAATCAGATTTTTTATCATTTTTTTTTGCTATGATTAAATAGAAGAAAAGTTAAGGAGAAGACAATGATATTAATTACAGGTGCAAAGGGTCAACTCGGTACCGAACTACGTTATTTATTAGATGAACGAAATGTAGACTATGTTGCAGTTGATGTGGCCGAAATGGATATCACTAATGCTGAAATGGTTGAGAAAGTCTTTGCTGAAGTCAAGCCAACATCAGGGTTGACAAAGGATAGTAAATCATGGGTTTATCATAAATCGACATCAGCTGTTTTGACGCAGCCCGAGTAAGTGGTACAGGCGCGTTCCCGAACCATCTGAAAGAATAATACCTTTCATAATGAAGTAATCTTTCTAACGAACTGATCAATGAGTAGCTTCAAATTCTTACTTCAATTTAGAAATGGCCGATTTCAGATAATCTCCACTTCGAATCGCTACTCCTACTTGTCTGGCATTAGCCGACAGTTTCATGTAATCTTGATCTGTCAAATCGTCCAGTGCCTTTTGGAGGTCATGTAGAGAATCAATTGCTATACCACATTGCTTATCTAGCACAAAATGCGCAAGGGCAGACTCTTTCCAAACAACTAGAGGAAAGCCCGAAGCCAAATAAAGAGAAGCCTTGTGGGAGTTGTTAATACGTAGGTAATTTCCGAAAGAACCTTTGCAAGTTTCTGAACTATCACCATCCCACACCAAACCAAAACTACCTTGAAGAGCATTTGGGAGGTCATCTGGCATAAAGGAACCAAAGTAGGTGGTATTTTTCAATGCACGACTTTCATCGTACCCCATTCCATAGAGATTATAGGCTGGCTGTTCTGGCAAATTATAAAGATAGCCTGATTTTGTTGGAATTAGATTTCCGGCGATGATAATCGCTTCTTCTTTTTGGGGAACATTTTTTTCCTCAAAGTTCGGAATCAGATAGTCAAAAATCTCCAAGCTAACCATTTTATCTGATGGTATGCCTTGAATTGTCAAGGCATTTTTCATGATATCATTATGAACGATAATGCCATCCACTGATGTAAGAGCCGCCTTCTCTTGGAAGTAATTTCTCACTTTATGACGAATTTTCACTGCTGAATTTCCTACATGACGCAAGGTTTCAATATCATGGATCACAAGATAGAATTTGACTCCTCTATTTTGCGCCTGCTTAATGAGTTGTGAGATGAAAAATGTATGGTGTATAATCGGGAACTGAATCAGCAATTCATCTCCAGATCCTAACTGATCAAACACAGACTTGATTGCCCGATATTTGTGTTGCTGAGCTTTAAAGAAATTCATCTTATACCAATTCTCAACCTTGAGTTCCACCCCCTTATAACCCTCTGAGATTAGAATAGCTTCCACGTCATTTCGTGCCTTATTTCCTGCATTCTTTTCGTATTCATTATGCAGAAATGAATCCTTCAGATAATATTTCACCTTTTCTCCCCTTTATCTGTGATGTTCTTAGATACTCCCTAGTTCTTCCTCTACCACATCCAATGCACGTTCAATGACCACATGCATATCGTAGTATTTATAATCTGCTAAACGTCCACAGAAAATAACCTTATCATTCTGCGCCGCTTCTTCTTGATATTTAGCAAAAATAGCATTATTTCTCTCATCATTGATTGGATAATAGGGTTCATCTCCACGTTTCCAATCAGCTGGGTATTCGCGAGTAATAACCGTTTTCTCCTGAGTACCATACTCAAAATGTTTATGCTCAATAATACGAGTATAAGGAATTTCTCGTTCTGTATAGTTTACAACTGCGTTTCCTTGATAGTTATCCTCATTTAGAACTTCATGCTCAAAACGAAGACTACGGTATTCTAACTCCCCGTGTTTGTAATCAAAGTACTGGTCAATCATCCCTGTGAAGACAACTTTTTCAGCTGATGCTTCTAACTCTTCACGATTAGCAAAAAAGTCCACTCCAAGTTCTACTTCTACTTCATTTAGCATATTTTCGATTATTACGTTGTAACCCCCAATTGGAATCCCTTGATAACGGTCATTAAAATAATTATTATCAAAGGTTAAACGAACTGGCAAGCGTTTGATGATGAATGGTGGAAGATCAGTAGCAGAACGTCCCCATTGTTTTTCTGTGTAGCCCTTGATCAACTTTTCATAGATATCTGGCCCAATCAACTTGATGGCTTGTTCTTCCAAGTTCTTGGGCTCAACATCTTTCATATCAGCCGTTTGCTGGGCAATCTTGTTCTTGACTTCTTGAGGAGTCTTGGTACCCCACATAGCATAGAAGGTATTCATGTTGAAAGGAAGATTGTAGAGGCTACCCTTGTAGTTAGCCACTGGTGAGTTGATATAGTTGTTAAATTCAGCGAATTGGTTAACATAGTCCCAAACCTTTTTGTTTGAAGTATGGAAAATGTGGGCACCATACTTATGGACATTGATGCCCTCAACATTTTCACAGTAGATATTTCCACTGATGTGATCACGCTTGTCAATCACTTTAACTTTTTTACCGCGTTTTGTAGCTTCGTGTGCGAAGATTGCTCCAGACAAACCAGCACCAACGATAAGATAATCGTACATAGTGTTCTCCTTTTTATAATTTGACGATTCGATTGAAGTAAGGAATCTTCATTAACATTCCAACAATAATAAAACTAACACTTAAAGTAAATAGAGCAAAAAGTAAATATGCTCCTACAAAATTAAAACCAAATATCCTTTCCCACAATTTCATAATATAAGTGTGTATTATGAAAACTCCCATTGTTTGATTAGAAAGGAAAACAATCCATTCGTTTCGGTTTTCATTCAACGTAAGCGTGAGGATAGTTAGAAAAATTCCTAGAGTACTGACTTTTACAAATAAAGTATCATAAAAATATTCAGCAAAAAGATTATGGTAAGTATTCTTTGCTAAGAAAAACAATATAATTGGTGAAATCAATAACAAAAGTATGCTAACTATTTTCATCCAATTTTTAAATCTATATTTGAGGTTGTCTATATTGAATTGCGCTATATAACCACCTAAAAGATAGTAGAAAAACCAAGTCCATAATCTAAAAGTTTGCATAACATGAGTTTGTATAGGCATCTGAAGGAAAATATTTGCTAATTCAACTATAAACCCAATTGCCACCAATAAAGATAGAATGTATACATATTTTCTTTTTGAATTTATAACTGTTTTCAAAACAGGCAAACATAAATAAATAAGAATCAGCGAACCAAAAAACCAAAACTGAAAGAAATACCCTTTTTGTAACAGAGAGCCTACAATTTTTTTAATTGGATTAACCGCAAAGTCTCTTTTACAGAGCCAAACGATAATGTTCCATGATGACACTGTTATTAGAATCCATTTGACTTTTTGAAGTATGTAAGGATAAGTTATTTCCCTTTTGCCTAACAATAAATAACCATTGACCATAAAAAATAAAGGGATAGAATAGGTTCCTAGGTAGTATAAATATGTCGAAAAATTCCATGAACCTGTCTCTTTAAATCCGCCCATTGTTGTATGGAGTAAAACGACCCCAATACACGCAAGCACTTTTAATAAATCTAGGCTGATATTCCGATTTTTTTTGCATTCTACTTTTTCCTAATAATTTGTTTTAATTCTTTTACATCTACCACTTTCAAAGATAGAATTGCAAAAAGATAAATGATTCCACCAAGCACTGCAAATACTAAAACATTTATGGCTGGTGAAAAATGTATAAGTGTTTTTAAACCTAGCAAGATACCATACATGATAGCTGATACTAGAATAATTTTTGTCAAAGATCCGATAAGTGGAACTTCTTTTAGGTATCTACGGGTAAAGTATAATTGTATCGCCCATACCAACGCCTCTGTCAAAACAGAAACAATGGCTGCTCCGATATATCCAAGTTTAGGAAGGAATAGTAAGTTCAAACCTACACTGATTATTGCGGGAGCTGTTGTTGAAATCATGAATTCTTTATTTTGATTGTGAGGTATCAGGATCTGAATTCCCATGATATTGGTCCAACCGATAAAGAACATACGGAAGATCATAATGGCGATTGCATAACGTGCATCCTGAAAATCTTGACCAAGGAAAAACTGAACAAAATCATCATTGACAATCAAGATTCCTGCCATCATCGGAAAAATGACTAAATTATAAATGAGGAAGGACATTTCATGCATCTTATTGACTGCCTTATGATCACCTGTCGCTAACAAATGCGCGACACGAGGCAACATAACGCTTCCCAAGGAAGTTACCAAGGTCAGAAGGATATTTACTAATTTTAGGGCCTGGTCATAAATCCCTACATCTTTTGTAGAAGCTAAGGCTCCAAGCATGGTACGATCCAGCGTAATGTACAAAGAAATAGCTACTTGAGGAAGGAATAATAATATGACCGGCTTTAAATGATGTCTAGCATATTCTATGCTAAAATGAGAACTGCCGATAAACCCACGAGCAGGCACCCACATACTTAGTTGCCCCAAGAGTTCAAATATGGTTAGCAAAACAACATAGAGATATAGGTCATTTGCAGATTTGACAAAGAGGAAGATTGAAATGACTCCAACGAGTTTAACTGTGATATTTCGAACAGTAATCTTTCGAAAATCTTCTAGCCCTTGAAAGAGCCAGGAAATGTCTAAACCTTTTGAAACTAAACTCAAGCCTAGAATGTAGGCTACCGGATTTTGCATAAAGGGAAGAGTTAGACAAAGAAGAGCATATAAGGACAGAGAAAGAAGTGTCGCCCCTAATTGTAGAGAATATATACCCCAAAAGTTTTTATTAATCTCATTACGATGTCCTGAAATAACCTTGGTCCCATAGTTAGCAACTCCCAGCGTCGCTAAGAGGATGAAGTAGGTGACAATGGAATTAAAGTATCCATATGTCCCTAAATCATCCGAAGAAAAGACCCGTGTTACATAGGGAGTCGTAATAATTGGGAGTATAATGACCAACAATTGATAAGAAAGATTGTAGGCGTAGTTTTTTAATACTTTCATTTCAAGTCATCCAATTTAGAATTAATCAGTGAAAACAAAAAGTTTGACTGGTCATACTTATAATGGTCAATTATTCTAAAAACTTCTTTCATATTTCCTCTTTCCTACATTTTTTTGACACTTGTTGTAAATTAAATTGGATCTATGCACGATACTATCGTAGCAACAAATACAATCTAGGGTTTAACATAAAAATAAGGTATTTTAGTTTTAGTTTCCATGATAACTTATTATTTTTTAACAAGTCACTCATTTCGACTCTCAACAACTCTCTATCTTTTGAAAAATCTTTTAAGCCTGAGTCAGCTTTTGCACCAATTATTACAAAACCACCTAATAATTTTTTAGCTTGTAAAGCTTGCTTTAATTCTGGACTCTGAATGTACTCTCTTTTAATAACTTCCTCATTTTTTGCAACAGCTTCAAAGAAATCATATCTTTTTTCAGTAAATGTTGAACGAACTATACTCCCTTCCCTACGATAGTAATTGTAGGTTTCAAGCGGGCTTATCACGATTCTTTCAGCCAAGGCAAGGTGTTCTCCTACAACATAAAAATCCTCATAGATTTTCCCAACTGGAAAAGGGACTCGTTCCAATATGCTTTTTTTATAAAGCTTAGCACAGGCAGAAACCGTTGCAACTTTGTCATCCAACATTAGTTCCAGAGCCTTTTCTTTTGTAATCGGAGCCAAATCTTTATAGTCTGAGTCTTGTAATCGATAAGAAGTATAAGCATTATATTTTGAAGTAGCTTTTACCTTTGTTGAAATCAAGTCTGCTTGATGTGTTTCCTGAATTTTCACGATTAACTCTAGAGTATATTCTTCAAGATAATCATCCGGATCTAAAAAGAAAATCCAATCTGAGTTGGCTTTTGCCACTCCAAAGTTACGTGCATCAGATAATCCACCATTTTCTTTGTGGAACACATGGATATTTTCATATTGCTTTGCATAATCTTCGCATAATATGGGAGAATTATCTGTGGAACCATCATTTACAAGGATTATCTCAAAGTTTTGATAGGTCTGTTTAATTAAGCTTTCTATCGCAAAATGCAGATAGTCTGCAACATTATAAACAGGAACAACGATGCTGATAAACATCTTAAACGCCCCTCTCTTTTTCTTTCTTTTCAGAGTATTTCTTCAAAATCGGATTAAAAATTATTCCAAAAGCAAAGTTAGTCCTATAATTTAAGTAAGACCATCTGTCAAATTTTTTCGTAGGAACGTATTTATATGAGCTTTGCTCAATTTTACTATATAGCTCCTTTAACGACCTTTCCGAATTACTGACCATCCATGACAACCAGTACTTCAAATTTATTTTTATAATTCGGAAACACTTGTTGAAAAGACTCCAGCCCTTTTGAAATATACTCCTGAATATTATAACTAGGCATTACAATTGATAACAAGCAATCCTTCATCTTATCTCTTAAATCGTCTCAATTAGTTCAATCCACTGCTTGAGAATTTTTTCCTTATCGAATTTATCTATATTATCCTTGGCATGATTGGAGAAGGAACTTCGCAAGTTCGAATCTTCCATCAGTTCAAGCAATTTTTCACTCAACTTGTCCGTATCATAACACTCAACCAGATAGCCATTAACTCCATCTTCAACAATTTCGTTCGGTCCTGTCGGACAACTAAAGCTAACTATAGGAAGATTGTATTGTTGTGCTTCCAGTAGAACTAGAGGTAAACCTTCATAACGAGAAGTCATGACATAAATCCCTTTATCTCCATAAATCAAATCCTGATTTTTTTCGAGTCCTTTTATGACTAACTTGTCCTGTAAATCATATTCGTTGATTAAATTTCTGATTTTATCCACTTCATCTTGATTGCCGGAACCGTAGATTTCCCAAGTCCAGTCAGACCTTTTCACTAACACTTTTTTCGCGACTTGAACAAGATAATCATATCCTTTTTGATAATCAAAACGGCCAACAGTCACAATTTTAGTTGATTTTTTATTATAGGACACATCTGAAAGAGAAGCCTCTTTCCAATTATAGATGTAGCAAATCCTTTCTTCAGGAACACTGTATTTTTTTATATAATTTTCACGGTCTTCTTGAGTAAGGGTCACGAGTTTATCAGCAAATTTCGCTCCAATATACCTTTGTATCTTCTTAACTTTAGTATCAATATCTACTATAGAATTTGTATGGTCGCAGGAAACAAATTTTGTTTTCAAACCAATTGTGCTTGCTACACCAACTGTATTCATACTCATTCCGATTCCAAAAACAATATCAATGTTCTCTTCTTTCAGATAGTTTCTCAACAACTTGATCGCTTCGAGAAAATTTTTACTCATAGATATTTTCTTTGATGATAAATTTTGATATTGAACTGATTGTTTCAGCGAGAAGAAATTGTTTTCTGTAGAAATCATCGAGAGAAGATGAACTTCATACATAGTTGATAACTCATTTGCAAGGCTGGTTGCTACTTTCAAGCCACCATCTGTTCTATCGATACTCCATTTCACTAAAGCGATTTTTTTCATCTTTAAACTACACTTCCCCTTCATTTTCACCCAGTGATATAATCTCGTAGTGGTGAAGAGTTCTTTTGTCTTCTGGTGGCAATTGCATATAATCCGCTCCGTAAATGGCTGTTAGATATTCTTTGTATTTGCAAGGACAACAAAGTTTAAGATCTTCAAACTGTAATAGGACTGGTTCTCCAAAGTAATCACTCGGTACTATCTCTTTTAATTTGTAAGCTCCCGTATAATTTCCTGCATAAGCTTCATCAAACGAATATTTTTTTATCGTTTGTAAATACTTTTTCTGTGCCCAGGTAAAGGAAATAATCTTCTCAATATTAACAGCATTCGCAAAAGCAATAATTATCTTTTCAATGAATGGTCGATTTTCTTTTTTCTGATTCACCAAACTATTGAATTGCGAGAGTTGAACCATCATTCTTGCGTTCAAGTATCTCAAAGAATGAATTTTTTTCTTTAGAGCATTAGAGGGCATACCATCTAGCGGGAAAATGTCTATCCACAAACTTTCTACCAATTCTTCTTTACTATAATTCATGATGATTTTTGTAGAATCATCTCGAATCACAGAGAAAGCTTTTTTATAGTTTAATGTATCTTCGCTTAAAAACTTGTAGTTTTCTGGCAAGACATTTGAAGCTATTTTTTTAAACTTTTCGTAATCTTCTCTCGGCATACCGATATCGATGTCATCATCCCAAGGTATGAAACCTTTATGACGTACCGCTCCTAACAAGGTCCCACCTAGAGCATAGTAGGTTAGGTTATTTTCTTCGCAAATATTAATAAACTCTTTCAAAATAGATAAAATTTTATCTTGAATGATTTTGATATCCGACATACTTTCCTCCTATATAAATCGAAATAAAACCGTCTTCTCAGTCTATGCTCTTTTAAGTTCTTGTTAAATACTTCTCAACATTTCACTATACGATTTTTTCAAACGAATGTTCCCCGAGTTCTTCGTTGTTTTCATCAGAGAACTGATAATCCGGGTAGATTAAAGCGCCTACCAATATCCAAAAAATATTGTTATGAAGATAGAAATTCAAATCATCAATCATGGAATGAAAGCTCATTAATATCAAAATTAGAGCAAGAACCCACTGGCGTTTCTTAATGACTTTAAGTAGTGTCAAAGATAGAACTGAGACCATTAATCCCAGTATGAGCAGGCCAAATCTCTGTAAAATTTGGACATACAAATTGTCCACATACAGATAGGTCTGATAGTTTCTAACACCTTCAACAGTCAGACCATTCCCATTCCAGTAAACTGGTCGTCCAAAAAATCCAAAACCATAGAGATTTAAAGATTTATTAGCCAAGTATATCCGACCACCTAACATATGATTCACTTTAAAAAGAAGATCATTGATAAAAGAATGGCTTGAATTGAGATAAGTAACGGAGACCCAAAAACTAATAACTGCATTTACAATAAAGGTTGGTTTAAAAGCTTTAAACACATATCCTAACTTTGAAAATAGTTTCGGAAACCATTTTATTAACAAACTGCATGTCAGCAATACACAAGAACTATAAAACGTTAAACGAGAATCCGTTTGATCATATACCCAATAAACTGATAGAGCTAACAGTAGCCATTGCCAGTAATGGATTTTGTTTTGCTTTAAATAAAACACAATAGCAACTATATTCATCAGTAAAATAGAAGGAAATAGAGCATATCTAAAACCTAGGTAGGTCCGTACTCGAGGACCAGAAATTTCTATATAGTTCGTTATTATTCCTAATCTTGCGCTTATGATAACAAAAAACAACAAGCACATACTAACGACTAATGAAGTTTTCGCCACCTTCTTAAAGGGAATATCTCGTAAAGTATAAATAAATAATATACTTACAGGAAGTTCTGAACTGAGAGCTGTCATTTTCCCCACTATAAAATAAATTAAAATCGTTGCAAACAAACCAATGAGAGCTCTATAATCATATTTTCTCTTAAACGACTCTTTTATAACCAAAAGAAAGAGGGAAAAAGCTATCGCTAATTTATAAACTGTTCCAGGCAGATACCGAGCATAAAAAGTTACATTTAATATCGAAACCGTTAAAAATATCCCTAAAGCAACAAGAGCCAAAAGTTCTGGTACAGATTTTATTTTTAGTACTAATTTCATTCTTATTATTCATCCCTATCTAAAAACTCTGTCCATATTTTTTTCCAAAGAATTTTGCTTGTAAAAAGGACTTCCCTTTTTGAATCAAATTAATTTTTTCCATATAAATGAACGGAATCTCTTTTACCCGCAAATCTTGTTTTGCCAACCAAACATTGAACAAGCGTTCACTGATACGACCAAATAATCTAGCGTCAAAAGCAGAATAGTCTGTAATGTCCAATCTTCTATAGAGTTCATCGATAATTGGGAACAACCATTCACAATAGGCTGCTACATTTTCTTTGGACATGATAAACATATTGAACATATAGCCACTGCGTTGTTTCATGACCTGATCAAAAGCTTCGATATAATCTGGTCTCAACTCGCTAATAATCTGACGTGTCACGTCTAAATGATTGGCATCGTGAGTATGTGCATAGTGAGAGTATAGCGTTTCAATATAATATTTCCGTTTTTTAGGAACGACAACATCGTATTTTGACAACAAGTTTTTTACTTCTGATTTGGAAAGAATAATATCATCCATACTAATTGCTTCTCTATATGAGTGTCGTTTTGATGTGAAATATCGACGATAATGTACTAATCCAAGATAATCACATTCTAAATTTTTCCAAGCCCAATATAATCCTGTTAATTCACAATAATAAGGATTAAGGTGAGAAATATGGACTCCTTGATTATCTGGTTGATAACCTAAATCTTCCTTCCCCTCACTACCAACTTGGATAGGGATATACAAGTCCTTATCCTCTGGCATTTGAAATTGTTTATGTGTTGCAACTATGATTCTATACGTTTTAGACATTTCTATATCCTAATTCAATTCCCTTCATCCATAACTAGCTCAACTACCTTTTAATCAAAATTGTAATCATTCTCTATTGAAAAAATATCCAGCCAAAATAGATTTTCACTAAAACTATCCTGACCCAAAAAGATAAAATTGAATACCAAAGATATCCTTTTTGTATTCAATTTTATCTTTATATATTCCACTTCATACTGACTCAGCTTGAATTCTCAATGAGCTCCGTCACCGGATAACACTCTTCTAATAGTCAAAAAGAAAATTTTGATGTCTAACCATAAAGACTGATTTCTAGGATAATACAATTCCATTTCACAACGTTCAGGATAATATACTTGACTCCTACCTGAAACTTGCCATATCCCTGTAATTCCAGGACGAACAGACAATAAAATTTCCTGTTCATCCTCGGTATATTCGTCTAGTTCATTTTCAAGAATTGGTCTTGGACCAATAAGACTCATATCACCTAGTACCAAATTTATAAACTGAGGAACTTCATCAATACTTGTTCTTCTTATAAAATCTCCAATATTTGTAAGCCGTGGATCCTCGTTTGGTGGCAATTTATAGCTATTCTTTTTATACTTTTCATAAAGTTCCTTATTCGAAATCAGAATTTCTTCTGCATTCTCGACCATCGACCTAAACTTAATGATTTTAAATTTTTTCCCTCTGAGACCTGCTCTGCACTGTGTAAAAAATATACTTCCTTTGTAACCTTTCATTTTATAGATTACAAAGATGACCAGAGAACAGGGTAAAACTATAAATACCGTTCCAAACAAGCCGATAAATACATCCATAGACCTTTTGAAGGCAATATAGATGATCTTGTTTTGTTTCACCTAAAACTCCCCCTTGTAATAATCCCCTTAGATAATTCTCCAACTACAAGATTCCCTACTTTTTCCCATAGTTCCCATATGCTCCATAGGAGCCATATTTTTCAACTGAAGTATTAAATTTATTTAGAACTACTCCTAGAAATGGTTTGCTTGTTTGTTCGAGTTGTTCTTTAGCTTTTTGGACATCACGACGATTGGTTTCACCAGCAGCAGTTACCAAAACAGAAGCGTCACACTGTTGCGTGATAATCGCCGCATCGATAACAACTCCAATCGGGGCAGTATCTACGACGATGTAGTCAAAGTACTTGCGTAAGGTGTCAATCATGGTCGCAAAATTTTCACTTTGTAACAAAGCTGTTGGGTTTGGTGATACAGAGCCCGCTTGAATGACAAACAAATTTTCAACATTGGTTTCACATAACCCTTGTGATAGATCTGTCGTCCCAGATAAGAACTCTGTTAGACCTGTAATCTTTTCCCGTGATTTAAAGACACCTGACATGACTGAATTACGGATATCCGCATCAATCAACAGTGTCTTATAGCCTGCACGCGCAAATGCCCAAGCAATATTGGTAGAAGTTGTTGATTTTCCTTCCCCTGGTTTAACGGATGTGATCGAAATAACTTGCAGGTTATTCCCACTCAATTGAATATTAGTGCGAAGGGCATTGTAGTACTCTTCTGCTTTTCTTGCCTGATCCAATTTTTTATGTGCAATCTCTAACGTTGGCATTTTTCTCTCCTATTTCAATTTATCCAAATTTGGAACTACTCCCAATAGTGCAATTTGCATCACGTCCTCAATATCTTCTGGACGTTTCACTCGTGTATCCAAAATCTCAACAAGGAGAACTGTGACAACCATCACAACCGCTCCCGCAAGGAATCCAACCATGGTATTGCGACGAATATTTGGTGAAGATGGCGATGTTGCTGGGCGTGCCTCTTCAAGCGTTGTCACATCCGAAACGCGAGTGACGCTGATAATCTTTTGAGCCGCGACCTCTCTCAAAGAGTTGGCGATACGGCTAGCTTCCTCAGGTGCACGATCTGTAACAGAAATCGATACAATACGCGTATCCACTGGAACTGTTACCTTGATTTTACTAGCTAGACCTTTTGGAGGGAGTTCTAGTTTCAAATCAGTCGCAACCTTCTCTAAAACATCTTGCGAGAGAATGATTTCACGATAGTCTTTTACCAAGTAAGATCCGGCTTGCAAGTCTTGGTTGGTCAAGCCAGGCTTATCTCCCTGATTACGATTGACCACATAAATTCGGGTCGTACTCGTAAACTCCGGCTTCACAATAAAACTACTGTAGGCAAAAGCTACTGTCCCTGTCACGAATGCTACCAAAGCAATTAACAATTTTCGTTTCCAAAGGATTTTAAGCAAGTGAAATACATCGATTTCCATCATATTTTGTTCTTTCATTTTTTCTCCTAAATCAATTGATCCATTATTATTTTTCGGGGATTATCCTTAAAAAGTTCCTTAGCCTTATCTTCACTGTATTTTTGGGCAATGATATCATAGGCTTCCTCCATATGAGGAGGTCTGTGATCCAAGTTGTGCATATCACTTGCTATCACGTGAACCAGATCTCGTTCCAAGAAATACTGGGCTCTCTTTTTCATAAATTTATAGGTTTCTCCGAAGAGTTTTGGTTTCAAAACATGAGAACTATTAACCTGAGTATAACATCCCATGTCAATTAGTTCTCGCACGCGCTTTTCATTGTTTTCTAAAGCATCGTAACGTTCAATGTGGGCAATGACGGGTGTAATGCCTAACATTAGAATATTACTCAGCCCCTTATGCATATCCCGATAGGGGGTGTTCATACTAAACTCAATCAAAGCATAGCGACTGTCGTTGAGGGTTGGGATTAATTTCTTTTCTAACTTCTCAACAACATCCGGCGTATAGTAGATTTCTGCCCCATAGGCAATGATTAAGTCATCCGCAACTTCCTTAGCCATTTCTCTCACCTTCAAAAAGTTAGTTGCGATTTTTTCTTCAGGAGTTTCGAACATCCCTTTTCGTCTATGCGAAGTGGAAACAATTGTCCTCACTCCTTGAGTGTAGGCCTCTCTAAGAAGTTTTTTACTCTCCTCTATCGACTTTGGACCATCATCTACATCAAAAACAATGTGCGAATGGATATCTATCATACTACTTGCCCTCCATCACATCTTTGATAGCAGCTTTAGCAGCAGCTAAACTGCTATCGTCAATTTCCATCATGTAGAGGTTACTATCTGGCATAGCGTATGAAGGAAGATCCGTGCGTCCAGTTCCCTTCAAATCTTGAGAGTTGACTTTGTAGTTCCCGCCACTCTCCAATTGAGTATTAACCAGATCCATCATGGTTTCCAAAGGCATATTGGTCTGAAGAGAATCTTGCAATCCCTTGATGATGTTATCGTAGTTTTTTAAAGCCTCAGTTGACGTCAACTTCTGAATAATAGCTATAATAACCTTTTGTTGGTTCCGACCACGATCTCGATCTCCATCTGCTAGAGAGTAGCGCTCACGAACAAAACCAAGAGCCTGCTCAGAGTCTAGATGGACATTCCCAACAGGATAATACTTCCCGTTAGTATGTGCTGTAAACTCCTGATCATTATAGACATCAACACCACCTAGAAGGTCAATCAATTTCAAGAAAGAAGTGAAGTTCAAGCGAACATAGTAGTTAATATCCACTCCATAGAGATTTTCCAAAGTATGAATTGATGAGTCCACTCCATAAATCCCAGCGTGAGTCAATTTATCCTTTTGATTATTTCCCCCATCCGCAATCGGAACATAGGAATCTCGAGGAGTTGTAGTGAGAAGAATTTTCTTGGTATCTCGGTTCACAGTCATTAGAATATTCACATCTGAACGCGAAACGGAACTAATCGGTCCATAGGTATCAATACCGCTCACATAAATATTGAAAGCTTTATTCTTCGATACCTTTGGTGCCGCAACATCCTTAGTTAGTTTTTTTGTATAGATTTTTTTGATTTTTGAAGCATAATCTGGATACTCTGCTTCGATGATATTTTCAAAAACACTATTTAAGACAATTGCTTTAGCTTCGCCAGAAAGCAGACTCTTATAAGCTGCTAGATAAGAAGCACTCTGTTCAACTGTCAAGTCTTTACTCTGTGTCGTCTTAATATCCGCCACCAACTTTTGGATATTATCATTATCTGTTTCAGTCGGACCTGTTACACTATCCAACTGAGTAACATTGTTGATTTCACTGTCTTTTAAAACGACCACACTCATCGAATACTCTGAGTAGTTTGAGGTCGCATTGATATGATTTGTAAAACCGACAAACTGTTGCAAAGCATAGAGAGAAACCGAGCTAACTACGATAGCAAGTGTCAAAAAGAAAGCCGTAAACTTCTCAGCTTTCTTATACACTATCAGAAGGATTGCAAGTACAGCAGAAATAAAAATAAGAACCGCAGTAAGAATATTGAGGTATCGAAAAGCTAGGATATTATGTTTGAAAATTAAGAACAACAAAAAACCACTCAATAATAAATAAATGGTTGATAAAACTATATTAATATTTCGTTTCACATTCCCTAAACGAGTTCTCTTTGAACGTCTACTCATGATAATCCCCTATACACGTTAATAGTTATAAATATTATATCACAATTATGATGGAAATTCCATCTATCCTTGCTATTTTCAGCATTTTCATTCGCTTTTATTCTCTTAAGCTGCTATAAAATATGGGCAAAGTTCCGAATGCCATTCTACACAAAAAGACAAGGCGCTCGGAGGCAACCTTGTCTGTAATCTTATTTCACGTGGTTTTCAAACTCTTTTTGGCTCTTTTCGATAGCTTTTTTACTTTCTTCTTCCCACTTAGCCTTGGCTTCGTCAAATTGTTTCTTGGTAACAGGGTCTTTTTGCAATCTCATGTACTTATAATTATTTCCGTCACCCTTGATTCCCACTAGGGAGTAGGCACGTGTAAACGGAGTAACTTTAGTTACAGAGGCTGTCCCACCATTTGACATAGCAGACATGACTAGAGAATTGTCAATCATCCAAGCTTGAGCTTCAGCGTATTTTTCATAACGCTTAGCGACATCTTTATTCTCAGCATCTGCTTCTTTCAGGAGTTGTGTATAGGTATCGAGCCCCAAACTCTTAATGAGCTCTTGGTCTTCCTTGGCATCAAGACCAAAAATCTTGAGATAGAAGCCAGTTTCAGCATTGAAGGGGTCTAGATAAGTTGATGGATCCTGGTAATCACCAACCCAACCATCAAAGTTTAGGTCGTAATCACGAGCTGCTGGGTTTGGTGCTAGGAAGGCAACATTTCCAAAGTCATCTGTAGAAAGCTGTTGAACATCAATGACGATATTGTCAGAACCTAGTACTGTTTCAAGGGTTTGTTTAACCGAGTTCATACCAGAAACCGCATTTTTATTTGTCTGATCAACAGGGACATCCAAATGGATTGGGAAAGTCACGCCTTGAGCTTCCAATTCCTTTTTAGCTTCCGCAAATTTTGCTTGGGCCTTTTCCTTGTTAAAGTATGCATCTTGAGCGTCTGCCAAATTGATACCTGACCACTCAGTTCCGTAGTTCACAAGCTTAGAAGCTGTTACTTCTCCAAAGGTCTTATCTCCCACCTGAACAAATGTTGGGGGAACCAGAGTATTACGAAGGGTTTTGCTCGCTGCTTCTTCACCGTTAGATTGAGCAGAGTAAGCTGTTCGATCAATACCAAAGTTGATAGCCTGACGGAAATTTTTATTTAAGATAGCTGTTTGAGCTGATTTCTTTTGTTCGTCCGTTGTTTTAGCGGTATGATTATAGGTTTTGCGGTTGACGTTAAAGTTAAAGTACCAAGATGTCTTGTCTTGTAAGCTATATACGATATTGTCTTGGTATTTTTCTTTTGTCTTAGCATAGTTTGAACTATTTGGATAGACTCCTGCAATCGAGTAAGCACCACTTTCAAAGTTTCGAATGGTCATCTCCTGATCTGACCCATCGAAATAGGCTAACTTAACTTTTTCAATGGTTACTTTGTCATGGTCATAATAGTGTGGATTCTTTACATATTCGATCGAAGATTTTGATGTAAAATCTTTTAACAGATAGGGACCATTATAAAGGATACTGTCTGGTGTCAAGGTACCAAAATCTTTATCCTTTGATTTCAAAAACTCTTCGTTTACTGGGAAAAGAATACTATTGGTTGTCTTAGAGTTCCAATAAGGTTCTGGTCGTGTCAAAGTGTACTCAACCGTATAGTCATCCAAGGCTTTGACACCAACAGTTGAAAAGTCATTGGTCACACCCGTCACATAGTCATTCAATCCCTTGATAGAGTTTTGGATGAGATCCATGGCTTGACCCTTGTTGTCAGCGGCATATTTGATTCCAGTGACAAAATCCTGAGCTTTGACTGAAGCATATTCCTCACCATCAGCCGTATACCACTTGGCATCTTTTCTAAGCTTGTAGGTATAGGTCAAACCATCTGCTGAAACAGACCAATCCTCCGCAAGAGCAGGCACGAGGTTCCCATAGCTGTCATTTTCTAGCAAACCATCTACGAGATTGGTAATAACGGCAGTGTTATCTGCATAATAATCTAGAAGGTAGTTAAAAGTTGTCGGATTCGCACTAAATGTTGATGAATAAGTGTTAGTATCTGTGTTGGACTGTCCACATGCAGAGAGCAAAATCCCTGTCGCTAAGACAAGACCTGTCCCGATTAGTCTTTTTTTCATTTTGATCATCATTCACTCCTTTATGTCACTTTTTATAACATAACCATATTTTATCAAATTTATTCAAAAATGTAAAGTTACTGCTTTTATGTCAACTGGTGTCTCAAAACAAAAAAGAAAGCACAGTTTCCTGCAACTTCCTTTTCTGTTTATAGATTACTTGACGTGTTTTTCAAGTTCTTTTTGGTATTTGGCATTTGTCTCGATTTTTTCTTGTTGCCATTTCTTGAAGGCTTCTTCATATTCTTTTGCAGTCACAACATCATTTTGTAACTCCAAACCTTTGAACACAAATGGGTCTCCCTTGATCCCGACTTGAGAGTAAGCTTTTGTGAATGGTACAGTACGGCTAACCGTTGGAGAACCACCTGAAGAAGCAACTGGGATTAAGAGCGAGCTGTCTGACACCCAAGCTTGAGCTTTAGCGTATTTTTCATAACGCTTATTAAGGTCGCTGGTTTCAGCTGCAGCATCATCCAGGAGTTTCTTGTATTCGTCCAGTCCAACTTGAGCCATCACTTCTGGATCTTTTCCGCGATTGATCCCCAAGTGTTTAAGGGCAGAACCCTTCTTAGCATCAAGAATGTTTAAGTAGGTAGCTGGGTCTTGATAGTCTGGTCCCCAACCAGTTCCGTTCAAGTCATAGTCTTTTTGAGATGGCACCTTGGCTTGAGACGTAATGCTAATTTTTTCATTATCTGTCATTTGAAGGACATCGACAATGACATTCTCTGTACCAAGTGATGATTCGATTGACTGCTTGAGTGAGTTGGTTTGTTGAACCGCGATTACATCTGTTTGTTCAACCGGGATATCCAAATGGATTGGGAAGGTAACCCCCTTGGCTTGCAATTCTTCTTTGGCTTTAGCAAAGGCTGCCTTAGCTTTTTCAGGACTGTAAATCGTATCCTTGCCATCTGTAAGGGCTACACCTTTCCACTGGTCTCCATATGAAACGAGCTCTGCCTGTGCCAACTCTCCAAAGGTCTTTTCACCTACTTGAACGTAGTCATGAGGCACTAGGCTGTTACGGATAATCTTGTTCGCGCCTTCTTCACCATTCAACTGAGCAGTATAAGAGTGACGGTCAAGGGCAAAGTTCAGCGCCTGACGGAAGTTCTTGTTAAGAAGAGCTTCTTTCGTTGATGTTTTTTGAGCCTCGTCTGTTTTGGCTGTTTTATTGTAAGATTGGCGGTTTACGTTAACAGTGAGGTAGTAGCTTGTCGCTTCTTGTGGACTGTAAACAATCTTATCGCCGTACTCTTGTTTAGTCGACTCAAAGTTTGAGCTTGTTGGGAAGAGACGGGCTGTTGTATAAGCACCTTGTGTAAAGCTACGAATCAAAGATTCTTGGTCTGATCCATCGTAGAAAGTTAGTTTAATATTGTCAATCTTAACATTGTCCTTATCCCAGTAGTTTGGATTCTTTTCATATTCAATGACTGATTTTGAAGTCAATGATTTCAAGAAATAAGGACCATTATATAGGATACCTGATGGGGTTGGTGCACCGTAGTCGCTCCCTTTAGAATTCAAAAATTCTTCATTAACTGGAAGCATGGTTGCAGTTGTGACCTTAGAGTTCCAGAAACTCTCTGGTTTGTTGAGCGTGTATTCTATCGTGTAATCATCAACAGCTTTAACTCCTACGGTAGAGAAATCATTGCTCTCACCACTAACATACTCTGCCAAACCTTTGATAGAATCCTGAATCAAAGAAAGGCCATCTGATTTCCCATCAGCAGCATGTTTAAGCCCAGTAACAAAGTCTTTGGCCTTAACTTCAGCGTATTCTTCACCATCAGAAGTATACCATTTTACACCCTTACGAAGTTTGTAGGTGTAAGTCAAACCATCCTTTGAAACAGACCAGTCTTCTGCAAGTGATGGAATTAAGTTCCCATACTTATCATTTTCCAAAAGACCATCAACAACGTTTGCTATAACGTCAGAGGTTGAGCTCTTGCTCGTCACACTATAGTCCAAAGAAGATGGATCCATAGCGTAGACATAAGAGAATGTCTTGGGAGCATCCGCCTTCTTTTCACTTTGCCCACAAGCAGTTAACAGTAGGGCCGCACTCAAAACAGCACCTGCTCCTAAGAGCCACTTTTTCGATTTCATAAGTAATCTCCTTAAAGATAGTGTTTTCACCATTATACCCTATTTTTTCATAAAAGCAAGAACTTTCGCCAGATTTTTTAGAAAATTCTAACAAATGCTTTTTAAAGGCTTTTTCTACATGATTTTTACCAAAAAGCAAAAAAAGTGGACGATTAGCCACTGGGAAAATCAAATTTTAACAGACATACCCGGAGATTCTGAACAAAAAAACATCCAAGAAAATATTCTTGAATGTCTGGAAAGATTAGGACTCCATTAACCTTTTCAATAGACTGGAATTGATGATATTATGGTCTCCTTATCTCAAATACTGCTGTATGAACCCACTCATTATGAATGTATAAGTCATTTTCTATCATCCTACTAAAGGTGAAGCCATTTTTTAAAAGCACCCTCTGAGAGGCTAGATTATCTCTTGCCGTTCCTGCAATGATTCTATTGAAACCATAAGTTGTGAAGGCCTTGTCTAAAACGAGTTTAACCGCTTCGCTAGCATAGCCTAAGTTACTAACATTTTCCCCAATCCTATACCCAAGCTCTGCTGTTTTTCGATTACCCTCTAAGACATTTAAATTGATTCTCCCGACCATAACCCCTTGCGAATCTCTAATAAGATGCATATAGACAGCACGATTCCTTTGTTCCGTTAACAATTCCCTTGTGATTTCTTTAAAACCTTCTGGATCAAAATAGTTAGCTGGTCTAGGAGGTAAATTTCGCTCAAAATACTCCCGATTTTCTTTTTCAAAAAAATAAACATCTAGACTATTTGCTTCAGACAATAGCTCTAAACTGATCATTACAAAACTTCCCTTCTCTTCTTAGTAAAAATATTGTGAGACTGACCTAGCCCTAGCAACTCCTACTCTAATTTTTGCAACAACTTTACAACTTGACGATTTTCAATCTTCACATAGTATACACCACTATCATTGACAAGTTTATCCTCTTTATACTTAGCAATTTTTACAGCATAAAGACCGCGTGGTAGGGGTTGGTTGGCAAAAAATTCTTTCATGAGCGCTTCAAGCTCTTTAAGATAGTCATCATACAAGAGATCTCTTTTTTCTTTTGGAACGAAATACTGAAATTCAAATGTTGGTATAAAAATCTCTTTTTGGAAAAGATATTGAGCATCCATTGGATACATCCCTTGCAGAGCTTGGCCCTTGCTTTGATTTTCCTCTAATACTTCATTATAAAGATAGATATTATCAGATTGGTTATTAAATTCAAAACCAATACCTTGATACTTCAAATCAGGCAGTTTAGGATCTTTGATTGAACTGTCCAAGCTTTTTAAAAATTCGCTGGTGCCTGGACTAACCTCAATCCCTAAATAGGCTAATTCTGGGAAAACATCATAAATTTTTTTACCATTTTTGTAATCAACCTCTGCATCTATCTTTCCATATGTTTCACTTTTCGAAAAGCGAGTATAGTATTTAAATCGAGTTTTAACCTGATAGGTTTTTCCAGCTATATTTTCACTATAGGTACCATGGATTATAAATCCTCCCACACTTGTATAGTTTTTCTCGTATTTTTCTAACTCAAACTGTCCTGTAAGACCGTAATTTTGATAAGAACGATGCACAGCTTGCTCAATCTCAGTTCGACTTGCATGGGCAAACAGCCCCCACATATCCATTAGAGAAAAAATCGGACTGAACACTGTGAAGATTACCATTGGGATCACTATGGATAAGCAACCTATTAATAGCCAATTTCTTTTCTTAGCGTTTCCTCCAGATTTTTTAGCAGTTTTCTGTTTCCTTTTCAAGATTAGAATGAGCAAAACCAAAATCCCTAATACTAATAAAACCAATCTACAATCTCCTTTTGATTTTGGACAGTTGTTAACAGGTGTATAGGAGACTGACAGAAATACTCGTCTCACCTGCTAACTTATCTTGAAATCCATAAACTCGTCTGAAACGAGGAGCAACCCTTGTCTCATTATACCATATGAGAGATACCGTAATAAGAAGAGAAAAGTAAAAAATGTCTTTGTTTATTATACTACAATATCAAAACAGCCCTTTCCTATAGAAACAAAGCTATATTTTGGTATCATAAATTTTGGCTTATAGCCACACAGACTTAGATGTATGATGGGAAAATAACTAAAAAAACGAGGAGTTTCTTTAATGTCAAAGTAGCTCCTCATTTTTGATTTCTATTTAAAGTATTGTGATATTTTCCAATAATCTTTACAGATAGGCTTTATTTTGTTACACCCCTTTTAATTGTTGTTGCATTTTCATCAAGCCAACGTTGATAAATTTCGGCGAACCGTTCTTCTTCTTCATCACTATAGCCTTTATAAACCACTTTATCTACATCATCACGATTGAAGTAAAACAACTGTTCTGGGTTTAGTCCCATTGGATAAAAAGCAGCAGAATAGTCAAACAAAACATTTTCACCATTCTGTTCTATGGTAACCCCACGATTGAGAATCATTAGTTTTTGACTCCCCTCTTTTAAATAAACAATTGTTCCAATTGGCAAAATAGACATTTTCTTGTTTTCCTTTCAATTTATAATTTCTTTAATTCTACAATACTATACGCCATCATATTAGCAGTCTTGAACTTTAAATGAATCATTCACCACCCAAACACTTTCTGAATTGATTTAATACCTGAATCAATGTCATTTCTAACTTCTCGGCATTCTGTATTTATAGCTCTTCAATTTCAGTTAATGTTAGTGTCTTATAATACTCTGGGATTTGTGGCATTCTCAGTATTACAAAAAACCACCACGAAATTATGCCATTTATAACCAGTATAGCACTTTCATAACCACTATTAAGTCCTATAAAAAAGGCTAAACAAACAGTATTAATTCCAAGAGTAATATACCACCAATCAATCATTCGTTTACCTTTGGGTTCAAAAACAAGTCGACAGCGCTTACTATTTTGGGGAATTCTTGATTCAAACTTTCCTACCGCACTTTTTTCATAAAAGACAGCCATAAGATAAGACAAAAATACAGAGAAAGCAAATATCACTATTTTCATTAAAATTTGCTGGTTGATTCCCCAGCTAATAAAGGCATCTTTCATCAGCCTATGAGAGAAGCCCACAAGTGGCTGAATCATGATCACTAGAGCAGTAGATGCACCTATTGGTGTCTTCGATTTTATTCTAAAACTATCATTGGATGGAGATAGTTCGACCATCTCAGCAGAAACCTCTTTAGGAAGTGAACCGAAGAAATAGGACTTACCTTTTATTGTAGTAGGATCTAAGATATAACTTTTATTCTTAAACTCAACGATTCTAAAAACTGCTATATTTGAATATTTAAATTTTAATTCCACATTTACCACTCAAATACTTTCTGAATTTTATTATAAGTTACATTATACCTTTTTCACTTCTTTAAATTCTAGGTATTTCTTTTGATAAGCATAAGTCAATGGAATAACGCCAGATTCAATCCAAATAAATAGATAGGCCAACAAACCATTCAACACTAGAATTGCAGCTTCTGTTCCATCATCTTCTCCCATATAAATAGAGAAAGCAATTGTATGTAAAATGAGAAATAGATAGGCATGGAATTGTCTTTTTTTCTTATTATTCTGAAAGATTATTTTAAACCTCTTCTTTTCCTGCGATAAACGACTTGAAATTTCCTTCCTTGATTTGATTAAAATACTTTGATAGACAATATAAGCTACCAAAATAGATATAGGAAATAAAGATACTTTTAAATATAGATTATGACTAATATCATAATATCTAAAAATTGATGTTACTACTCTATACAAAAGAAGGCTAAAACCAATAGATACCATACGCATTCCTGAAGGACCCATCTTAATTTTTTTATCAAAATTTTTATTCTGACTATCGAGTTCTATCAAATCAACTTCAAGAGTTTCAGGGGAAAGTCCCCAATAATAACTCTTTGGTGTTGTGGAGTTGGAATCAAGAACGTACTTTTTCTCTCCCATCTCTAACACATCAAAATAAGCAACATCTAATCCTCTAAAATTAATTTTCACATTTACCACCCAAACACTTTCTGAATTGATTTAATACCGGAATCAAATGCTTTGCCAACATCTGATATACTTTTATTAAGATTGTCACCCATCTCGTTTGCTATGGTCTTAATCCCCAAAAAGTTATGCTTATATGCTATGCTAGCTACAAATCCTACTGCTACAGTTCCCGCAATAGCCCATCCTATAGGAGTTGTTCCGAGCGCTATAGATGCAGCAAAAGCCATGGCAGACTCTGTACCAATTGCTGTAGCCGCTGCAATCGCCCCAGCTTGTAAACTAGCCACTCCTAATGCTGTCATTGCAGTCGTTGCTGCAGTGTGGGTAAAGGCACGTCCGGCATTCTCATTTTGTAGATTATTCAAAAAGTCCAACCCCATAAATACCGAACTGATCCCTGAAATGCCAAAAGATGAGTTGGTTCCTGGTATAGGGATATTAATTTCTGAAATCGTGAATTTCTTAAGTAGATTCGCAGCATTTGCTTTGAATAAAGCATCCGTATATCCTTTACTATCTGCAGAGTAGGTAATGTTTATATTACCAAACTTATCAGTAGTAGTAAAATACTTAAAGTACTCTGATAGTTTAGGATTCGTTGAACTTAACTTAGAAATCGTTTCTTTAGCAAGTTCTTCCAGAGATGTATCTCGGATAAGATCAAGCAACTCACCTAAATCGTTACTAGTAATATCACCATTAACTTTACTCTCGACATATTTTCGTACAGCATCTTTAACATTCTCTGGCAACTCTTTACCTGGATACCGTTTTCCATACTCTGCAATCGCTGTTATATCATTCGCATCTAATTCGGTTTCATTTTTAATTTTATCTACAACATTTTGATAATTTTGAACTACCTCAGAACGCTTCGTCCACTCATTATTAATATTCTTTGCCCAAGGAGCTTGTCCCTCAATTTTAAAAGTTCCATCAAACTTTCCAAAGTCACCTGTGACTTGTTCGAAACCTTGAAATACTAAGCTCTGTAGGCTTTCTGAATCCGAAAACTGGCCACTAGTCGAGCTCGCAAACGACTGCAATTTTTCTAATTTCTTTTGTAACTCATCTCTCTTACTCGTTGCATTTGAGATAATTTCTTGAACATTACTTTTATAAGTAGAATCGATGTTCTTTAAATCAGATAAACTGTTCAAAATAGCTTCTTGAGTTGAAATAGTTGTATTTTCCGCTTCAATTTGCTTTTGAAGTGTCTCCTCATCTAGACTTTCTTCACCGACTTGTGAATGGTAAAGAGTCGGTAGTTCACTCGCTTTTCCTCCCAGACTCTCTGAAAAGAGGATAACTCCTCTCACTAGGGGAACCATTATATTTTCCGCATAGGACTTAGCACTATCATAAGCTTTCCCTTTCAATTCTTCCTCTGAAATCAATTTATTAAAGGCAGTAATGACAGCGTTATAATAATTCACACGGCTACTTAATACCGTATTCGCTGTGCTACCCTGCGAGTCTGCTGATCCTATGTCTACTTTAATACCCATTTTTCCCCTCCTTCTGCGATTCAAGACGGCGTTGTTGGAAAAGAAGTTCCTCTTTTTCGCCCTCTAGTTTACTCATTGCTTTTTTTAATTCTTCTTTCCTCTCGGTGATAAAATCATCAAGTAGCTGTTCATTCCTCATTTATAAACAAATATAACTTTTGGAAGCAGTAAATTATCAGATGGAATTCGACTTACTCCTTCAATACTCCTACTTTTATATCTGTATAGAATTTCTCATCAATTGTTGTGGTAAAAAAGAAGGGAGGAGTCAACTCACAATGTCCCTGATAATAGATATAACCCGCCAAGAAGCTTATTCCCTCTGTCACTGACTCATCATCTGGTTCTAAAATTCTAGTTGAAACAGTATTTAAAACTTGAAACAGACTGTGATACAAAAAGTCTTCTGGCAAAGCACCTTCAATATACTCTTCTTCTACTGGGATAAACAGTTCCATCAACACATCTTGATTTTCTTCTAACTTGGAATTAATCGTATAAAAGAAAGGTCCTAGAAGCGTATATCCTGCTTTTCTTACTTCATCTAAAAAAGCGTTATAAGTGTCCGGCATCTCTTCTGGAGATACTGTGTAATACCTTGAGATAACATTTCTATATTGTATATCTTGGTATTCTCCCACGTTTTTAAATAGCATCTGAAATCTCCTTAATTGGGATATTAATTTCAACAAAGTGCTGTCCAAATATTGGCAAAATAGACAGAAAAACGGTATCTCCTTGCATTTCCAACCCCTCATCTTGAATATACTGCTTCATTTCTTCAATTTTTGGAAGGAAATGTTCATCAAATGGAGTTACATCAGAGACACACTGCTTAATAGTAAAATGTTCTAGATATTGAAATTCATCATTTCCTTCAATTGGAATGTTTGTCGGAATATAGACCTTAAACAAGGCTTCTCCTGGCTTTCCAAAAGTGCTCAAACAAGTTTCAATCGTCGTCGGACCATTTTTATAGACCCCTGTTTCAAATAATAATTTTTCACAACCTTCAATCAAATCTAGAAAAGAATCCATGGAAACTTTTTTCTCTGCATAAGCAATATTGCTGATATCTATTCTAATTAATTTCATTTTATTTTATTTCTCCTCTATAAATAAAGTTATTGGTGCTTTTCTTTTTCCAGCCAGTAAATACTCGTGCATACTCGAGCCAATAGTAGGGAAGACAGGCTATACTCGCTGCAACAAGGGGAGTAACTATATATATTCCTGGCAACATAAATAAACGTGCTATAATTACTACAATTGCTGAAATCAATAGGCAAATAACAGAAGGAAGAAATAAGAGATTCTTCCTATACTCACCATGCGGTAATTTCTTAGCTTTAGGAACAATTAATAACTGATAAACAAAGCTGAGTAGTTGAAAAATAAGACTCAGACCAATCAATACCATGAAGATAGACCAGTAATTCTTCCCCAAAAATATAGATCCCCAGAAGAGAAACTCAACATGAGAAATCAAAATAGAACTAGCTGGAAGCAATTGTAAGAATTTTGATTTGGAAAATTTTTGAAATAGCAAGAACATTGACAATAAAGCTACTGCATGATAAATAGTAATGTAAAAGATTATCATACTCACATCATGCATCTCATCTTTTATAAAAATAGATACTATAAATATTAGTAAAGTAAAAGCGACCTCCATTGCAAAAGCCCTTACATAATCAAAACGCTTTATAGGACTAGTATCCACAACTGCCATATTCAAAAACTCAACATACTTTTCTTTCATCTTATCCTCCTACAATTCCTGCCCACCATTTTTTCAAACCTTTAGAAAATCCAGTATGTTTATCTAGTTCATTTAAACCCCAGCTAATACCTCCTCCTACAACTGTTGTTATAGTACCTACCGCCAGAACTGATGCTGTAGCAGGAAGAAAAATTGTGGCTGCAGCAACTCCACCAACAGTAGCCAATGTCCCTATTCCTACATTCTTCAGAGTGTCAATTGTAACACCTCCAAATTGAGTAGTTATATATTTTCCGCTTCCAACTGTCATATTTTTACTAACAGCAATATCATGTGTTTCTCCCATTCCGTCTACAATATCCGCAACAGAAAATGCCACATTTGCAATCGCCATGCCTTTACCCAATTTGCCCATATTCTTAAAGCTATCCGATAACTTAATTCCTTCAGTAGGATGTATTGAGAATATGTTTGACAAACCAGCTGTTGCTGAGGAAAGTGCACCGTCTTTCCCAGCCTTAATGATATTAGGACGGAAAGGTTGCATCATATCCTCGTACTGACCTCGAATATTTGTTCCCTTATTTGTAGTAATCTTACTGTAATTGTGGCCTCGGTTTATACTATTACGACTGTAAAATTTATCATAGCCTAACAATTTATCTAGTTTTTGCCCAGCAGGTGTTGTACCATGATGAAATATTAAATTCCCTTTATTATCTTTTGAAATTCGAGAACCCAAATACATAACATTAGCAACATCAAAAACAGTTTTAGCTTTATTATATGTTTCGCTAACTTTACTATATGGAGAGTCATTAATTAACCTTAATAGTTCTGGTTTTGCCAATTCTGTTGGATACCGTTTCCCATACTCTGCAATCGCTGTTATATCATTCTCATCTAATTCGGTTTTATTTTCTATTTTATCTAAAACATTTTGATAATTTTGAATTACTTCAGAACGCTTCGTCCACTCATTATTAATATTCTTTGCCCAAGGAGCTTGTCCCTCTATTTTAAAAGTTCCATCAAACTTTCCAAAGTCACCTGTGACTTGTTCGAAACCTTGAAAAACTAAGCTCTGTAGGCTTTCTGAATCCGAAAACTGACCACTAGTTGAGCTCGCAAACGACTGTAACTTTTCTAATTTCTTTTGTAACTCGTCTCGCTTACTCGTTGCATTTGAGATAATTTCTTGAACATTACTTTTATAAGTAGAATCGATATTCTTTAAATCAGATAAACTGTTTAAAATAGCTTCTTGAGTCGAAATAGTTGTATTTTCTGCTTCAATTTGCTTTTGAAGTGTCTCCTCATCTAGACTTTCTTCACCGACTTGTGAACGGTAAAGAGTCGGTAGTTCACTCGCTTTTCCTCCTACACTCTCTGAAAATAGAATAACTCCTCTAAGTAGGGGAACCATTATATTTTCCGCATAGGATTTAGCGCTATCATAGGCTTTCCCTTTCAATTCTTCCTCTGTAATCAATTTATTAAAGGCAGTAATGACATCGTTATAATAAGTCACACGGCTACTTAATACCGTATTCGCTGTGCTACCCTGCGAATCTGCTGAACCTATGTCTACTTTAATCCCCATTCTTCTCCTCCTTTTGCGATTCAAGGCGGCGTTGTTGGAAAAGAAGTTCCTCTTTTTCGCCCTCTAGTTTACTCATTGCTTTTTTTAATTCTTCTTTCCTCTCGGTGATAAAATCATCAAGTAGCTGTTCATTCCTTTTTAACTTTTCTATATTTTCAAGACGATCCATCTCATCTTTAACTGATAACGGATAATAGCCTAATTCTCTATATGGGATGAAGTTCGATTGGCAAAGATCTATAATCTCCGTCGCAACGGAAAGAAACTGATTTCTTTCTTCTTCTAGCTTAGATAAATTTGTTTGAATCTGTTGAACACTACATTGAATATCTTCTAATTTTCTTTTCTCCATCCTCACTCCTTAAATAAATTATTTTGAGGAACAAATGACGGATTTGAGTATGGAGAAGGTAGACTGGTTGTCCCATTATTTGGATTATTCTGCCACATTGTACTCATATTCTCATCTACTACTTCAAATTCATTTGCGACACCATGAATTAGTTTTACGAATTCACTTATTTTCGATTGAATATTTTTAGCAATAGATGCCTCATTTATGATCAATCTTCTTCCTACCGTATTAGCGGTATAAGAGCTTGTCTTATCTCTAGTAACTGTACCGGCAGTTGTAATGCTATTGCTTGCTGATACAATTCCAGTTGCAATAGTACTTGCCTTACCTTTTTCACTTTTTACTTGTCCCATGTTCAATAACCTTTTCAATTATCCTTTCTACTATCAAATCGTCAAAAGACCGGGTTGAATCTTGAGTATCAAAAAATAGTTTTACTTATTCTTACTAATTTTGAGTTTGATGACTTCTTTCCGAGAATGTAAATAAATCTGATCGAGATCTGGAGCCACATCTCTGTTATACATTCCTTTATCTAAGAAGGTTTGATCCATTAGGCGCATACCAAAGATGACCCATTGGACATTTGTTTTGAGGTATCTAGGAATTGGGTCGATGCTTGTCCCAATATAAGTATAATCAGTACCAATAATAAACCTCATCCCTACTCGATACCCATTCTCAAACATAAATTGAAGCTGTTGATCATTTAAATCGCTTTCGGATACTAGTGCTCTCATATTAGGTATAAAAATGATCCACTCAGATGATATGCCTTTTTCAAGACGACGTTCTATTTCATAGATTAGCTGATTCCCTATATCCGATAGTTCCTTTTTACTTCCAACATAGGTTTTCACCTGGTCACTATATGCTTCATATTCTTGGAAAGCATCAATCAACATCATATGGATGTTAGGCATTCTAAGAATAGTTTTTAATAAATGATGCGTTATATTATCAAAAGCATCTTCTGCATTTGACACATAAGCCATGTGTTTAAATTTTCTAAGAGAGATATTGACACTTCCAACCATTTCTAGTTCCAAACCGATAGGAATCTGAGCATTCTGAATAGCCTCTTGTACACCAGGCAAATTCAAAAATTCTTCCATCGTCAACTCCTCTGGCACCATCGGGATGGCACTTGGGCGTTGGCCGGTCCAGGCTTCTTGGAGGGAAGCCACTTCCTGACGTAGGTTGTTGAGGACTTGGGTATCATTAGCTCCATAAACTGGGAGTGCCAGCTGGATCACATCCACCTCTTCACGCTTCATAAGGGCACGGCCCTTGATGTCTTCCATAGTCATGGCAAGGGGCGTAGAGCCCACGATAGCTCGCACTTCACCTGCCTCATTCTGTGGTAGGCTCAACTGGTGCTTGAAGTTCGAGTAGAGTTGAGCACGAAGGTTGGTCTGACGTCCGGCTGTCACCAATAGGTGAACCCCTATGCTGAGACCTTCACGGGAGATGCGCACCAAGAGCTTGAAGAGTTCTGCCTCATAGGCTTCTTCCTTGAAGGCCTCATAGCTATCTAAGAGGATGACAATAGCCGGCTCTTCCTGACCACTGGCCTGACGGTAGAGGTCTAAGGTCCCAACTCCATAGTCCGCAAGCAGTTTCTTACGACGGTTGAGTTCTTTCTCCATGATTCGTACAAACTTAGAGATCTTCTCTGTTTGGTCCAAAAGCATGGTATCTGCCACCTGTGGAAGCTTGGACAATGGAGCCAAACCATTGGTACCAAAGTCCATCAAGTACATGGTAAGGGCCTTGGGACTGAATTTGCGAGCCAAGTCCATACCAGCTGTCTGAAGGAAGGTGGTCTTTCCTGTACCCGGACTTCCGTAAAGGAGGATATGACCATCCTTGGAGAGATTGATAGAAACGGCTTCCTGCTTCTGAGCCTGCGGGATATCTGCCATTCCAAGTAGAACTGAGAGTGATTTCTCTTGTGCCCATGCTACTGCTGGTTGCACTTCTTCCAGCTCCTCTAGCGCGATGCGCTCCTTAAGTGGTGGCAACCATGGCTGTGGCACTGGAGGAATCTCTTGTTCCTCACACAAGAGCTGGATATGGTGCACTATCGCATCCAACTCTGTCGGAACTTCCTTGATCTCATCCACATCTTCTAAGCCTGATAGGTCTTCATTCAAGATCTCATATTGGCCCAATTCATTGATCAAGTAGATGGTGTGGTCCTCGATCCCCATATCGTCCTTGTCCGGCTGGTAATCTGCCCCTGACCAGGCTGACTGGAAGAGTTCATAGACTTCGTTATTCCCGACCTGTAGATAGGCACGTCCTGTCTGAGTGATCTCGGCTGCGTCCGGCGTATGAAGCATTTCATTCGAGTCCGAACGATCCGCCACCTTAAGGGCGATCTTGAAGCGTGAGTTAGACCAGATCTGGTCATCCACCACACCTGATGGCTTTTGAGTAGCTAGGATCAAGTGGACCCCGAGGGAACGTCCGACCCGAGCGATGGATACCAGCTCCTTGATAAAGTCTGGCTGGTTAACCTTGAGCTCTGCGAACTCATCTGAGATGAGAAAGAGGTGAGGGAGCGGTTCTGTCGCTTCTCCGTTTTTAAATTTCTTCTGGTATTGATTGATATGGTTGACTTCGAACTCTCCAAAGAGTCGTTCACGACGATGGATCTCCGCATTGATCGAAGCCAGAGCCCGCATGGATTGGGCACCATCCAAGTTGGTAATCGTCCCCAAGAGATGGGGCAGATTTTTAAAGAGATTGGCCATCCCACCACCCTTATAGTCGATCAGCAAGAAAGCCACATCATGAGGGTGGAAGTTGACAGCGAGGGATAGGATATTTTTTTGTAAATAGCAGAGCAGATAAACAAGCGAAAAATATAGAATTTTCAAGGTACTAGAAGGAAAATTTCCTTATCCCATTATACCATATGAGTGTTACCGTGAGAAGATGAGGAAAGCAAAAGAAAACCACCTGAAATAAAATCAGGTGGTTCATGAAATTTTGCAGTTAGTTGAAGAAACTTTCAATCCAACCACTTATATTGTTTAACAATATTCCTAGCTGACCAATAAGTCCATCCATCTCCAAAGCTTTATTCTCATACTCATTAATTTTTATGAGTAACTCATCAATATTTTCGTCCATGGCCTTAATACTAGAATCAAAATATGAAATCAGATTACCTGCGGGTGTAACAAATTTCGTATCATGCAAATTTCCAGTCCAAGATTCATCATATTCATCTTTTTTAGAAGCTACAGCTTTTTTCTGCTTAACAAATTCACTTTTAATTTTCCGTAACTCGTCATATATTTCCTTGACTTTTTTTGCCTCTTCTAAATAACCTTCTTTTTTTGATTGAGCTGAACTAATCTGCGATTGAATTGCAGCTTGTTGACTAGCTTTTGACATCTATACCTCACCTCTTTAACAAATAAGCAAGCACTACAACAGCGTAGACCATGATTAACAATATAGCACTACCAATGCCCAACAATTTATAAAGTTTGTTGATCCCACAGTATCGTTCCACATAAGCCCTGTTTGGTTTTTCAGGATCATACCATACCGTCATCTTCGAATAGACTGGGAAATGCGTTCGCATTAAGTTATTAAACGATATAAAAGAATTACGATAAAAGGTTAGGGAATTTGCCAACATGTCCTCTCTTGTAAAGTTATCAGATGCACTTATAGGGCCCCATGGAAGCGAAACCGTTCTAATCATAAAATACCGTAATGGCTTGCTATAAGTAGTTCCGTTAACCGTATATTCAACAATCGGAGGATTCCCAGCCTGAAAATTACTATAGCCCACAACCGTTCCCTTAATAGACGATTTGGCAAGACGTACCATCTTTTTATCCCGAAAATAAAGGTAGAGATATGTACCAGATAAAAAGATCAAGGATAAAAGAATGACGATGGTAGCAAATAAAAATAAAATGGTTTCTGTTGTCACATTCAACTCCTATCTTATTCTACGCTCTTCACATCGGACATTGAAAGTCTCATCTTAGATGGATCTGACATCGAGTCAACAATCTCCAATTGTTCTGAGTTAAGTGGTAACAAAATTAACGTGGTTGTGTAAGAAGGTAGCTCACCACTATCCTTGATAGTATAACTAATCTTTTGATTATCAAAAATAGTTTTGCCTTCATAAGACCAGCTTAGTGAAAACTCCAAATCTTTTTTGATATCTACATCAGTTTTATTGACGAGCATTAGTGCTGCTCTACCATCTGAGACGGCTCCTGTAAAGTAGATAGCCATATTTCCCTTACTTCCAATTTCTGGATGTTCTTTGGTCAATTTTTTACCAAGTTCAATTAAATCCGACGTTTGACCTTCATATTGTGGTGCTACTACAAATTTCAATTCTTTCTCTTTGTTTACAACTGTCTCGCGCGTGCTTTTCTCTGTTCCCCCTGCTTCCTTTCCATTAGAGCAAGCTCCAAGAACCAATAACAAGATGACGACAAATAACTTCTTCATTTTTTCTCTCCTTTTAACAAAAAATCTATAAACCTTTATCTCTTCTTAGACTTCTTGACATGTTCCTTGTACATTTTTGACTTCTTTCCATACCATTCTTCGATGGTATAGCCATACTCTTCACGGTATTTCTCTTGATTTTTATTGACTGTATTCAAGTTCTCTAGTGTTACTACATTGGATTTAAAAAATGATACCAAAAATAGGCCTAAGAAAATAGGTGAAATTGGTAATAAAGCAAGCAACAAATGTGCCAGAAGGTTATTAAGACCATGGGTAAAGAGATTGATGCCAGACATCAACAACCATAAGAATAAAATAACATTCAAAAATTTTTTATAATATTCTGAGGAGAAATAATCCTTGCTAGCGCGCTGCTTTGTGACAAGGATATAAATAAGGTAAATCAGTGATAACACAAAACCAATCCAGTAGACGATACGAATTGCTACTAGGGGGATTAAGTATAAGATGGCTATAAACCAACTATAATAAAAAATTAGAAATAAAATCAGCTGAAGAATCTGAGTCAATAAATAGGTCTTAATACGATTTCTTTTAGAAATGATATAAAAACAAATATAACAAAACCAACAAAACAAGAATAGAAAACCAAAGAAGCTATTTGGGGGAATGAGCCCTTTTTCCACTGATGTTAGCTGTGTAACCATTGATGTTAATGGTACAGCTGGATCGTGCCCAGCTTCACTAGCCATTCGAAATAAGTTTATCGGATAATATGTCGCAAGAATAATCATAAATGAAAATAATGGTGCTACAGAAAACATTTTCAATATGTTAAAACGTCTTCCCGTCTCTAGTGCTTCATTAATATCTTTTTGTATCTTATCCATTTATTTTCTCCTATTATCCAAACAAGGATGAGGCCGCCTTCAGACCACCATTGAAAAAATCAGAAACATTCTTGCCCACACTTTTGACAGTCTCTAAGCCCTGGTGGATCCCATTTCCGATAGACTCCACCCCCGATTCTACCACGTCCACAGCACCATAAGCTATATTTTTAGCTCCTTGAGTATTTGCTAGTAAGTAATCCGTCCTTAACCCATTATACCAGAATAGTTAATCAATTAGTAAAAAGTATAGAAAAGCACCTGAGTTATTTTCAGGTGCTTCATCTAGAATCAGAATAACCAGGTCCGATCCTCTGCCAAGAGACTAGAAATAGCATCTACAAACCTTTATCTCTTTTTAGACTTCTTAACATATTCCTTGTACATTTTTGACTTTTTCCCGTACCATTCTTCAATGGTATAGCCATATTCCTCACGGTACTTCTCTTGGTTTTTATTGACTGAATTAAGATTAAATAGTGAAGAGAATGTTGATTTACTCAATGATATTAAGATAATAATGAGAAAGATTGGAGCGATGGGTAATATAGCCAAAAGTAAATGAGCAAGTAAATTTTTAAACCCTGAAATAAGGATACCCGCAATAAAATTTATAAACCATAAAGCCAAGATAACATTTGTATATTTCTTTATTTTCTCCTTGTCAATATCAAAAACTCTAGTATATGACTTTGTTATGAGACTATAAATAATATAGACAACCGCTACGGAATAAGCTAGCCAATAAATAATCCGAATGATTAAAAAAGGAACAAAGAATTGCAAGCCTAAAATTAGTCCAAAAATGCTTAAATGAATAAGAGTGAATAAGACGAGTAAATTGAGTAAATAAGCATAAATTCTATTTCTTTTTGAAATGATATAAATAATCATATACATCGCCCAATAAACTAAAAATAAAATACCAAAAACTTTTTCTGGGATGATTAGTTGATACTCTAATTCAGTAAGCGGCTGCATAAAAGTTATACTATTCTTACTCATGGATGTTCCTAAAGCAATCGCAAACCATGGGGCAAATATACATATAACAAGAAATAATGGCATTGCAAAAATCATTACTAATATATTCCATCTTCGCGTTGTTTCTAGTGCATCATTAATATCTTTTTGTATCTTATCCATTTATTTTCTCCTATTACCCAAACAAGGATGAGGCCGCTTTCAGACCACCATTGAAAAAATCAGAAACATTCTTGCCCACACTTTTGACAGTCTCCAAGCCCTGGTGGATTCCATTTCCGATAGACTCCACTCCTGATTCTACCACGTCCACAGCACCATAAGCCAGATTTTTAGCTCCGTCATAAACAGACTTTTTAAATTCTGGTGCAACCGCAGAACCGATAAGATTAAGCGTTCCCCAAGCAAGGCCTCCTATAGCTCCAATTACTGCCCCCTGTGGTCCAGCAAGCCCTCCTGCCTTAGCTCCAAGCCACATACCATCTAGGGGGCCAACGTTAGATATGGTATCAATGGTACCACCTAGCACAGACTTCCCAATTTTCCCTACGGTCGTCTTGGAATCCGTCTTAGAATTATTGTAGTTCTTATAGATATTGACTCCCTCTTCTACGGCTAATACGCCCCAACCTACAATTTCTCCCCCGATTTTAAACTTGTCACTTTTTATAAAATCCTTTGCTATATTACCAAGCCCTGTTGCATACTCTCCCATAAAAAACGAAGCTGCTGTTTTGATGTGTTTGAATCCCTTTGCAACAGGCCCTACAAGCTTACTTAACTTACTAACCCATTTAGTACTTTTTAGTGCATCGGGCAGGTCCATCATAAAGGTTAATACTTTTTCTACCAACGGGGATCTTTGAAGGGCTTGACCTATTTCTTTACTATATAAGAGTGTTTGAAATGATATTCCCTTACCACTTCCTGTATATAAAGTGTCTAGTAATTTCGAAAAATCATCAGCACCCTTGATTCTATCTGCCGCAGCTTTCGCCCACTTACCAAGATCATTGACATCTATCCCAAGGATCTTAGCGATTGCTTCTCTTTCACCTATTCCTGTCAAACTGGATATAAAAGCAAGAAAGCTCTCTCTCGCTTTTATCACCTCTGCTTGTGAACTAATATTTCGGTCAATCCCAGAAATAGCTGATGCAACCGTTTGAGAGTCTGCTCCTTTTGAAACATCCAAAAACTTGGCGCTATACTGTTTATCTAGACTAACCACTCCATTTAGAGGATTACCATCTCCTTCCGAGGACATTTTCGTTAATTGTGTTTCATATTCTTTCAGAGTTTCTAATTTGCTCTTAGCACTCGTATAAGAGGCAAAGCCTTCTATAACACCGATATCTTTTTCATCCAGTGTATCAATATTCGCACTAACCTTACTTAAAAAATTATTTTCTACTTCAGTAATCAAATCTGAAACTTTACCCTTAAGTTCACTTGATTTACTGTAATACTCACTCATTGGTATCGTAAATACTCCATCTACCATGAACCTCCTCCTTTCTGCTCATCCACTATCTTCTTAGCATCTTCATCTGCTTTTTTAATGATCTCTTCTACTTTTTTCGCATTTTCATTAGTCGTATGCCAATTAGTCTTTGCTTTTGTTAATTTTGCAGTTAAATCATCAATCGCAGTTTCCAATGCAGTAGCTGCTTCACCCTTAAGATTTGAACTAACGGATGTTTTAACATTCCCTAATTCTGTAATCAGGTTATCAAACCCATCCCCAATTTTTTGTAACTCGTCTTGAAACTGTTTATGTTGATCTGCGATATATTTTATTTCTGCCATAATCTCTCTCCCTTCACTTAAAATGAAACAGAAGATTCAGCAGACGAAATCTCTTCGGCAAAACTTTTTGCACTTTCAGACAATACAATGCATTCTGCCACTAAGAGCTTTTGGTTTTTTAATTCTGAATCTACTTTATTGAATAATTTAGCATAGCCGTCCCCCAACAAATCACTTTGAAATAAACTAAATTGGGAAGCAGAAGTTGTCACACTTTTTGTATAATTATCAACGTTTTGTATCAATTTCTCAACCGATGATACAAATGTTTCTTTGTCCATCTTGATAGTAGTCATGTTACCCCCTAATAAACCATACCCAATAGATAATCACGTACACTCGAATCCAAATCAGCTTGGCTAATAGAATCATATACTAGAGCTTTATTGTTTGCCGAATCTTTTGAATCGTACACCATACCCAATCTCCAACTATTTAAAGCGACATCAAGATCAAACATCGCTTGAATTTGGGATATTCTCCCATCAACCTCACTAAGAAAACTTGCCTTTTTGGCAGAAATATCTGCACAGTCGGCCTTAATTGTTAGAACATAATCATCAAACTTCGAATCAGCATTACCTTCCCAACCAGAAACATCTGTAGAAACACCTGATACACTATCTGTCGTATCTCCTTCTGTTATGGCAGTTTTAAAAGTATTCAAAGCAGCAATTCTTTCCTTATAATTCATCTACGACCACCTCCATCAAAGTTTTGTTTAATCTATTTTCTTTTTAGGGATCGTAAGAGACTTCTCCCAATTTTGATAAATTTCTATGAAACGTTCTTCCTCTTCATCCACAAAACCTTTGAAAACAACTCGATCAATATTTTCTTGATTAAAGAATATTGTATTATTGGGATTGATACCACTTGGGTAAAGACAACCCATATAATCTACAAACATCTCAGAGTTTGTTTCCTGATCTTGGTAAACGACCCCACGACCGATAACCATGAGTTTTTCTGTTCCTTCTTTTAAATACACTACTGTTCCTAATGGGTAAAGTTTTTCTGACATAATTTATTCCTCGATTTCTTGTTTGATTAATTTTACTTTTTGAGTTCTTCCTTTATCATAAATATAGGCTTGATCCCACTCTAATTTTTTCTCTCGATTATTTGAATTGTGTTCCACAATTGATTGATCATATAAACGCATAGCAATAACTGCTGTTGTAATATTTTCCTTAATGCCTTTAATCACAGGATTTACCTTAAAGAATACCGATTTTGAACCCGCAGTAATAAAGTGCAGACCGTATTTATAAGCATTAATATACAATTGATAAAAATCATCTTCAGATATAGAAACTTTTTCAACAAAAGAAGCCAAATCCGGTATAACGATGAAAGTTTGAACATCTTTTGGAGTTTCTTTCCTGTTTGTTATCTCCTTATCAAGATTATTAAATAGATCTAAGATTTCTTCTCCTGAAATATATGCATTTGCTTTTTCTTTTAAGAATGAATACTCTTCGTTAGAGTCTACTAACAATACATGACCATTGTCTAGACAGTGATTAATTACACTAACTAGATGACAAATTGTATACTGAAGAGATTGCTTACCTTCTGATAAAACTACAATATTTTTTAATGTAGATAGATTAATTGGGATAATCTCAGCTTCCTCGCAACTAATTGCAATCGGTAATGCATGATTTTGAATCGCTTCTTGAGTTGTAGGCAGATTGAGAAATACTTCCATCGTCAACTCCTCTGGCACCATCGGAATGGCACTTGGGCGCTGGCCGGTCCAGGCTTCTTGGAGGGAAGCGACTTCCTGACGTAGGTTGTTGAGGACTTGAGTGTCATTGGCTCCATAAACTGGGAGTGCCAGCTGGATGACATCCACCTCTTCCCGCTTCATAAGGGCACGTCCCTTGATATCTTCCATGGTCATGGCAAGGGGTGTAGAGCCCACGATGGCTCGCACTTCACCTGCCTCATTTTGTGGCAGGCTCAACTGGTGCTTGAAGTTCGAGTAGAGTTGAGCACGAAGGTTGGTCTGGCGACCAGCTGTCACCAAGAGGTGAACCCCGATACTGAGACCTTCACGGGAGATACGCACCAAAAGCTTGAAGAGTTCCGCCTCATAGGCTTCTTCCTTGAAGGCCTCATAGCTATCTAAGAGGATAACAATAGCCGGCTCTTCCTGACCACTGGCCTGACGGTAGAGGTCTAAAGTCCCAACACCATAGTCCGCAAGGAGTTTCTTACGACGGTTAAGTTCTCTCTCCATGATTCGTACAAACTTAGAGATCTTCTCTGTTTGGTCCAAAAGCATGGTATCTGCCACCTGTGGAAGCTTGGACAATGGAGCCAAACCATTGGTACCAAAGTCCATCAAGTACATGGTAAGGGCCTTTGGACTGAATTTGCGAGCCAAGTCCATACCAGCAGTCTGAAGGAAGGTGGTCTTTCCTGTACCCGGACTTCCGTAAAGGAGGATATGACCATCCTTGGAGAGATTGATAGAGACAGCTTCCTGCTTCTGGGCCTGCGGGATATCTGCCATCCCCAAGAGGACAGAGAGTGGTTTCTCTTGTGTCCAGGCTACTGTCGGTTGCACTTCTTCCAGTTCGTCTAGTGCGATTCGCTCTTTGAGCGGTGGCAACCATGGCTGTGGTACTGGAGGAATTTCTTGTTCTTCACACAAGAGCTGGATATGGTGCACTATCGCATCTAACTCTGTCGGAACTTCCTTGATCTCATCCACATCTTCTAAGCCTGATAGGTCTTCATTCAAGATCTCATATTGGCCCAATTCATTGATCAGGTAGATAGTATGGTCCTCGATCCCCATATCGTCCTTGTCCGGCTGGTAATCCGCCCCTGACCAGGCTGACTGGAAGAGCTCATAGACTTCGTTATTCCCGACCTGTAGATAGGCACGTCCTGTCTGGGTAATCTCGGCTGCGTCCGGTGTATGAAGCATTTCATTTGAGTCCGAACGGTCCGCCACCTTAAGTGCGATCTTGAAGCGTGAGTTAGACCAGATCTGGTCATCCACCACACCAGATGGTTTCTGGGTAGCTAGGATCAAGTGGACCCCGAGGGAACGTCCGACCCGAGCGATGGATACCAGCTCCTTGATAAAGTCGGGCTGGTTAACCTTGAGCTCTGCAAACTCATCTGAGATGAGGAAGAGGTGAGGGAGCGGTTCTGTCGCTTCTCCGTTTTTAAATTTTTTCTGGTATTGATTGATATGGTTGACTTCAAACTCTCCAAAGAGTCGTTCACGACGATGGATCTCCGCATTGATCGAAGCCAGAGCCCGCATAGATTGGGCGCCATCCAAGTTGGTAATCGTCCCCAAGAGGTGAGGCAGGTTTTTAAAGAGATTGGCCATCCCACCACCCTTATAGTCAATCAGCAAGAAAGCCACATCATGAGGGTGGAAGTTAACAGCGAGGGATAGGATATAGGATTGGATGGTTTCTGACTTCCCTGATCCAGTCGTCCCTGCGATCAATCCATGAGGTCCATGGGCTTTTTCATGCAGATTGAGCTGAACCAGGTCATCCTGACCACGCAGACCAATTGGCACAGCCAAACTCTTGTAAGGTGCGTTCTTTTTCCAACGGCTCGATACTTGCAAATCCTCAAAGGTCTCCGCCCCATACATTTCCATAAAGGTCACAGAATCTGGGATCGAACTCTTAAGATTTTGGAGGTGATTGAGCGGTGCCAAGGTACGGGCGATCCGCTCCTTGTCATAATCTGCTGGGAAATGATCCAAATGGAAGTCCGTCTCTTTCAAAACTCCTTCTTCCATGACCAGTTGGCCCGTATTGCGGTCCTTGATATTGATCACTGTCTGGATGTTCTCAGACAAGGAACTCATGACATCCTCTACAAAGATGAGAGAACAGCCTAATTCCGTTGGATCTTCGGTAAAGAACTCCATGATGATATGATCCAAAATCAGCTTCTCATCGGTCACTAAAACCACGTAATGAGGATGGAAGAGGGTGCTCTCCTTGTGGGATGCTTCTTCCTTTTGACTACGACGTAGTTTCAAGATTTGGTTCAAACTATTCAGAACTTGGTCCCGTGTTCGTTGATTGTAGACAAAACCGCGGACATTGAGTTCTTGCAGTTTAGCATGAGGTAGCCAACGCATCCAAGACCATTGCTCTTTTTCCTCTTCAGGCAGGATCGTAATAAACTGCACATCATGGTAAGAATGGAAAGTCGCTAGCTGCATCACCAAAAGTTGCAGTTGTTCTAGGACGAGATTTCTAGGTCCAATATAACCCACCGGTCCATGGCTGAGGTTTGCCGGAATCGGCATGTCTGGGATCTTTTTGTGACGACTATAGAGAGCGTAACCCTCTTCTTCCAGAGCATCCTTCTTACCGCTGCGCTCTTGTTGACCATATTTCAAGTCATAGCTAGTCGGCATTTTCCCGAGTCCCAAACGATAGTATAAAAAGTCAAAATGCAAGGGAGTCTTTTCGTAGATCCGGTGATTGTAACTCTCAACCAAGTCCGTCAACTCTAAAATAGTCGGAAAATGATAGTGCATCCCTTCTTTTTGTTCTCGTTCCAGACGAGTCAATTCCTTGACCTTATCTTTCAGGTAAAGACGATAGAGATCGACCCGTTCCTTCTTATCAGCCTTGTACTTTTTACGATTTTTGATAAAACCACGGATAGAAAAAATCATTGTGGTTATGGACATCCCTACTGTCGCAAGAATATAGATCCCTCGAGGTTGAATTAAGGTGATCAAGACAGTTACTCCGACCATCATTAGAGGAGGAACGATCAGCTTTAACAGTTCATCGCTCGGTTTAACCGGTTCCTGGCCTGGGGGATTAATCAAGATTTTATCCTCGCTACCACGATAGATGATCCGTGGAGAACGGTGATAATCTGGATAATCATCATAAAAGCCATATCGAGATGGTTCTCTCAGAGTCAGTTGTGGCCCAACTTGGGCAGGACCCTGAACCCATACTTCATCTGGATAGAACTTGATCGTCACCGCCCCTAGACTCAACTCATCTCCAAAACCAATCAATTGCTGGTCCATTTGTTCCAGATGATTGTTTCGATAGAATGCGCCCTTTAGTCGAGTTAACGTCCATTGATTTTGGGATTTTTGGAGTAAGAGTTCAACATCTCCATCTAGTGTGATTAATGCACCTCTTTGAGAGCCAATTTGAAACTCTGATAAATCCAAAAGGTCATAAACCCTTGGCTCCCCTTCTCGGAGATAAAAGACGACCTCACCCAAACGCAGACCATCTTTCAAAAGTCCCGCTTCATCGTCGTACTGATAAAAGACCTCGCCACCATCGACCTTGAGCTGAATCGGTATTTCCTGTTGAGAAAGGTAGACATGGGCCTTTTCAGTCGCCCCGATCAAGACCGTCTTATCTATACCCAGTTCTACTTCATAACGCAGACCTTGGTTGTAGAAAATGATTTGTTTTTTCATAATTTCTCTCCTTGGTCTACTTTAATTGCTAGAGGAACTACTTGGAACAGGTTTCTTCTCAGATGACGGTTTGCTTTCAGAAGCCTTGTCTTGCGGATTAGGAGTTGTAGAAGCATTGGAGCTTGATTCACTCGTTAGTAGCTCACTTCGACTATCCCAGTATTTCTTATACTCGCTTTCCAAAGTATTCAACTTACTTTCACGGTCTTTCCCTGACAAGTTGCCATCTTCTCGAACCTGCTTGATTTCCTGAGTCAAAGCATAGAGAATCAAGTCACTGTCATTAATCCGTTTGGCAATATCAAGAGCCTCTTCAAAACGATTGCGCCCAACCTGGATCCAGTAAGTCAAATAAAGCTCATCTGACTTAAGTGTTACGTTATTCAAGATGACTTTCTTTTGTTCAGAAGAAAATTCCAACCCCTGGATATAAGAGTAAGCCAACTCATACTTTTGCGTATTCGGCAAGCTAGCTGGATCAATTCTCTCTAATTCTGTAATAACACCACTATAATCCACTTTAATAAAGGCAGTATCTGCCTGCAACATCTTTTCTTTGAAAGGATTTTGCACAAAAATCAGATAGATCAGTGGAACGATCAACAAGACAACGCTGGCTGTTAACCAAATCGTTGCCAGTTTAAAGACACGATGGCGTCTACTTGGAACCAAGACCAAATCTGCCCGTTCTTTCGCAGCCTTCTCCGTGTAGTACTTCTCCAAAACAGCTACTGCAGCCTCTATATCATCTGCCTGACATAGGTCATTTAAGAAGTCGGGCAAGGTCTCTAATTCCAAGGAACCATTATAAAGATCCATGAAATCCAAATCGCTAAATAGTGTTACTGTAAAACATTTAGCCTGGCGTAAAAAATCTTCTGAGGATATGGATTGAGGAACCATCAGACCAGGAATTCCACGATAAGCAATCTTAGCCTGAGCATCCTTGGTAATAAAGAGATTTACTGGGTGCAAAAGGAAAGTCACAGGTAACTCCAAAGCGCCCTCTAAACGAAAAACGTTTAGGGCCAAACGGATTCTTTCCGAAATGGTACGTTCCTTTATTTCCTCATAAGTCAGTCCATGAGCTTCAACTTGATAGGAGAAGGTGACACTATCCTCATCAGACACCATCGATTGCTCCAAAAAGAATGGATGATGCAAATCTAATAGTAAGAGTTCCCGTAAATCTTGACTCGCAACATCTGAACGTTTGAGTTTTAATTCCCAGTTTGTTTCATTTTTTTCATAGACAAACGACTGTCCACCAAATTCAAATTTTTCTTCAGCCACCTATATCTCCTCAATTTCTACTAAATCTCCTGTCGTCATAGGATAATCAGACAGATGTTTTCCTTCATCAATCAACAAACCTTTATTGACAATTCTTAATTGATATTTTTTTCGCTTGATACCTGGATTAAAAATCGTATCCACTTCTCGCACCAGCCGGCGCACTTCAATTCGCCGTGGAATGCGAATATCCACATCTCTTTCTCTCAAACGTAGGGTAATATTGATATGTTGCTCCACCTTTTACACGCCTCCTATGCCTGGTTTATCCTTTTCTAAGTTATTTAGACAGACTAGTTAAAAACTTAGTCCATCCCTTCTACCATCACACGATAACTCATTACTGCCGTTGCTCCAAAAAGCAAGAAAATCAACACCACATAGAATATCTCTGGAAGAAAGTCATTCAGACCACCTTTTTCTACATGGCCTATATTTGTTTGGAACTTGATTGTTTTTTGAGCATTGGGCTGAAACAACTGTTCTTCAGAAGATTTTTTCACTGGTCTCTGTATAGCAGAAAACAGTTGGCCCCTTTCTGTGATCAACTGTTCCTCTTGATGCTGTTGCATGTCCTGCAACCTCTTTTGAGTCGCTTCATTAAAAAGCTCCTTGGTTTGTTCAGACTGTAGACCAAATTTCAATCCCTCTTTCTTTTCAAGTCGGGAATCATCAATCTGCAGACTGTTATCCTTCAAATCATCTGCAGCAGCCCCAGAGACTGCTGCACATGTTACTAAGGTAAGAAGGAAAAGAATGATTTTCTTCATATTTCTATTTTCTATTCTTTCTCAGCTTGACTTACTTGAAACCACAAACTACTTTCTCTGATAAAAATATTTATAACAAGTAAAACAGCTATGACAACAATCGTTGCAACAAAAGCGATAATTGCTGCTGGATGTCCATCAAAGTATCCTGAGAGCAAACCTTCTAATATCGATAACGCATTGAGATTTTTGATAAATGCTGGGAAACCAGTTAGACTTGCTGTTGTCCCAATAGCATTTGATAGGTAGACAAAGCTAATCATCATAAAGAAGGAGAGTCCCATACCAATCACTCGGAAATGTTTAAGCAATAGATATTGTCCTTGAATCAGTACAAATGCTGCTAAAACAATTAATAGAACCCAAGATGGTTGATATTCACGACCAACCTGTAGCTGAACACTTGATACAACACCAACTACCAATCCGACAACGAGACTTAAAGCAGATAGGATTGTTACTGTCATCAAGTCTGTATCATGTAACTTATCAAGTTTGAACTTATCTTTGACTTTGCGAATAACGTTTTGAGTTGCAAACAGATAGGCTGTAAAGAGACTAACAATCTCCAATAGTAAAATCCATGTAAATGGACGGTAAACATTGACAGTCGCTTTCACTGAAGTAGCATTTTGGGTAACAGGGTTGGATAAGAAGTTCAACAACACTTCATTTGGTACCCCATTTTGATAGGCATTATTCAGAACCTTCACAAAGGATTCTACAAAGTTTCCATTGTTAGTCAATTCTTCGTTAAACTGCGTCATCAAGGAGTCAGCATCTTGTGACAACTTTTCAGTACTTGTTTGAGCATTTGACAATTCACGATTGAAATTACCTAAAGTTTCATTCACAGACTCAGCCGCCTTGACATTACTTTGAGAAGATTCCTTCACACCCGTAGTTTCTGACAAGAGAGCTGCATAATCCGAATTTAGGGTAGCCAATTGATTATTAGTCTCTTCAAAAGCAGAATTGCTCCCCCCTTGCTTCTCAACCAAATCCTTTAGTTTTTCTTCCAACTGCTCGTACAACTTTAACTGTTCCTTGATTTTTGTATTCAATTCTTGGTTGGTAGTCAAAACATCCTTCACATTTTTTTCTAGAACAGGCTTGAGAGTAGTCAGTTTTGACAAGGCTTTATCTACTTTCTCTTTAGTACCCTCTGTATCTGTATCGCTAGCAGGTGCAGTCAGACTGTCTTCATACTTCTTCAGGTTTGAACTAATAGCTTCAAGCCAAATATTTGATAAAGCATCTGTTACATCACTATTTCGTAACTCTTTGACAGTATTGTATGCTTGTCTGAGTGCTTCCACCTTTTGGTAGTCAGAAGCTATTTTCTGAACCTTTTGTCCATAAGTCACTGCTGCTTGCTGAACGGCTAAGACATCTATCGGAGCACTGACTGCTTGAACATCATTCAAGGAAATATCAACAGTCTTTGGCTCCGCTTTTGGAGTTGGGCTTGAAGCCCCCGTTGAACTTGTAGTTGGAGTCGGAGCTGCCTCTGCAACACTATAGGCTACTTTGAAAGTCCCACCCGTCTTCAAATCAATTTCTTGACCAAACTCAACTGGTGTGCCATCATAAGTGACCGAATGAACCGTCACTCCTGTTCCAGCCTTCCATGATACCTTAGCCTTTGTTCCTGTTCGTCCAACAGCACTCGTACTCGTGATTGCCAGATGTTCCAGATTCTTCAAGTCCGTCAAAGAAATCTCGTCGCTTGGCTCTTTAATCGTTTTTAAATCTGTATAGTTTACAGAAGGAATTGTGATTGGTGTCATACCAAAACCACTAAATTCTTTTCCACTAAAGTCTTCTTTGGGTAATTCTGAGATTGCAGAAGCCAGCTGCTCTTTTAGAGATTCCTCAACCTTCTCTAAATCCTTGTTTGCAGCTTTATCCAAAAATCGATCAAGAGTGATTTTGCTCTTCTCACTTGTTCCATAGTAAGTGGCTAATTTCTCATCAATAAAGTTATGAATATCATTTTTATGATTTTCAAACTTGGTTCTTTCATCTGTTAGATTTTTCTGTAAGCTACCAATCTCTGTGCTGATGCTTTCTGCTACTTTTTTATAGTAAACCTCAACTTCTGGTGACGTTCCATCAGTGGATGCTGGTGTTCCATCTATATTCGCAGTCAGACCACCTTGAGCTTTAATTAATTCCTTATAAGTTTTAATTTGTCCCTTAACGTCTTCCCGACTCTGAGAAATGAGCCCAGTGATAACATCCGCATGATTTTTCTTCTCATCTACTCTATTCTTAAGTAGAGTTCCAAACTTCTCACCATAGGCAATCTGCGAAACATCAAAACGACCAAAAATCTGTGAGTAGCCCTCCAAACCTGTCTTTAAAGCACTGTTGGCGTCAACAGAGGAACTAGACATACTATAGAGAGTTGGGAAAAGATTTTTAGAGTTGATAGCTGTATTATATAAATTCGTACGATAGTTTCCGATATTGGTTGCTTGTATCTGTGAGCTAGCTTGAACATTCTTTTGTGCTGTATAAAGGTTGTTCAAAATACTAGCCATATACATGTCAACTAACTGACCATTCAAATCAGAAACAATATCTTTCGCTAGTTTATTTGCATCATTTTCTACTTGCAAATTTCCTTGCGCATTCACCTTATAATTGATAGTTGTCTTATCAACATTGATGCTGTTAATATCGAGTATTTTTTCAGAAAAGTCACTAGGAATTGTTAAAACGAGTTGGTATTTCCCACTTTCTAACCCAGAATCAGCTGCTCCACGAGGGACAACAGACCAATTTTGTGAATTATCACGCTCGATATTTTTTACATAACTAGCACCTAGATTGTATTCTTTTGTATCTACGTAGACAGGCTTATCTTCATTTACGATAGCTACATTTAATTTTGTCTGCTGATTAGCCTTTGCATTATTTTCATTGCTAATCGTTGTATTTTTTTGAACAGATAGATTCAAAAAAATAATCAATGCAAGCAATCCTAATGCTAACAAACTACTTCCTATATATTTAAAAATTCTATTCTTCCTCATATTACTTTAAATTTTCTCCGTCATAAAAAATAGGAAGGCTCTCGCCCTCCTAAAGCCACTTATATAACAAATTAAATTTGTGATGCAAGATCTTGGTCGTTTTGTTCAACAATTTCAGCAACCTTGTTCAACTGTGCATTGATCTCATCAAGCAAAGTTGCAAACTCCTCAATTTTTGGAGACAATTCTGTGAATTGGCGATCAAAGCTCTCAAAAGCAGCACCTTTCCAGTTGTCTCGGATAGTATTTTGCTCTTGAGTCAATGTACGAAGTACTTGTCTTACTTCCTCAGAACCTTGAGTGTACTTTTGAGCAGAGGTGCGCAATTCTTCTGTTGTTAATTGAATTAAAGCCATGTGAAACTCCTTTATATTAATTTATGCCCTCATTATATCAATAATTTGCCTCAATTGCAAGTTTAAAATTCATTTTTTATTCTATTTATAAAAAAATAAGAGCTATTTCCATCTAAAAACTAGTAAGAAGGATTAAATTATCTACTTTTCTTGCATAATTACTTCTTTTTTTATCTATAATAACAAACTCATATCATCCTTCTTTTATAAGGTATATTTGTCAAACGTTCTTTTCTTCTAACTTTCTATGAAAGTTTTTATTCTCTTGATGGCGAGCTTCCAGCACATTCTCTATACGACTCTTGTAAAGTTGATGATAGTTATCTAAATTGTTCTCTATCTCAAAGATATATGGTTGAATTTCAGCAAAACTACTGTCTCTGCATGCATAGGAAAGCGCCTCTAGGAGATTATCCGTCTCCCTACTAAACTTGTGGAAATCATCATCCAAATCCATCTCCAAACGCTCTAAGTCTCGTAATTTACGATTATGCTCATCCTCTAGTTTCTGAAGTTCCTTTTTATCCATCACAAGTTTTCTCCTAGTTCTTGATCGGACTTTGTAAAGCAGGGGTTTGCATAGTCTGGGTTAAGTAAGTTTCAGCAGCATCAGCGGCCTTGCCCTCAAATCCACCCTTAATATTGTTCACATAGGTCTTAGAAGCGTACTCTTGCATATCTGCAGCTGCTTCTTGCAACTTTTTAGCTAACTCCACTCCTTTAGCAAGGATTGACAGTTCTTTTGCAGTTACTAAGGCCCTGACTGCTTGGCGTTCTTGTTCCTTCATTCTTTCTTTGAAGCCTCTGTCGAGTTGCTCTCTTGTAATTAAAGTATCCTCATCCGTTAGGACTAACATTTTTTTCCCTCCATGTTTGCTTTACATCCGCCAATAGATTATTAAAATCTTCAGCACTATCTGTATCTATGGTCTTAAAGGAGCCACTAGCTTTGACCAAGCTTTCCCCCAGTTGCTCGATTTGTGTCAGGAAGTATGTTGCTGCAGTCTTCGTGTCACTCGCAAGGCCTTCATCCCAAAAGCTTGTTGTATCAAAACCAGAAAGCAGATTCGTAACTTCTGAACTTGACAAATATCCAACCATGTCAAATGCTGTTGACCTTGTCTCCTTTACAATATTTTGAATATCTTCCTTAGCATCTGAAAGTAAGGTTTTCACAGATTTTACTTTATCTTCCATGTCAAAATTTGCCAACTGGGCTGCTGTCTGAAGCAACTGAGCTCGGACCAAAATTCTCTTTTCTCCTGTAAGATTACCATTTCTCAGTTGTTCCTGGTAACGAGGAATAGCTTCTCGATCCCACTTTATAGATTCCTGACGAGCTTCTTCGACAATTTTACTATATTCAGTTGTAAAATTCTCGTAAACAGCATAACCAATAGCTGCCTTTATTTTAAACTCACCCCTCATAATGGCATTTAAAACATTTGAGGCTACATTTTCATCGACTCCTAAAGCCCGGAGTGAATCCAACGTTGTCGCTATCAGTCGAGCTAGCTTTTCACCTGCCCTGAGCAATTCTGGGTGAAAATCCTCAGACGCAGTCAATAAATTTCCCTTCCCATCCGATTGGAAAACACCAAAGTCATGGGAGCTTTCCGGATCAGTAATTTGGGTATAATGAAGGGGGACAAGGACATTGACTTTACCGACGGGTTTCTTAAGTGGTTCATCGGAGTCCCCAGGTAATTTAGTAATGGTATGTTCACGATTGAGCATACCAACGACATCAAAAGGATTGACATAGTACTCTATTTTTTCGCTGATCTTTTTGATTTTCTCATCGCTGAGTCCCATTTTCTTTAAGCTCTTTGTCGTGTCCGGGCCGTCAAAGAGGACCACTTTGCCGATTTTCTCAAGCTCCTCATCGCTGAGGCCCGCTACTCCTTGGGCAGAGACAATGGTTCCTAGGGAGTGACCTGTGATGTCCATCGTAGCTTGCGGAGCTTTTTCGCGCATCTCTGCGATTTTAGCTTTCATTCCTACTGTCGCTAACTTGGCTTGCGGCGTATGGATATGATTGAGAGCGAACTTAGCGTCGTTGTCGATCCAGTCGTTCCAATTTTCTTTACTGATGGCATCACTTCCGCGGATAGCCATATAGGTTTTCGTGGTATCATTAGTCAAGGTTGGCGTATCCGTTAAGTAGTAGGCACTGAAACCAGCTTCATCATCAGTTAAGAGTCCTTTTTGATAACGTTTGTGATGAATATCCTGCCTCATCCCATTCGTATCAGGAACTGGTATTGATGTGACTTTATAAGTATCTCGCAAATCAGGATCCGGCTGCAAGTAGACCTTACCGTCATGAGGAAGATGTTTACCTCCAGAGGTGTTTTCACCAGCATAATTTATATGCTGAGAATAATCAATTAATTTCCAGTTTTTAGTATTATTATAGCGTGGAAAAGCATTTGGACGACCATTATAAGCAGACTGTGCTAAATCTGCATAGAAATTATCAAAGGTTTTTAAATTACTATTACTCAAATTTGTCCCATCCTCCATTTTTTAATACACTAGGTGGATTTAGCATTCCAATTAAATCTATTGAAGGAATAGCATTCTCATTTTCTAGCGGAAAATCTACTGTAAAATCAGAATCCTTTATATAATTAAAAGACCCCTTCACTGATAGATTATAACCTCCACCTTGTGGAGTTCCATTCCCTATCTGTTCAACAGTTAAACTATTCCAATCCATCTGAACAGATTCAATCTTTGGATTTTGAGATTTTACAAACTCCTTAATCTCTTCTTCATGCTTCTTCAAATAAGCCAACTGCCTAGCCCGTGGGCTCAGAGTTATTCCTCCAAATAAATTTGTTTTCTGTGCCATCCATGCTCCTCCTCCAAATACTACAAGTGCTAAAACTAGCCAAAGTAAAGTACGTTTTTTCATCTCTTTCCTCCTATATAGTGAAATCTAAGTATATTATATCATGAATGTAAAAAAAAATACTTTTAGCAAGTATTCTAAGTTGGTAGAGAATGAGTAATATTAAATTTGAGTAAAAATTATCAAAGGTTTTTAAGTTACTGTTAGTCATAAAGATCCCATACATTGCCTTTCAAAACTCTTATCGGTTGCATTTCAGAAATTTTCTTAATATTTGGAATACTATTGCTATTATATTCTATAGGGAAACCAATTGTAAATTCAGTATCCTCATTGTTATTTATTTTTCCATCCAATGTTATAATATATCCCCCACCTTGAGGGGTACCATTTCCTATATTTTCTACTTTCATACTCTCCCAATCAAATTGAACACTTTCGACTTTAGGATTTCTAGACTTTATAAAGTTCGCCATCTCCTCTTCATGCTCCTTCAGATAAGCCAACTGCTTAGCTCGCGGACTAAGAAATACCCCTCCAAATAGATTTGTTTCCTGTGTCATCCATGCACCTCCTCCAAATACTACAAGGGCTATAACTAGCCAAAGTAAAGTACGTTTTTTCATCTCTTTCCTCCTATATAGCGGAATCTAAGTATATTATATCATGAATGTAAAAAAAAATACTTTTAGCAAGTATTCTAAGTTGGTAGAGAATGAGTAATATTAAATTTGAGTAAAAATTATCAAAGGTTTTTAAGTTACTGTTAGTCATAAAGATCCCATAAATTTCCTTTCAAAATTCTTATTGGTTGCATTTGAATAATAACAAGTTTCTCAGGGATTTCATTTAAATTACGTTTTAGTGGAAAACCTAATGTAAATTTAGTATCCTTATTATTATTGATTCTACCGTTCACTGTCATCATATAACCTCCGCCTTGAGGAGTTCCATTTCCTACCTGACCAACTTCCATACTATCCCAATCAAATTGGACACTCTCAACTTTTGAATTCCAAGATTTAACGAAGTTCGCCATTTCCTCTTCATGCTCCTTCAGATAAGCCAACTGCTTAGCCCGTGGGCTCAGAGTTATTCCTCCAAACAGATTTGTTTCCTGTGCCATCCATGCGCCGCCTCCGAATACTACAAGGGCTAAAATCAGCCAAACCAAAGTACGTTTTTTCATCTTTTTCCTCCTATATAGCGGAATCTAAGTTTATTATATCATGAACGTAAAAAAAAATACTTTTAGCAAGTATTTGAAGTCAGTGGGGAATGAATGAGGGATTAAGCTATCATAAAAGTTGTTATAATCTTTTAGATTACTATCCGTCATACTTGTCCCAACCTCCATTTTTTAACACTCTAGGCTGATTATACATGCCAATCCGATCTATTGAAGGTACATCATTTTTATTTTTTAATCGAAAATCTATTGTAAAGTCAGAATCCTTTATATGATTAAAAGAACCCTTCACTGATAGATTATAACCTCCACCCTGTGGAGTTCCATTTCCTATTTGTTCAACAGTTAAACTATTCCAATCCATCTGAACAGATTCTATCTTTGAATTTTTAGACTTTACAAATTTTACAATTTCTTCTTCATGCTCCTGTAGATAAGCTAACTGCTTGGCTCGTGGGCTTAGAGTTATTCCTCCGAATAGATTTGTTTCCTGTGCCATCCATGCGCCGCCTCCAAATACTACAAGAGCTAAAACTAGACAAAGTAAGGTACGTTTTTTCATTTCTTTCCTCCAATATAGTGGAATCTAAGTTTATTATATCATGAATGTAAAAAAATACTTTTGGCAAGTATTCAAAGTCAATAGGGAATGAGTGATATTAAATTTGAGTAAAAATTATCAAAGGTTTTTAATTACTATTAGTCAAGCAGTTTACCCCCAATACGCAACGGACTACCAATTCCGATAGAATTAATTAAAATTTTTCCATCTGTAATCTTAATAATAACACTCCAGCTTGAGTTTGATATATTATTAAATCCTCCATAAACCTGAACAATCTCCCCGCCTCCTTGAGGTGTACCATTTCCTATCTTATCCCATTGTGTCTGTTTCCAATCTATTTGAACCGATTCGACTTTAGGATTTAAAGATTTTACAAACTCCTTAATCTCCTCTTCATGCTCCTTTAGATATGCCAACTGCTTAGCTCGTGGGCTTAGAAATAGATTTGTTTTCTGCGCCATCCATGCTCCGCCTCCAAATACTACAAGAGCTAAAACTAGACAAAGTAAGGTACGTTTTTTCATTTCTTTCCTCCAATATAGTGGAATCTAAGTTTATTATATCATGAATGTAAAAAAACTTTTGGCAAGTATTCAAAGTCAGTAGGGAATGAGGGATATTAAATTTGAGTAAAAATTATCAAAGGTTTTTAGATTACTGTTAGTCAAAAATCCTTCCCCCCACTCTTAAATAATTGGCTAAAGCCATTGAATTAGGAATAATTTTACCATTCTCAATATCAAAAGTTACATTCCAAGAGGAGGACTCAATATGATTAAAACCACCATATACATTTACAATTTCTCCGCCTCCTTGAGGGGTCCCATTCCCAACTTTTTCCCATTTAGTTTCATCCCAAGAAATCTGAACAGATTCAATCTTTGAATTTTTAGACTTTACAAATTTTACAATTTCTTCTTCATGTTCCTTTAAATAATCCAACTGCTTAGCTCGTGGGCTTAGAAATAAATTTGTTTCTTGTGCTAGCCATGCTCCGCCTCCAAATATTCCAAGTGCTAAAATCAGCCAAAGTAAGGTACGTTTTTTCATAATGATGCTCCTTCAGATATATCATCTCCCTCTTACAATCCAAAACTCCTTAATTAAAAACAAATTACGGATCTATTGTTGCATTAGAAATAGAAGATTGTCATTAAAACTAGTATAGCATAAAAGCCTCAAACAGCCTATTTCACCAATCACTCTTCTTGAAGGCTTGTTAATAATCTGACCAGAAGTATCTGAGTTGAATACAAAGAAACAACTGACTTTGTCAGATTGCAGCCACATTTGTAAGCGACTAAAGTCGCAACAACTGTGTCAATTGCACCAATTTAAGTATGAAAGTACAAAAAGAACACCCCGAAAGATGCTCTTTGTAAGTATAGTAATTCTCTCGAATGAACGTTTACTAAATTGTGATGCTTTACGAGCTTTTTTCAAGCCTGATTTGGAAAGCACGAGTTTCAGTTGGACTAAAAACAGCGTAATATCAAGGTTTTTCAGAACGTTATCTACTTTTTAATTTCATAAAATTTGAACCAATATTTTTTAAATAGGGGAATTTCTTAACGCCTAACTTTCAATCCTATCCTCTTCCTTCTTATCCTAATAAAGTTTGTATTATTGGAATAACAACGATAAATAGAACCGTACTTAAAGTCACTACATTCGTAGAGAATTCCACATCTCCTTTTCCTTGATTAGCAAGGATTGGGAGAACAGCTAGAGCTGGCGTAGCGGACTGAATCATAAAGGTCTTAAATTCTACTGTCGCCATATTTGGTGCAAAGAACTTCAATACAAGAAGCATGATTAGAGGAGCTAGGATAAAGCGTCCAACTAAAGTGACAATTGTATCTTTATCAAAAGCAATGGTATTCAAGCCTGCCTTAGCAAGAACGATACCAATATAAATCAGAGATAGGGGAGTGACGATATTTCCAACATAGGTTAAGGTATTCGTTGCGAAATCTGGAATAGGAATTCGGAGAATCAAAAATAGTAGAGCCACAAGAAAACCTACAAGCGGAGCTGGTAGTAATTTCTTCCAGTCAAATTTACTTGTCTTCTTGCTTTGACCCGATTTACTATCGCTCGTCATCAAATACACGCCCAATGTCCAGGTGGAAATCGTATTGGTGATATAGTAAATTAAGAAATAAGGAAGAGCCTGATCCCCAAAAAGAGCAACGTTTAATGGTAAACCGATAAAAATAGTATTGGCATTCACAAAGGTATTAATCATGGTACCTCGCCGTCCTGGAAGGACCTTGAAAAGTATAACTGCAATATAAGCTACGATATATCCCAAGATAAAGGCCACAAAAGTATAAATAAGACCTCCAGAAAGACTGATTAGTTTATCTAGTGTTAGGTATTTCATTACCGACACAAAGATTGACGCTGGCAAGGCTACATTCATGATCAAACGAGACAGGTTAGGTCCAAAGGCATCTCCAAACCATCCCTTCACCTGAAGAATATACCCCAAAACAATGATAGCGATAATCGGAATGATACTCGTAATCGAGGTTAAAAAGAGTGACATAGGTGTCCTTTCTATATTACTTAAGTCCACAGCTCATACAAATCTGTCGCTATAGAAGGATAGATAGCAGCAGGAATGAATTATCTATACTCTGGATACCACTTCAAATCACGAACGGCTTTGGCCATATCTGTTTCCTTAGCGCGTGCAAGACCTTGCTCTTGCGCTTTTTTAGCGACTGCTTCTGCTACTTTAATAGAAACATCTGCTACATACTTGAATGGTGGCAAGACAGGAGCTCCTGGTTGACCTGGATTGACAATACCACTCAATGAATGAGCCGCTGCTCCAATCATTTCATCAGTTAAAAGACTTGCTTCAGAAGCCAGCATACCCAGACCAAGACCTGGGTAAATCAAGGCATTATTGGCTTGACCAATCACATAGTCTACACCTTTATAAGAAACTGTATCAGCAGGAATTCCTGTTGCGACAAAAGCTTTGCCATCTGACCATTCAATCAAATCTTTGGCACTAGCTTCAGCTAGTTTGGTTGGATTTGACAAAGGGAAGATCATCGGACGTTCTGTGTTTTCACACATAGCCTCTACTATTTCTTTAGTGAAGGTATTAGGCTGAGTCGAAGTTCCTACAAGAATGGTTGGCTTCACAGTCTTCACTACTTCAAGCAGGTCAGTCAACTTGTCTGCGTTACTAAAGTCAGCACGTTTCTTAGCAAACGGTTTTTGTTCAGGGGTTAGGTCATCCATGTCATCAAAGAGAAGACCTTGTTTATCAACCATAAAGAAACGTTTATAAGCTTCTTCTTCAGAAAGACCTTCACTCACCATTTCACGAAGAACACGAGAGGCAATTCCTGCACCCGCAGTACCACCACCATAGCAGAGATAAACTTGATCTGTTAATTTTTCGCCACTAATATCCAGTGAACCAAAGATACCACCCAAGGTAACGATTCCTGTGCCTTGAATATCATCATTAAAAGTTGGAATTTGTTTCCGGTATTTTTCAAGGATATTGGCAGCATTCAAGCGGCCGAAGTCTTCCCAGTGAAGGTAGAGTTTAGGAAAGAGACGCTCGGCTGTTTGAACAAATTGGTCAATGAAGTCGTAGTAACGATCTCCGCGGACCCGTTCGTGACGATTTCCTAAGTAATTAGGATTGTTACGAAGTTCTTCACGGTTAGTCCCTGCATCAATGACTAAAGGAAGAACCATAGAAGGATCGATTCCAGCAGCACCCGTGTAGACCATCAATTTCCCGACAGAAATATCAACACCATTTGTTCCCCAGTCACCGATTCCAAGGATTCCTTCTGCATCTGTTACAACAATGAGGCGAATCTCGCGATCCCCAGCAGCATTTTTCAAAGTGGCTTCAATATTTTCAGGATGATTGATATCAAGATATCCCGCATATTGTGGATCTACAAAGAGGTCACTATAGCCTTCAATGGTATCTGCAATGGTTGGATCGTATACAATTGGATTGAATTCCTCCAAATGTTGAGAAAAGAGGTAATAGAAAAGAGTCCGGTTGGTATTAAAAATTTCCATTAGGAAAAGACGCTTTTCTAAATCATTGGCTTTTGTTTGCATCTGTGCATAAGTTTGCGTCGCTTGTTCTTCAATCGTTTGAACATACGGTGGCAGTAAACCAATAAGACCTAGTTCCTTTCGCTCCTCTAAGGTAAAGGCAGTACCTTTATTGAGGAAAGGGTTGTTTAAAATATCATGTGCAGTCATAGTGCAACCTCCTTTTTACTTCTATTATACCACTTAAAACAAATCGTTTGGAAAACTTTGTTGTTTAAAAAATACAATCGTGTACGCATATGTTATAATGAGTCTACGAGAACAATTTTCTAATAAGCTCTTTTATACTTAAAACACCATTATTAATGACACTTTAAGTTGTTATATTTTATAAAGTTCTGGACTCATAAAACTCTCAATGATCACTCTTTACTAAAAGTTTCGAGCAAAAGAAACTAATCTTACAAATTGGCAATCCGAATTAAAATAAATATCATGTAAGTTCGTTATATAGTACTTTGTATTTTTTAAGATGTTTTTTTGTCATGCAAAACTTGTATTCTATTTATATGACGAATAAAAACTATTTACAACAATATATTTCCCAAAAAGTGAAATATTTTCGAACACAGAGAAAAATGAGCCAGGAAGAACTTTCGGAACAAGCAGGACTTGGGCTTAAGTATATCAATCAACTTGAAAACCAAAATGTGAATCTGACCATTCACAGTCTTGAAAAAGTGATTGTCGCCCTAGAGATGACACCAGAGGAATTTTTCAATTTTGATAGCCTTGAATCAACCTCTGATAAGACCGACAATCTTTCACTCAAAAGAATCAACATGAAGATTAAACAGCTCCCCATTGATAAACGAGAAAAGATGTTAGTCATTTTTGAAAGTATCTTAGATAATCTTTGATATCCCTGACTCACTTACATTTTAACCGGTGAATACTCGTATAGTCAAATTGTAGGATACGGATAAAAAGTATTTATCTGGTGATTTCCACTTATTTCCCTTCTCCAACTATTGAAAGTGAGCACATATGAATTTAAAAGATCTACAATATTTTTATGACCTCTGCCAGCTTCAATCCTATACGGAAGTGGCAAAACAACATAAAGTCAGCCAACCATCTATTTCTTATGCCATCAAGCGCTTAGAGGAATCCTTTAACTGCAAATTGATTCACCATGATCCTTCACATCGCTCCTTTAAACTAACTAATCAAGGACAAATCCTTCTGAAGCATACAGAACTGATTTTACCCGAGGTTATTTCTACTCGCAAAGAAATTAACCGCTCTTTGGCACAATACTCTACTGTAGGATTCCCTCCTATTATCATTCAGTATCTCTTTGCCGCCTTAAACGAAAAAGATCAATTCGATTTTTTAAAAAAAGTACGCCCTATCCGCGATGGCTCCGTAGAGTTATTAAACCTTCTCATCAAGGGAGACCTTGATGCAAGCCTACTCGGTTTGATTGAACCACTCAATCATCCTTCAATAGAGATACACGAGCTATTTCATAAAGAACTGTATGTCATTTTATCTAAGAACCATCCTCTTGCCACTGCTCCTTCCCTCGCTTTTGAAGAATTAGTAGATCAATCCTTTATACTCTTAGACGAACACTTTGTTCATCTAAAAGCTTTTGAACTACTTAATCAAAAGCATCAAAACAAGGCAGAAATATTCTTTAAGACTGATGACATTGTCATTCTTAAAGAACTTTTAAAGAAAGGGATTGGCGTTAGTTTACTGGCTGATATCGCACTTTCTGATGAAGATGATGATTTAATAAAAATCCCTCTAATACCGGAGGACCAGATAACATTTACAGTTTATTACGCTTATCTCAAATCAGCTACACCGTCATCAGAAGTAGAGGACTTATTTAATCTCATTAAATCATATGAATAGAAAAAAACTCTAACTATCAACTACCTGATAGCTAGAGTTTTTTACATTATAGGTATTAAACTAAAGTACGAAGAAATAGGATATTATCAACGAATCTTTTCATTTACCTGATACCATTCAACGAGATTCCCAATTATAAATCTACAAAGTGTCGATAAAAAAGAACACCCCGAAAGGTGCTCTTTGTAAGTATAGTAATTCGTTCGAATTAACGTTTACTAAATTGTGATGCTTTACGAGCTTTCTTAAGACCTGGCTTCTTACGCTCAACCTTACGTGAGTCACGTGTAAGAAGTCCTGCGCGTTTCAATGAATCACGGAAGTCTGGGTCTACTTGAAGAAGGGCACGAGCGATACCGTGACGGATAGCTCCTGATTGACCAGCGTATCCACCACCTACAACATTAACGAAAACGTCGTATGAACCTACAGTTGAAGTAACTGCGAATGGTTGGTTGATTACAAGACGAAGGTCAGCGTGTGGGATGTACTCTTCAACATCTTTTTTGTTAACAGTGATTTTACCAGTTCCTGGAACAAGGCGAACGCGTGCAACAGCGTTTTTACGACGTCCAGTACCTGCATATTGTGCTTGTGACATACTTTATTGTTCCTTTCCTTAGATAAGTCCTGAAATATCAAGAACTTCTGGTTGTTGTGCAGCGTGAGTGTGCTCAGCTCCAACGAATACTTTCAATTTCATACCTTGAGCGCGGCCAAGAGTATTGTGTGGAAGCATACCTTTAACTGATTTTTCGATCAAACGTACTGCATTTTTAGAACGAAGTTCACCAGCAGAGATTTGTTTCAATCCACCTGGGTGGTTTGAGTGAGTGTAGTAAATCTTATCAGTTGCTTTTTTACCAGTCAATTTAACTTTTTCAGCATTGATAACGATTACGAAGTCACCTGTATCAGTGTGTGGTGTGAATGTTGGTTTGTTTTTTCCGCGAAGTACGCTAGCAACAACTGCTGAAAGGCGTCCAAGAGGTACATCAGTTGCGTCAACAACGTACCATTTGCGTTCTACTTGGCCTGGTTTAGCCATGAATGTAGTTTTGTTCATGATTTCTCCTATATGAATATCGTTTTTGTTTACTGGGCGGATGTTCCGGTCCGCGGGGTATTTGAAAGGTTCCGGGGCCTTACAAATGGGGTAAACAATACCGTCTACTATCATACCAAATTTCACTACTAAAAGTCAATAGATATGAAAATATTTTTCCCTTTTATCATCAAAGAAGTTTTCATATTAATCATTCTCAATAAGCTTTCTTTCCCATTCTTAATCGATGTACTACTTCTTATTTTATAGTAAACATGTTTTTGCGTAATATCATTACAAACTATTTTGTTGAATTATATATTTTTTTTATATATCATACTTGACAATTATTCTAAAAGACGGTAAGCTATATATAAATTAATTATATATATTTTTTTTACATAAGGAGGTGGTTCATGTATTTCCCTACATCCTCAGCTTTAATAAAATTTCTCATCCTTGCCATTCTTGAAAAAGATGATTCCTACGGTTATGAGATTAGTCAGACCATTAAGCTAATTGCTAACATCAAAGAGTCTATTCTTTATCCCATACTAAAAAAGCTGGAACAAAATGATTATCTCGCAACTTATTCGAAGGAAAAACAGGGGCGTAAACGAAAATACTATACACTTACTTCCTACGGATATGAATACCTACTTACTCTGAAAGAAGAGTGGAAACTTTATACTACAACAATCAACGGCATCGTAGAAGGGAGCATTCGACATGACAAAAACTGAATATCTAGCTGAGCTAGAAAAGTATCTAAAAAAACTACCACGTAAGGATTACGAAGAAACTATAGAACATTTCACTGAGTATTTTGACGAAGTAGGACCTGAAGGTGAAGTAGCCGCTATTGCTGATTTAGGAAGCCCTAAGGAAGCGGCCCACGAGATTATGTTGAATCTTTTGGACAAAAAAGTCGAGGAAGATAATCAAGACAGCAGTTCATCAAAAAACACTAAGAACATCGTCCAGATTGCTATCCTATCCATTTTGGCAGCACCCTTGGCTATTCCGCTCTTTATAGTAGCAGCACTTTTGACTTTTGTTTTCTTCCTCTTAGTCTTTATCTTTGCTCTCGTCATGGCTATAGGTGCCTTTGCATTCTTTATTTTTGGAATCAGCCTGATCTGGGACACTTTGACAGTGGGACTGACGACATCGATCCCGGCCTTCCTGTTCACTCTGGGGCTCAGTGTTCTAGCTCTGGGACTGTCTGGCATCTTCTACGCAGGCATTTCTCCTGTTACTCAGTTTGGCAAGGCTGGCTTTGTCAAACTAGCTCAACTTTTCGCAAAGAAAGGAGCACGTCATGGCTAACATCAAATTGAAAAAACCTCTTTTATCCGCAGCTATTTTAGCCTGCCTCTTTGGTGGAGCCTTGATAACTATCGGCTCCATGACAGGCGGTGTCAATGACTTGGTCAATTCTGCCAAAAGCAAGGTAAAACTAACGAAAAAAGAAGAAAGTTTCTCTGATCTTTCTTCCCTAAATATTAATTTAGCAGCTAGAAACCTCGTCATCAGCGAATCTCCTGATGACAAGGTTCACTTGACCTATTACCAAAGCGATGGTAACTATCAGATTGATGGAAGCTCGCTTGGAAAAATCACGACAAGTTCTGAAAACGGAAACTTAAACATCAAGGAAGAAGGTGCAGGCTCCTTCCACATAAGCGCTGGCATCCGCTCTTTACTCAGCTTATTTGACCAAGAATCTCAGGGGAAGCGTACTGTACAGCTTTCCCTGCCTAAGGGGACCAAGCTTGAGACATTCAGCGGCAGTTCGTCATTAGGAGATGTTACGCTGTCCAATCTATCAGCCAAAAATGCTGACTTCTCTCTATCCAATGGCTCGTTGACTGTGAATGATAGCCAATTCGCATCTGGTAAATTTAAGAACTCTCTGGGAGAGATTTCCTTTAATAACAGCCAGATTAGCTCTGGAAAAATCAATGCTTCTTCGGGTAATATCGGACTAAATAATAGTCATTTTGAAACTGGTGAAATCACTGCTTCTCTGGGCGATATCAATCTAAATTCAAGTAAAATTTCCGACACTAGTTTAAAAATATCTAGTGGCTCAATAAGTTCCAAGCAATTAGACTTAGTTGGAAACATCTCCATCACTAATCAGCTAGGAGATATCAACCTGCAACTGGTTCCCAATAGTTTGAATAAACTATCCTTCGATCTAAAAACAACTCTTGGTGATATTGATATCCCTAACGGCATCAATGTAGAATACACTAAAGACAGCAAGCATACTGGTAGTACTCTCGTTCACAAAATTGAAAATCCTACTGCCACTCTCACTATTACTGCAAAAAGTGGAAATATTAAGCTAAACGAATAAATCATTTTTTGCATGTATAGGTGAAAAAGGATCTATGCCTTTTTCCCTAGTACTATGTATTTTTAGTTATTGTTTCTAAAGAAAGTATTAGGATAAAAACACTCAAAAAGGATAAGATTTCACTTGAATCTTATCCTTTTGTTATTTTATATTTTCTTTTAATCCGCAAACCTATTTATAAGCCAAGGCACGTTTGAAGCTTTTCCATAGACCTAAGTCATCTGTCTGAAGGACTAGGCTGGCATACATACGCCCGATAAAGGCTGTTGCAGTGACTGCAAAAACAACCGTTATAGCAAGGGAAATCCAAGCTTCTAGACCACTTGCATATCCATTTATAGCTCTAAATGGCATAAAGAAGGTCGAGATGAAAGGAATATAGGAACCAATTTTCAGAACCAAATTGTCTCCTGCAGCACCTAGAGAAGTCACACCGACAAATCCTGCTATAATCAAGATCATCAAAGGCGACAAGGCCTTACCGGCATCTTCAGGACGAGAAACCATAGATCCTAAGAAGGCTGCTAAAACAACGTACATAAAGAGGCTAACCAAGACAAACAATAAGGTGTTGAGCGAGAAAGCCTCTCCTACATGGTTTAAAATACCAGATTGTGCCAAGATTGGTAGGTCTTTAAAGAGAAGAATGGCAGCCAGCCCACCCACGACGTAAATGCCAATATGAGTCAAAATCACAAGAAGCAGAGCCAGCATGCGAGCGTAGAAATAATGACTAGCTCGGATACTAGAGAAGACCACCTCCATAATTTTGGTTCCTTTCTCGCTAGCTACTTCCTGAGCAGTGACACTGGCATAGGTAATCAAAATCATATAAAGGAAGAAACCAAGCCCTGCGGCCGCAATGGTTTGAACAATTTTTTTGTTTTCCTTAGATTCATCAATCTTCTCAGTAAAGTCAACGGTTTGACTCAGGCGTTTTTCCTGTTCTTGAGACAAATTAGCCGCCGAACGATTGAGTTGGTATTGAAGCTCATTGAGTTTATTGGTTACTGCTAGCTTGATACCTGTTTCAAGAGAAGTTTCACCATGGTAAACGGCTTTGATGACACTATCCTCTTGATCAATAGTTAGGTAACCCTTGATTTTTTCATCCTTGATAGCAGCTTGGGCACTAGCTTCATCCTTATAATCAAAGTTGATACCATTGGTACCCTTGAGCCCTTCTTCCACAGATGGTACAGTTGTTACTACTGCTATCTTACTATTCTTGGCCATAGAAGACCCTTGGAGAAAGCCGATTCCTACAGATAAGGCTAAAAAGAGGAACGGCGAAATCACCATAAAGAAGAAACTCCACGACTTGACATGTCGAAGATAGGTTTCCTTCATTACAACCCACATATTTCTCATACTTCCACCCCTGATTCTAGTTTAAAGATTTCATCGATTGTTGGAGCTTGTTGGTCAAAGGTCGCGATGTATTGACCTTGAGTGAGGATTGGGAAGAGTTCTCTTCCAGCGCTCTCATCATCTAGGATCAATTTCCAACTACCTTGCTTGGTCAAGCTCACCTGTTTGACATGAGGAAGTTTTTCCAATTCTTCCTTGCTTCGTTCACTTGAAACAAAAAGACGTGTTTTCCCGTATTGATTGCGAACATCCTGAACTGGTCCATGCAAGACCACACGCCCATCACGAATCATCAGGATATCATCGCAAAGTTCCTCAACATTGGTCATGACATGGTCAGAAAAGATAATGATTGCACCGCGCTCTTTCTCTTTCAAGATGACCTGTTTGAGCAACTCGGTATTGACTGGATCCAAACCACTAAAAGGCTCATCCAGGATAATCAAGTCTGGCTCATGGATTAGGGTGATAATCAGCTGAATTTTCTGTTGATTCCCTTTGGAAAGACTCTTGATTTTGTCGGTCAATTTGCCCTTCACTTCGAGTTTTTCCATCCATTGAGGGAGTTTTTCCTTGACCTCCTTGGCATCCATGCCCTTTAGAGTCGCCAAGTAGCGAACTTGTTCAAGGACTGTCAGCTTGGGCATGAGGCTGCGTTCCTCAGGCAGATAGCCAATCCGAGCATAGGTTTCCTGACGAATCTCCTGCCCATCCAGACTGATCTCTCCTTGATACTCTAAAAATTTCAACATACTGTGGAAAATCGTTGTTTTCCCAGCACCATTCTTCCCGACCAAGCCCAGAATCCTTCCTGGACTTGCCTGAAAATCGACACCAAACAAGACTTGCTTGGAACCGAAACTTTTCTCTAGATTTCTTACTTCTAACATTTTCCACCTCCGAGATATGTTGCATTTATTATACTCCTTTTTGATAGCCTTTACAACGATTTATGTCCATTTTATCGGATTATAAGTAGCAAAAGTATCCTTTCTCTAATAAATTTTAAGTACTTCAGTGATAGGTTTAGTATAACTCATTAAAGACTTTCTGAGATGGCTTCCTCCTCAACTATCGCTTTTCTCTTCTGAACTGTTCTTTTGAAACTAAAAATCCACCCCGAAGGATGGATTGAAAATTTAACGCACTTCTGCATGGACTTTTTCTTCGAGAGAAGTTTGGATTTTTTCCATGTAACGTGCTACTTCTTCGTCCGTCAAGCTATCTTCTGGATTTTGGAAGGTTAGGCTATAGGCCATTGACTTCATACCAAGTCCCAGTTTTTCACCTGAGAAGACGTCGAAGAGTTTGATATCTGTCAAACGTTTCACACCTGCAGCTTGAATTGCATCTACAACTTCTTGATGGCTAATTTCTGCCTTGAGAAGAAGGGCAATATCACGGCTAACTGCTGGGAATTTCGTGATTTCCACAAATGGAGCAGCTGGTTGAAGGGCAGCTTCAATGGCTGAAAGGTTGAGCTCAGCTACATACGTTTCTGGAATATCGTAGGCCTTGGCAGTGACTGGATGCACTTGGCCAAGGAAACCAAGAACTTGGTCGCCGAGTGAAATCACGGCCGTACGTCCTGGGTGGAGACTTGTAATCTCAGCTGTTGCTGCATAGGTCACTTCTAGTCCCAAGCGAGTAAAGAGCGCTTCAAGGATTCCCTTAGCATAGAAGAAATCAACTGGAACTGCTGCCGTTTGGAAATCTTTTTCAGCAACCAATCCGGTTAAGGCAAAGGCAAAGCTATTGATCTCATTTGGTAGATCTTCTTTTGGATTGCCTGTTTGTTCAAAGACTTTTCCAATCTCGTAAAGAGCCAAGTTTTTGTTCTTACGAGCTACGTTGTAGGCCACCGTATCAAGGATACCTGAGACCATATTTTGGCGGAGGACAGAACGGTCCACTGTCATTGGCCACATGAGTTCTGTAAGGTTACTTGGTTGAGCTGTGAACTCAACTGCTTTTTCAGGCGTTGTCAGAGCGTAGGTAATGATTTCTGTCAAACCTGCTCCCTCAGCGATGGTACGAACTTGGCGACGCAATTTTTGTGTCGCAGTCAATTCACCTGCTGTACCATCATCTTTTGGAAGACTAGTTGGCAAACGATCGTAACCATAGATACGAGCGATTTCTTCAAAGAGGTCCGCTTCGATGGTAATATCCCAACGACGACGGGGTACGCTGACTGTAAAGCTTTCTGCATTGCCAGAAAGGCCAAAGCCAAGACGACGGAAGACATCTTCGACATCAGCATATGAAAGTTCCGTACCAAGGACACGGTTGACGTCAGCCAGAGTCGAAGAAACTTCCACATCAGAAGTATCAAGCTGGCCTGCCGAAACGATACCCTTACGCACAGTCGCACCTGCAAGATCAGCAATCATGCTAGCCGCCGCTTCAAGGGCTTCGTTAACAGTTGCCACGTTGATCCCTTTTTCAAAGCGAGAAGATGATTCCGAACGAAGGTTAAGGCGTCCGCTAGTCTTGCGGATGGATTTACCATTGAAAACAGCCGCTTCAAGGACAACACGACTAGAATTTTCAGATATTTCTGTTGCTTGCCCCCCCATGACACCTGCAAGGGCTACTGGTTTGTCAGCGACAGTGATGACTAAGTCATTTGTTTCCAAGTCACGTTCTTCACCGTCCAAAGTCACCAATTTTTCACCAGCACGCGCTTCACGCACACGGATGTCAGTCCCTTCAAAGGTATCCAAGTCAAAGGCATGCATGGGTTGACCAAAGTAAAGCAGGATGTAGTTGGTTACGTCCACTACGTTATTGATCGGACGGATGCCTTCATTCATGAGGATATTTTGCAACCATTGTGGACTTGGTGCGATGGTCACATTGTCCAAGATACGGGCTGCATAGTAAGGCGCCTTGTCTGTCTCAATCCCTACAGAAAGAGCATCTGCTGCACTTTCATTTGTTTCTGTTAAACTGAATTCCTTAAAACTAACTGCCTTGTCATAGATGGCTGCCACTTCGTGCGCCACGCCCCGCATAGAAAGAGCGTCTGCACGGTTTGGTGTGATGGAAAGTTCGATGATTTCATCATCCAAGTCTAGATAGGAGAAGACTTCCTCACCTGGAACAGCATTTTCTGGCAAGATTTGGATGCCATCTGAAAATTCTTTCGGTACAACAGAGTCAGAAATCCCTAATTCACCAAGTGAGCAGATCATTCCGAGAGATTCCAAACCACGGATTTTCCCTTTTTTGATTTTGTAGTTGTCAGCGATGCGAGCTCCTGGAAGAGCCACCATAACCTTGATACCAGCTCGCACATTTGGAGCACCACAAACGATTTGACGGGCTTCTTCTTCACCCACATTAACCTGACAGACATGCAAGTGAGTTTCTGGCACATCTTCGCAAGACAAGACCTCACCGACGACAATTTTTGAGAGACCAGCAGCCGGTGATTCGACACCTTCGACCTCGATCCCTGTAGTTGACATTTTCTCAGCCAACTCTTGTGATGGCACATCAATGTCCACCAATTCTTTTAACCATTTATAAGATACAAGCATAATTTAGTTCTCCAGAATGACAGTTGTCACTCTAGTTTTTTCCTTTCCTATCATTTCAATAGAAGAATCCTCTTCTTACCTTAATTTCTTTTTCAGTAACCAATCCGTATCTACTTTTTGACCAACCATAAAATGATGTTGGCTAAATTTTTCAAAACCATATCGATTATAAAATGCTTGAGCTTTTGTATTATGTTCCCAAACACCTAGCCAAGCCCAGGAAAAACCATTTTTTTCGGCAAGTTCCAGAGCGAATTCAAACAGTTGCTTACCAAGTCCAAATCCTTGGAATTTTTGTAGCACATAGAGGCATTGAATTTCAAAAGCGTTCTCTAATTCTCTCTCAGTTTGAGCATTTCCCCAGTTGACTTTGAGAAAACCAGCTATCTCCTCTTCATGCATAATGAAATAGGTTTCGGAGTCAGGATTTTCCAACTCAGTTGACAAAACTCTCAGACTATAAGCCTCTTCAAAGTATTCCTGTAACTGCTCTTCCGTATTATCATGCGCAAATGTTTCACGAAAGGTTTGTTTGGCAATTTTGGTCAACATCCCAACATCGGCCTTTTCTACTTTTCTAATCATTATTTAAACTGTTCTGAGAAGCGGACATCTCCTTGGTAGAATCCACGGATATCGTTGATTCCGTAACGGAGCATAGCTACACGCTCTTGTCCTAGACCAAACGCAAATCCAGAGTAAACAGTCGCATCGATTCCACTCATCTCAAGGACACGTGGATGAACCATACCGGCACCCATAATTTCAATCCAACCTGTTTTCTTACATACGTTACAGCCTTCTCCACCACACTTGAAGCAGGAAACATCCACCTCAACAGATGGCTCTGTGAATGGGAAATAAGATGGACGCAGACGGATCTGACGCTCTTCACCGAACATCTTTTGAACGATCAATTGAAGCGTTCCTTGCAGGTCTGCCATAGAGATGTTTTTCCCAACAACCAAGCCTTCGATTTGGTGGAACTGGTGACTGTGGGTCGCATCGTCCGTATCACGACGGAATACACGCCCTGGTGAAATCATCTTCAAAGGACCTTTTGAAAAATCATGGGCATCCATGGCACGCGCCTGAACCGGAGACGTGTGAGTACGAAGCAAGATTTCTTCTGTAATGTAGAAAGTATCCTGCATATCGCGGGCTGGGTGATCTTTCGGAAGGTTCATACGTTCAAAGTTATAGTAGTCTTGCTCTACTTCAAAGCCATCCACGACTTGGTAACCCATCCCGATGAAGATATCTTCGATTTCTTCACTAGTTTGAGTGAGAACGTGACGGTGACCAGTCGCAACTGGACGACCTGGAAGGGTCACATCGATGCTCTCGCTAGCAAGTTGTGCTTCAACTTTCTTTTCTTCCAAAAGTTTAGCTGTTTCTTCAAAAGCAGCTGTCAAGACATCACGTGCTTCATTGACGTGTTTCCCGATGATTGGACGCATCTCAGCAGAAACATCTTTCATCCCTTTGAGGATTTCAGTAAGCGAACCCTTTTTCCCTAGGACAGAGACACGCAAGTCTTGCATCTCTTTTTCATTTTCAGCAGTAATCTGCTTCAAGCTAGCCAGCGTTTCCTCACGAAGCGCTTTTAATTGTTCTTCAATAGTTGACATAATTCCTCCATCAGTCTCTCGTAGATAAAAAGAAAACCACATGTCAAAAACTCCACTCGGAGCGTTGACACGCGGTACCATCCGTTTTCATCTGACAAGTCAGACCTTCATTTCTAAATCCATGCGCAAGTGAATTCACCCAGCTTTCATATAGAGAGCTTGCAGTCACGGCTCTCCTCCCTAATATACTTCCCTTGAGTTACTAGTCTTGCGGATTTCTATTCAATTACTACTTAGTTTATCAGATTTTTACCATTCTTGCAAGACCTATCTCACTTCTGCTTGCCTTTAAATCGCCATTGGAAGCGAAGCTTGTCATAGAAAGGAAATTCGATAAACAAGACTCCCAAACCCACACAGAAACTGGCAAGAACATCTGATGGGTAGTGAACTCCCAGATAGACCCGAGATAACAACACACTGACTAGGTAGAAGCCAAGGACGATTTGCACGATTTTTCTCCAGACTGGATCTTTAATTCGTTGACTGAGAATGACAATCAGAGTGCCTACCATCAAAGTTACAGCCAGAGAATGCCCGCTTGGGAAGGAAAATCCCTTCTCCTCTACCAAGTGTAAGATAGCTGGTCGTGGACGCTGGTAAATATTTTTAAAGGTCACGATTAAAAGACTAGCTAAGGCTAGATTGCCCGCCATGAAGTAGCTTTCTATCTTCCACTGCTTACGATAAAAGATAACGGCTGCGATGGCAACCCAGGTGATAATCACTGGGATATCGATCAGGCGTGTGATGGCTCGGAACAGAACTGTCAAATAATCTGGCAAGTCCCCACGAAGAGCAGTCTGAATCGGTTGATCAAAACCGACCAGCGTTTCAGGATAGAACTTAACCATATAGCCAAGAAGGACGAAAAGTAAAAGGGCAAAACTGCCCTTCATTAAAAATGTTTGTTTATCTCTCATAATGTTTTAAGGTTGGTTTCAAGAGGACGTATAACAACCAGAATGAAACGGCAAAGATGATACCTTCAATCAGGTTAAAAGGTAAAACCATAGTCATCAAGTAGTTAGAAAGTCCTATAATTTCTCTAATATCAAAGTTGGCAAACTGCGCGTACAAAGGAACCGCATAGACATAGTTGAGAACCAACATTGCCACAGTCAAACCAATAGTCCCAGCTAGAGAGCCTAGTAGGAAACGAAGGGTTGTTCGTTCCTTTTTCCAAATCATAGCAAATACGATGACAAAAACTCCCAAAGCTATGATATTCATTGGCAAACCAATGTAGGTGTTCACTCCTTGGCTATTCAGAAGCAACTTCAAGAGTGAGCGCATCAAGAGAATTCCTAGAGCAGCTGGCAAATCCATCACCACCAAGCCCACAAGGACTGGCAAGATACTAAACTCAATCTTGAGGAAGGTTGCCGCTGGCAAGAGCGGAAAGTCAAAGTACATCAGCACAAATGAAATGGCTGATAAAATCGCAATGGTCGAAATTCGACGTGTGTTTGTCATAACAGGTTCCTCCAATTTTCTATAAAATCAGAAGAAGTTGGAAAGGATCCCTCTATCTATTCTCACTTTTTATATCCCAAAAGTTCCCTCTCACTCTGTTGAGCAAGCGGTTGCAATTCATCTATAAACTCATCAGAACAGACAAAGCCATTCTCTCGTCTTCTCCCATCCAGACTATACTGTCGGTTGTGGAATCGCACCACATCAGCTTGCGCTCGCGGACTTCTTTAACTAAGATATTTTGGATTAATCTAGGCGTCGCAGTCGAAGATAATACTTGAGTATATCGAGACAAGACAACGAAGAGTAAGCCAGAATAGCTAATTAAAGTCACCGCCGGTCGGGAATCTCACCCAGCCCTGAAGACCCCTTTATCATAACAAAAAACGCTTGCAAGTGCAAGCATTTTGATTATTTCAATTTATCTACTTCATAGGTGTGAACAAGCTCAAGACCAGCAAAATGTTGCTGACGGAGAGCCTCATAGACAATCATACAGACCGTATTGGACACATTGAGGCTGCGAACGTGTTCATCGTTCATAGGAATACGGAGAGCCTTCTCAGGATGGTCTCGCATAAAGTCCTCAGGCAAGCCCTTGTCTTCACGTCCAAAGAGAAAATAATGGTCTTCGTCAGTCGATAAATCCACCTCAGAATACACTTTCTCAGCAAATTTCGAAATCAGATAGACTTGTCCTTTCATCTGAGACATGAAATCTTCCAAGCTGTCATAAAAATAAATCTCAAGCTTATCCCAGTAATCCAAACCAGCCCGCTTCATCTTTCGGTCGTCAATGGGAAAGCCCATTGGTTTAATGATGTGGAGGGGAGAATTGGTCGCAGCGCAAGTACGCGCAATGTTACCTGTATTTTGTGGAATCTGAGGCTCGAATAATACAATGTGATTTGTCATGACGGGTTTCCTTTTATCATTGCAAAAAAATAGCCACACTGCCCGGAGTCAAGCTCAGCAAACAGCGTGGTTAAGGCGTCGTTAACTTACCTCACAACAGGTTTGAAGTAAATCAGCGAAACTACTTCCTTAGTATAACACTTTCAGAATCATTGTCAATAGAAACGACTTGATTTTTTTACTTTTTTTGATGATATTTTCATGTTTGGTCATTCCTTTCTGAAAAGGTATGGTAAAAGAACCAAATTACTTCAAATCAGAGACATTGTTATAGAAGTTAAGCAAATGTATCTTCAAAACTTGAAAAAAGCCTTTCTTCCCTTAAAAATCGCCTTAGCAAGTGCATTTTTTGCTAAAAAAGGGTATGATAGTTACATCATGAAAAAGTAGGTTTTTTATATGAAAATTGTCCTTGTTGGTGGAGGGAAAGTTGGTTTCGCCCTCTGTCGTTCACTGGTTGCAGAAAACCATGACGTTGTCCTTATCGAACAAGATGAGGCTGTCCTCAATCACATTGTCAGTCGCTATGATATCATAGGTCTCCTTGGAAATGGTGCTGACTTTGCCATCTTAGAGCAAGCCGGTGTCCAAGAGTGCGATATCTTTATCGCCCTAACCGAACACGATGAAGTGAATATGATTTCAGCGGTACTTGCTAAAAAAATGGGTGCTAAAGAAACCATCGTTCGGGTGCGAAATCCTGAATACTCTAATACCTATTTTAAAGAGAAAAACATTCTTGGATTTTCACTTATTGTTAATCCAGAGCTCCTGGCAGCGCGTGCGATCTCAAATATCATTGATTTCCCTAATGCCCTCTCTGTCGAACGATTTGCTGGAGGTCGGGTCAGTCTCATGGAATTTGTTGTCAAGGACTCTAGCGGTCTTTGTCAAATGCCAATCTCAGACTTCCGTAAAAAGTTTGGCAATGTCATTGTCTGTGCTATGGAGAGAGATCACCAACTGATGATTCCAAGCGGTGATATTATTATCCAAGACAAGGATAGGATTTTTGTTACGGGAAATCGTGTAGATATGATGCTTTTCCATAACTATTTTAAATCTCGTGCAGTGAAAAGCTTACTTATCGTTGGAGCTGGAAAGATCGCTTATTATCTGCTTGGCATTTTAAAAGACAGTCGCATTGATACCAAGGTCATCGAGATTAATCCTGAAAGAGCTCGTTTCTTCAGCGAAAAGTTCCCCAATCTCTATATTGTCCAAGGAGATGGAACTGCAAAAGACATTTTGCTGGAAGAAAGTGCTCCCCACTATGATGCAGTCGCAACCTTGACTGGAGTTGATGAGGAAAATATCATCACTTCTATGTTTCTTGACCGTGTTGGCGTCCATAAGAATATCACCAAGGTCAACCGAACAAGCCTTCTAGAGATTATCCACGCACCTGATTTTTCAAGTATCATCACACCAAAAAGCATCGCAGTAGATACCATTATGCACTTTATCCGTGGTCGAGTAAACGCTCAGTACTCAGACCTTCAAGCCATGCACCATCTAGCAAACGGTCAAATTGAAACTCTCCAATTCCAAATCAAGGAAGCTAATAAAATGACTGCCAAACCTCTATCACAGTTGAAATTGAAAAAAGAGGTTCTCATCGCAGCAATTATCCGAAAAGGAAAAACAATCTTCCCTACTGGAGAGGATATGCTTGAGGTGGGAGACAAGTTGCTCGTGACGACCTTATTGCCAAACATCACCAAAATTTATGATTTGATCGAGAGGTAAAAAATGAATAAAAGTATGATTCGTTACCTCCTATCAAAACTTCTCTTGATTGAGGCTGTTCTTCTCCTAGTCCCTGTTAGTGTAGCAATCTATTACCAAGAATCCAGTCAAGTATTTATCGCTCTCTTTTCTACGATTGGAATTTTAGTCCTTCTTGGTGGTCTAGGTGTTTTACGGAAACCGAAAAATCAACGGATTTATGCCAAGGAAGGAGTCTTAATTGTTGCCCTCTGTTGGATTCTATGGTCTTTCTTTGGTGGCCTCCCCTTTGTCTTTTCAGGACAAATCCCCAGCATCATCGATGCCTTCTTTGAAATCAGTTCTGGATTTACGACGACTGGTGCTACTATCCTAACAGATGTTTCCGTTCTCACTCGTTCCCTCCTCTTCTGGAGAAGTTTCACCCACTTGATTGGAGGGATGGGGGTACTCGTCTTTGCACTTGCCATTATGGACAATGCCAAGAATAGCCACTTGGAAGTGATGAAGGCTGAGGTCCCTGGACCTGTCTTTGGCAAGGTCGTATCCAAGCTAAAAAACACTGCCCAGATTCTCTATCTGCTTTATCTGGCTCTCTTCTCCCTTTTTGTGGTTATCTACTACCTAGCAGGCATGCCTCTCTATGATAGTTTTGTCATCGCTATGGGAACAGCGGGAACTGGGGGCTTTACCGTCTATAACGACGGAATTGCCCACTACGGTAGCTCACTCATCACCTATCTCGTTAGTATCGGAGTTCTGGTTTTTGGGGTTAACTTCAATCTCTACTACTACCTCATGCTCCGTCGGGTTAAGGCCTTCTTTGGAGATGAAGAACTACGAGCATATATAATCATTGTCCTAGTTTCTACTGGCTTGATTACGCTTAATACGCTCCACCTCTACCAAGGGGGTTCTAAAAGTGTTGAAATGGCCTTCTTTCAGGTTTCCAATATCATCACGACAACAGGTTTTGGATACGGAGATATTACCAACTGGCCCCTTTTCTCCCAGTTTATCCTCCTCTTCCTCATGGCGATCGGTGGCTCAGCTGGGTCAACTGCAGGTGGTCTTAAGGTGATCAGAGGACTCATCCTCTCTAAAATCGCAAAAAATCAGATTTTGTCCACCTTATCCCCTCACCGTGTTTTGACTCTACACGTCAATAAAACCGTGATTGATAAGGATACCCAGCACAAGATTCTTAAATATTTTTCCATCTATATGATGATTATTCTTTCTCTCATCTTTATCGTCAGTCTTGATAGCAATGATTTTCTAGTCGTGACCAGTGCTGTCTTCAGCTGTTTTAACAATATCGGACCTATTCTAGGTACAACCTCGAGTTTTGCCATCTTTAGTCCCATCTCTAAAATCCTACTCTCCTTTGCAATGATTGCAGGTCGTTTAGAGATATACCCAATTTTGCTACTCTTTATGAAACGTACCTGGTCTAAACGCTAATGATAATACAATTCCCCTTTTACAAGCTAGTAGAAGGGGAATTTTTCTATTAAAAATGAGAAGACCTTTCGGTCCTCTCTTAGTCTGTTTATTTTTTAAGAGCTTCTTTGTATCGAGCAACTTCTGCTTGGTTAGCCCAAACGTAGTGACCTGGACGAATTTCTACCATAGATGGCTTGTCTGTCTCATAGTCATGTTGGTCAGGATCGTAAACTTTCAAGACCTTCTTGCGTTCCAAGATTGGATCTGGAATCGGTACAGCAGATAGAAGCGCTTGAGTGTATGGGTGGACAGGATTGTTAAACAACTCCTCTGTCTCCGCCACTTCGACAATAACTCCCTTATAGATAACAGCGATACGATCTGAGATAAAGCGAACAACTGACAAGTCATGGGCGATAAAGAGATAAGTCAAGCCCAACTCTTTTTGGAACTTCTTGAGCAAGTTCAAGACTTGCGCACGCACTGATACATCCAAGGCTGAAATTGGCTCATCCGCAATAACGAAATCAGGTTCCATCACAAGGGCACGGGCAATCCCGATACGCTGGCGTTGACCACCAGAAAACTCGTGTGGATAGCGGGTCAAGTGTTCTTTCAAAAGTCCAACTTCATGAATCATCTTTTGAACTTTTTCTTTTCGATCTTCTTCGTCTTTGAATAAATGATAGTTGTAAAGACCTTCAGAGATGATATAGTCAACTGTCGCACGCTCATTCAAGCTAGCTGCAGGGTCCTGGAAAATCATCTGGATACGACGAATCAAGTCTGATGATTCCTTATGAGATTTTTTCCCATTAATTTTATGACCATCAAAGATGATTTCACCTTTACTAGTATTATTTAGACCAATAATGGCACGACCAATGGTTGTTTTCCCACTACCAGACTCACCAACAAGAGAGAAAGTTTCTCCCTTGTTGATAAAGAAGTTGGCGTTTTTAACCGCAACAAACTTCTTACTTCCTTCACCGAAGGAAATTTCTAAATCTTTAATTTCTACTAATTTTTCAGACATTTCCTTCCTCCTAGTCTTCTAGATGAGCAAAGCCCATTTTATCACGAATCTTGTCATGCAAATCTGCAATGACTCCAGGTTTTTCAACTTTAGGAGCATTCTCATGAAGCAACCAAGTCTTAGCCCAGTGGGTATCAGTGACTGAAAACTGAGGCGCTTTCTCTTCAAAATCAATTTGCATCGCATAATCTGAACGAAGGGCAAAGGCATCACCTTTCAACTCAGTATAAAGAGACGGTGGTGTTCCTGGGATAGAGTACAATTCCCCTTTATCATCAGCAAGCTGTGGCAAGCTAGACAAGAGACTCCAAGTATATGGATGACGTGGGTCGTAGAAAACTTCCTCAACAGTTCCGTATTCTACAATTTCACCAGCATACATAACCGCTACCTTATCCGCAATACTTGCTACCACACCAAGGTCATGGGTGATAAAGATAATGGTAAAGTGGTACTCATTTTGCAAGGTTTTAAGCAAATCAATGATTTGCGCTTGAATGGTTACATCAAGGGCCGTTGTTGGCTCATCACAGATCAAGATATCTGGACGACAGGCAAGGGCAATCGCGATAACGATACGTTGGCGCATCCCTCCAGAATATTGGAAAGGATACTCTTCAAAACGTTTTTCAGCATCTGGGATTCCGACCTTGTTCATATAGTCGATTGCCATCTCTTTGGCTTCCTTAGCTGTTTTCCCTTGGTGTTTAATGATAACTTCAGTGATTTGGCTACCGATTGTATTGATTGGGTCCAAACTTGTCATAGGGTCTTGGAAGATAGTCGCAATTTTAGCACCACGAATCTTCTCCCATTCCTTGTTAGAAGTAAGAGCGGTCAAGTCTTGTCCACGATAGTCGATGCTTCCTTGGGCAATACGTCCATTGTCTTCTAACATCCCTGTAAAGGTTTTTGTTAAAACAGATTTACCAGAACCGGACTCACCTACCAAGGCAAGAACTTCTCCTTCAATCAGGTCCAGAGAAACCCCTCGGATAGCCGTCAGAACTTTGTCACGAACGTCAAATTCCACGACAATATCACGAGCAGTCAAAATTACATTACTTTCTTTTGTCATGTCTACTCCTATCTATGTGTACGTGGATCACTAGCATCCGCTAGGTTTTGACCAACAACGAAAAGAGATAGGGATACCAAGATCAAGGTTGTCAACGGAATCCAGAATAAGTAAGCGTTGGTCGTAACGTTTTGTGAGTAATCTGAGATCAAACGTCCCAAACTTGGCACTGTTACAGGCAATCCCAATCCAAAGAAGGAAAGGAAGGCTTCATAAGAGATAAAACTTGGCAACATCAAGGTCATTGTAGAAACAATAACAGATACCAATTGCGGCATGATGTTTTTAACAATGATTTTAAAGGTTGGTGTTCCAAGTGTTTGAGAAGCAAGGTTGTATTCCAAGTCACGGTAACGCATGATTTGGATACGAATCATATAAGCAATCCCAATCCAAGTTGTCACACTCATGGCAAAAATCAAATTCCAGAAACCAGCACCAATTGAGTAAGTCAAGACAATGACAATCAAGAGAGATGGAATGTTTGAAATAATGTTATAAACTTCCATCATGACGCGGTCAACGGATTTTGAAATTCCCCAGATTCCACCAACAATAACCCCAATTACAAGGTTGATAAAAGTTGCAATTACAGAGATGAGGATAGAGTTACGCGCACCAAACCAAACCCCATCAAACAAGGATTTACCATTACTATCTGTACCAAACCAATGTTCAGCATTGGGTTTGATAAAACGAGCAGAAAAGTCATTGACCTTACTTACATCGTTGAAGTCAAAATCTGAGAACATTGGGTAAATAAAGCTCATCAAGATAATGGCAACCAAAATCCCCAACATAATGACTGTTGATTTTTTCTTTAGAAATTGTCTAAATACAGAACCCCAGTATGAATAGGCAGGAGCATCAATTGTTTCAGAGGCAAAATCGTCACGTTTTACGAACTGAAATTTTTCTTTATCGATTGTTGACATTATTTGCCTCCTTTCTCTGTCAATTTAATACGTGGGTCAAGCATGGTCATCCAGATGTCTCCTACAAAGAGTGAGAAGATAGAAATACATGTGAAGATGAAGACAAGACCAACTACCATTGAGTTGTTTGATGCCTTAACAGAGTCAATCAACATTTTACCCATACCTGGGAAAGCGAAGACTGTTTCTGTCAATGTTGCACCACCAATAACTCCGATTACGGCACCAGGAATACCTGAAACCAAAGGAACCATGGCATTTTTAAAGATGTGTTTATTTGAAATTTCTTTTTCAGACAAACCTTTGGCACGAGCAAAACGTACAAAGTCCTGAGATTGCAAGTCGATCATGTAACGACGAATCCAGATAGCTGTACTTGGCGCACCCAACAAACCTAGAATGACTGCTGGTAAGACATAAGAACGCCAATCTCCAGCCCCCAAGATAGGGAATGAGTCAGGCAGACCAATAGATGAGCCAATCAAACGCACGATATAAACCAAGGCAATCGTTGGAAGGGCAAGCAAGAAGGTTAGAGCACCTGTCGAGAAGCTGTCAATCCAAGTATTCTTGTGGCGAGCCATAGCAGATCCAAGTGGAATCGCAATCGCATACGAAATAATCAAACCAATCAAACCAGCGACCGCTGAGCTTGCGATCATTGAAGGATATTGATAATTGCTTTCTGTAGCTGTATATGGATCGTCTTTACCATAGTTGGCTACTTCACGCGCGTCTGCTTGACTTGGAGATTTGTAGGTACGAGAGTAAATATCTACAGATGAAGTCTTCTTACCTGTAGGGAATTGAACTTCTGATGTCTTAGTTTGTCCCTGACCTTGTGTGATAACTTGAAGCACTGGTGTGTTTGCATAAGTTGGGTAAGAATCTCCCAAGTTAATGTTCACAAAGTTTTGGTGTACAAATGGGAATTGATTGTTGAAATACAAAAGGTATTTATGTTTTGTACCTGAACCAACCAATGACCAACCGATAGCAGGGTCATTTTCAAAACGAAGATAACGTTGCAAGTTTGGATTTTCAGGGTCTTGAATCTTGTTTGGATGATCAATATCAATCAAGTTCGAATAGAATTTGAAAACACGTTCAAAAATCGGAATTTCACGCGTAGCATAGAATTGACCACTTTCTGAGAACACACCGAGTGTCCAACCATTTCCTAGTTGGTTGATGTATTTTTCGTAGATTGCCTTATTGGTATCATTGGCATCCACTGTTACAGACGAGTCCATTGAGCTCGCTCTTTCTTGCAACTCTTTGGTATCGTAGTACTCGATATAGCCCATCCGTTCATAAACGGTATTTTCATAATTATCCCGCTTGTCCGGCGTCGTTGCAATCTTGTTATAGTTGGTATCCTGCTTGAAAATCAATTTTCGAGGAACCATCGTATAAATAATTGTGTAAGTCAAAGTTGTCACCAAGAAAATAGACAACAATGAACGTAATACACGCATAAAAATATATTTCTTCATATCGTTTCCTTTTAAAATCCCAAAAGAACCTTCTCCTCATGGAGAGAAAGTTCTCTTGAGAGTTATTTATTTAACGTGATTAGCCAATTCTTTTTGAACTTTTTCGTTTGATTCTTTTTTCTCTTTGAGCCATTTTTCACGAGCTTGTTCATAGTCAGCTTTTGTTACAACCTTATCTTGTAACTGAATATACTTGAAGTATACGTCTGATCCCTTATCTCCAGATTGGCTGTATGATGCTGTGAATGGTACAACACGAGAAATGATTGGGGCAGCACCGCTACTAGACATAGCAGGAATAAAGAGAGAACTATCTGTCAACCAAGCTTGAGCAGCCGCGTATTTTTCATAACGAACATTCAAGTCGTTGGTTTCCTTAGCAGCTTCATCAACTAACTTATCGTATTCTTTCAAACCAACTTGAGCTGCTGCAGCGTTATCTGCACCTTCATAACCCATGTATGTTTTTGTTTGTTCAGCATTCGTTGTTTTCAAGATATCAAGGTAAGTTGATGGATCTTCATAGTCTGGGTTCCATCCAACAGCACCTGAGAGATCCCAATCTTCTGCCGCAGCGCTTGCTGCATAGTATGTAATATTCTGTAGTTCATCTGTAGTGATTTGTTGGATATCGATGACTACGTTTTCTTCTCCAAGTACTGTCTCAACGGATTGTTTGAAGGATTGAATACGTGCGATATAGTTTTTAGATGTTTGGTCTACTGGGATATCCAAGTGGATAGGGAATTTCACACCTTCTGCTTCCAATGCTGTTTTAGCTTTCGCAAATTCTGCTTTGGCTTTATCGGCGTTGAAAAGTCCATCTTGACCATCCGCAAAGTTTACGTTCTTCCACTCATCACCGTAAGCAGCCATCTTTTCAGTTACCAAGTCACCGAAAGTTTTTTCGCCTGCAGAGACAAAGTCTGGTTTCACAAAGAGGTTACGAACTGCAAGAGGAGCACCTTCCTTACCATTAATTTGTGCTGAGTAAGAAGTACGGTCAAAGGCAAAGTTCAAAGCCTGACGGAAGTCCTTGTTAAGAAGGGCTTTCTTAGTAGAAGTCTTCTCTTCATCAGTTGTCTTAGAAGTGTATTTGTAACCTTGACGGTCAATATTTACACCCAAACCACCAATACCTGGACCTGATGGAGTGTAGTAGATATTGTCTTTATATGTTTCTTCTACCTTAGAGTAGTTTGAACTTGTTGGGAAGAGACGGGCATAGCTATAAGCCCCACTTGTAAAGTTACGTTCAATTGATTCTTGATCAGAACCATCATAGTAAGCAAGTGTTACTTTATCAAGATGAACATTGTCTTTGTCCCAATAGTTTTCATTCTTCACAAATTCGATAGATGACTTAGCAGTCAAACCTCTCAGCAAGAATGGTCCATTGTAAAGCAATGATGTAGGGTCAGTTGCTTTACCAAAATCAGATCCTTTTGATTTTTCAAATTCTTCGTTCAATGGCCAGAAGATTGAGTAGGCTAGCTTAGAGTTCCAGTATGGTTCTGGTTTGTTCAAAGTGTATTCAAGGGTATAATCATCAACTGCTTTTACACCGACTGAAGCAAAATCTTTATTGTTTCCAGCTATATAGTCAGCTAGACCTTTAACTGAATCTTCTGCTAGATACTTAGCTGCTGATTTATTGTCAGCTGCGTGTTTCAAACCATTTACAAAGTCTTTAGCTGTCACTTCAGCATACTCTTCGCCATCAGATGTCATCCATTTGACACCTTTACGAATCTTGTAGGTGTAAGTCAAACCATCTTTTGAAACTGACCAGTCTTCTGCAACTGCAGGAACTAAATTCCCATACTTGTCGTTTGTGAAAAGACCGTCGATACCATTTGAAGTGGCGACCTTAGTACTTTGTTTCCCTGAAATGAGGTAATCCAACGTTTCTGGGTCAGCTGTATAAACATAGCCATAATTTTTTGGCGCTGTTGAATCAGATGATTTTGAAGAACCGCAAGCAGCTAGTACTCCTGCTGCTAATAAAGCAACACCTGCTGCAACAAATACTCTACTTTTTTTCATGTTTTTAACTCCTCTTGAAAAATTTAGGCTTACTGGAAATTATAACATATATCTTTTAAAAAGTAAACGAATTTTCAGAATATTTAGGCGCATTTCCTCAAAAAACTTCTATTTGTCAAAATTTCTACATTCTTTGTTTGTTTTAGCAAGAAATACTTTCTAGTCCGACCCTCTTTAGAACGGGATTTTTACAAGCTTTTTCTCACTTCTTCGATCATCATCTGTTTTCTTAAATTGGATTTTAGAATAAGAAACTATTGACGGGAAATGATTTTCAAGGTATAATAATAAACGTTGAGGCGGTATAGCCAAGTGGTAAGGCACGGCTCTGCAAAAGCTTGATCGTCGGTTCAAATCCGTCTACCGCCTTTCAGTACCTGAATTAACAGGAATTAACCAAATGAAAAGCTCGTAAAACCGGGCTTTTTTATTATTCCTAATAAGTGGGGATAACTGAACCTACCATCTAGATTTACAAAAAGCAGTGACTCAAGTCACTGCTTTATTCTGTTTCTTCTTCGGGTTCTAGTTCTGTGATTTGAACTTTTACCTTGGTAACACGTCCATTTTTCACCTTATCGTTGGTCAGGACGATTTGCTTGTTTTGACTGACCAGTTGGTAACTAATTTTCTCAGTTGTTGGAATCGTACCAACACCCGTCAAATAATAACCGGCGATGGTATCCACATCATCGCTTTCTAGTTCGACACCAAAGTAGTTATTGAAGTCGTTAAGATTCATAGTTCCTTGTGCAATATAGGTGTCCTCACCGATTTGATGGACTTCGATTTCTGCTCGGTCTGTCTCGTCGTCGATTTCTCCGACAATCTCCTCCAGCAGGTCTTCCAGTGTGACCAGTCCAGCCATACCACCATATTCATCGAGCAAAATGGCCATTTGTCTTTGGGTATTTCGCAATTCTTTTAGCAAGTCATCCACAAAAATAGTTTCAGGAACAAAGAGTGGATCTTGTAAGATCTTCTTCCAGACAATATTTTCAAAGCCATCTGCATAGGCAGCGTTTAGCAAACGCTTGGTATGAATCAAACCAATCACATTGTCCTTATCCCCATCATAAACAGGAATACGTGAGAAATTTTGCTTTAGAATACTTTGGATAATGGTTTGACTATCATCCTGAATATCCACCATAAAGGCATCTGTCCGAGGAACCATGACTTCTCTCGCCATCAGCTCATCTAGAGAGAAGATCCCTTGTAACATCTCGATTTCGTCTGCATCCAAAGTTTCCTCACTTTTGGTCAACATGTACTCAATTTCATCTCGAGTCATTTTTTCATCCGCATCATCAAAGGTCATTGGCGTTAAACGACTCAAGAGATTGGTTGAAGCAGATAACAACCAGACAAAGGGACTGACAATCTTCCCAAGCCCAATGATAATCGGAACAGAGCGAATGGCTAAGGCATCTTTTAGATTAAGGGCAATCCGTTTAGGATAGAGTTCACCAAATACAATAGAGATGTAGGTCAAGAATGCCAAAGAGAGGAAACTTGCAATGGCATAAGCTGTTTCTCCATTCCCCATCCAAGAGGCAATTACTTGTCCAAGTGTATCTGCCAATTTTGCCCCTGACAAGATCGTGATCAAGGTGATACCGACTTGAATGGTTGATAAAAAGTGATTAGGGTTTTCAAGTACCTTTAACAAACGAACGTAACGTTTGTCTCCCTCTTCTGCTTTTTGCTCCACTCGGGAACGGTTTAGTGACACCATTGCCATTTCAGTGGCTGAGAAAAAAGCATTTAACAGGGTCAAGATAAATAACAATACAAACTGTAGCAACAAATTCTGACTGCTCGGGTCTTCCATAGTCCTTCTCCTAAAATAGTATCTTGTGTTCCATTATATCATAAAATCGATCAGGATTCACATTATTTTTCATTTAAACAATAGCTCCCCTGCCTATAGAAGACAAAGGAGCTATTTTTATTGTATCTATTGTTTCTAATCCGTTACTGTTACTTGCCCTGTTCGGTAATCAAGCTGGATTCCCTTTTGAACATTGGGGATTAGGACATTGAATTCCAATTCGCCATCTGAAGACTTGGCTTCGATTTGTGAAGCGGATGGAACTAGGTCCTCATTTGTCGCATAGTGGAGCGTCACGCGATAACGGACCCTCTTATTTTGGTCCAAGGCTTTTCTGACCAAACTCTCATAGTAGTTCTGACCTGTCGAATCCTCAGCCTGAGCTTGATTGGCCCAAGCTGTCTGGACTGCAATGTTCTTGGGATTGCTGGTAGAGGCATCAAAACCGTCCAAACCACCTATCAAGGCATAACCCAGCAGGTGTCCTCTATCGACTGCATGTGTATAGGCTCCCTTTAGATTCTTGACCTGATGCCATCCTGGTGGCGTCCAGGAGGTTGAGCCGTTGCCTGTTTCTTCACGATTTTTATACTGCCGAGTCGCTTTGGATAAGATGGCATTGGCAACAGTTGGAACCGTTTCTTTTCCCACTGTCTTTGTTTTATTATCCGCATAGGGTTTACTAGAAACCTTGGCATCTAGATTGGTTTTATTGCCATTGACAATAAAGGCTCCTGCCCCATTCCACTCAAGATCACCCTTGATTTGGTTTTTGATTGACTCAGTTAAGACACTTTCAGCTAGCTCCTGACTGGGAGCTTCTGAAGCTTGTTTTTTCTGACTAACCTTGGTTCTAGGGGTGTTTGGCGCTGTCTGCATCTGCTTGATATAGTAGCTTCCAGCAGCCAAGAGTAAGAATATAAGTAACCCTATCAGAGCTTGTCTTGTTTTTTTGTCCATTTTTCTCCTTATTTCTTTAGAAAAAGACTGGTCTCCCAGTCTAATTTCCTGTAAATTTGCTAATCAATTCCTGCCACTTTGCTGGAGACAAGATAGCCCATGGATCCTGTCCCTTTCCTAGGATACCATAGCCAACCATCAAGCCGATTCCTAAAGCCAGAAAGCCTAGCAATAGTACGATAAAAATCAACAGTAAACGACGGAGTACATAGCGTAAGTTTTTATTCTTCTTCATCATTTGCCTCGATTCGCTGAATCTTCGCTCCTAGCTGAGCCAATTTCTCATGGAAACGGTAGTAACCTCTATCAAGGTGGACTAATTTACCAACAACTGTTTCTCCCTGCGCCACCAGACCTGTCAAAATCAAGGCAGCACTGGCACGAAGGTCCGTTGATAGAACTTCTGCACCCTGTAAAGCCTGTCCCCCAACAATACGAGCTGTGTCACGGATAATCTCTGAGTGCAAGCCCATACGGCGCATTTCCTCCAAGTGTTGGAAGCGATTCTCAAACACTGTTTCCACCATGGTGGATTCCCCTTTTGCGACTGTCATCAGAGCTGTAAATTGTGCCTGCATATCTGTTGGAAATCCTGGGTGTGGTAAAGTTTTTACATGAACAGCCTTGAGATTTTCAAGTTGAGAACGAACACGGATGCCTTCTGATTCCTCTGTCACTTCAACACCCATTTCAAGGAGTTTTGAAATCAAGGGGCGATTGTGTTCCCAGACTGCATCACGAACGAGAACATCGCCACCTGTCATAGCTGCCGCTACCATAAAGGTTCCAGCTTCGATACGGTCCTGTACCACATTATGAGTCGTACCATGGAGTTCCTCGACACCAGTTACTGTGATTGTTTCAGTACCAGCTCCCTTAACCTTGGCTCCCATTTCATTAAGGAGAATAGCAAGGTCAACAATTTCCGGCTCACGCGCAGCATTTTCAATGACCGTTACACCATCAGCTAGAGTCGCTGCCATCATCAGGTTTTGTGTTGCACCGACACTAGGAAAGTCCATGTAGATATGAGCGCCATGCAGGCGTTCTGCCTTAGCTTCAATGTAACCAGCTGTCTGGGTGATCTTTGCCCCCATAGCTTCCAAACCTTTGAGGTGGAGGTCGATTGGACGACTCCCGATGGTACATCCCCCTGGCATAGAAACTTTGGCATGTCCTACACGAGCAAGGATTGGCCCCAAGACAACGATGGATGCACGCATCTTGCTGACATACTTGTATGGAGCTTCCTCAGTGATATCACCAGTCGCATCAACCTCGACAACATGTGCTTCCTCATCAAAGTCCACCTTGGCATTCAGACCACGAACTACTTGATTCATGGTGAAAACATCTGACAAGATTGGGACGTTCTGCAAGACTGTCTTACCCTTGCTTGCTAGAATAGTCGCCGCCAACAAGGGCAAGACTGCATTCTTTGCTCCCTCGATCGTCACACTCCCGACCAGACGATTATCTCCGCCTTGAACCACAATTTTTTCCATAGTTGTTTCCTTTACTTTTGATTTTATAATAGTCCTCTAAGTGCTTCTTGCCACAGTTGGTACAAACTGATAAAGAATGAACTCAAGATGTAGCCCATCACAATACTAAAGAAGCCTACCAACAAACGAACCTTTTTTGTGTTAGTAGCGGTCACTTTTAAAACCTTTTCCCATCTCACAAGATCCTTCAAAAGGTAAAAACTCAAATAAATAAAGAGTATATGACTACTTAGAGTGAATAATAATTGAACCATTTGACTATTATACCATCTTATCCGCTTGCGCGCTAGTTTTCGATTTTTCTACGAATTAGGGATTGTTTTTAAGGTAATCAATTGCATCCTGTAAGGTCTTAACCGGAACGATTTTCATCTCTGTTTTGATCGTTTTAGCAGCTTCTAGGGCTGTTTCATAGTTGCTTTTCGCATTGGGATCTGCTTTTTTTGCTTCCTCAGTGACTGGATTGTCAGGGGCAAAAAAGATGTTGGCTCCCTGACGAGAGGCTGCAACTACTTTTTTATCAATTCCACCGATGTCGCCAACATTTCCATCGCGATCAATGGTTCCCGTTCCCGCAACGATGCGGCCATTACGAAGTCCTGGATCTGCTATCTGGGTGTAAATAGCTAGACTAAACATAAGACCAGCACTTGGCCCGCCGATACCAGCTGTTGAAAAGCGAATGGGAACGTCACTGGTCACTTCTGTACGGTCAATCAAGCCAATCCCAATCCCGTTTTTTCCGTTTTCGAGAGTGATAATTTTACCTTCTGCAGACTTGACTTTTCCGTCTTCTTCATAGGTTACCTTGACCGTGTCCCCTAATTGTTGAGAGTTGACATAGTCGACCAAGTCTTTTGAACTATCAAATGTTTTGTCATTAACAGCCGTCACGGTATCTGCGATGTTCAGAATGCCCTTAAAAGTTGAATTGTCCGTCACGGTCAAGACATAAACTCCCAGATACTTGAGTTCGATATCCTTTCCAGCCGTCTTCAATCCTTGATACTTGGCCATGTTTTGAGAAGTTTGCATATAGAACTGATTGATCCGCATAAACTCTGCATCAGTAGAGCCACCCGTAGTCTCCTTGGCACTTCTAATATCCGTGAAAGGTGTTAACCAAGCATAGACAAGATGCGACAGAGTTGCATGTCGAATGCCGACTGTTACAAACTGGTAAGCTCCTGCTTCTGTGTCTTCTGTTTCATTGACTTTCAAAACGCGACGAATATCTTCCGCTCCACCTGGAACTTCTATGTAGTATGGTAAAGGTATTACAAAGGCTAAAAAAGTCAATACTAGTGCTAGGATGACATATAAGGGCCATCTAGTTTTTTTCTTCATGTTCTAATTCCTCCACAACACTGTTTGGGACATATTGCTGAATCTCCTGACCAAACTTCAGAAGTTCTCTCATGGCTGAAGAGCTAATATAAAGATGCTCTGGGCGACTATATAGGTAAATGGTTTCGATTTCTGGAGCCAGTTGATGATTGTAGTAATCAAAACTAGACTCGTATTGCAAGTCGGTGGCATTCCGCAAGCCACGGACAAGGGTTTTGGCTCCCAGTCTCCTTGCAACTTCGACTACCAATTCATCATGAGAAGCCAGCACCTCTACATTATCTAAATGCGCCACCGCTTTTTTGACTGCCCGTTTGCGATTTTCAACGGGGAGAAAGCCTTGTTTGTGGGGATTGTAGAACACCCCGACATAAAGCTTATCAAAGAGTTTGCTGGCGCGTTCAATGATATCCAAATGTCCATTTGTCATCGGATCAAATGATCCTGTAAATAATCCAATTTTATCTGACATAAACTGTCACCTTACTAATCCCATATATTTTTTCCTTCCAGATGCCTAAGCAGGCGATTTCTTCTGGGAGTTCTACAGACTTATCGGTTTCGCAGACAACCATGACCTCTTGGGAGAAAAGGTTTCTTTCTGCCATTTTTTCGATATCTGCAACGATTTGTTCCTTGGCATAGGGAGGGTCTAAAAAGACCAGATCAAATGTCCCTCCGACTTGCTCTAGAGCACGATCAGCTTCCATTTTTACGAGCTGAAATTTAGAAACTTCCTTGGTCATTTGGATATTTTCAGCGATGATAGCTTGTGCCTTTCGATCCCGTTCCACTAAGACAGCATGGGACATCCCACGCGAGACTGCCTCAATGGATAAACCACCACTGCCAGCATAGAGATCCAAGACACGACCACCCTCAAAATAGGGACCTATCATGTTAAAGATAGCTCCACGCACCTTATCCGATGTCGGCCTCGTCGTCTTGCCTTCTAGCGTCTTGAGGGGTCGCCCCCCGTAGATTCCTGATACGATTTTCATACCGTTTATTATACCAAATTATAGGCAAAAAGAGAAAGAAAACCGAACCTTGCGGTTCGATTCTCTACAAAATATTTTCGTACGTATCGCGAACTTCTTGAGGCCAAACACTGGTCTGGACCTCTCCGATGTGTTTCTTACGAAGAAGGAACATGGCCATCCGAGACTGTCCAATCCCCCCACCGATTGTCAATGGGAAAAGACCGTTGAGCAGTGCCTTATGCCATTCCAACTCCAGACGATTTTCGTCTCCTGTAAGAGCCACTTGGCGACGAAGTGTATCTTCATCTACCCGAATCCCCATCGACGAAAGCTCAAAGGCACAGCCAAGAGATTCGTTCCAAACTAGAATATCCCCATTTAACCCTTTGTAGCCATTTTCAGACTCTGTTGTCCAGTCATCATAGTCAGGTGCACGGCCGTCATGAGGTTTTCCGTCAGGCAACTCGCCACCAATACCAATCAAGAAGACAGCACCGAACTCTTTACAGATTGCATTTTCACGCTCTTTCGGTGTTAGGTCTGGATAGCGTTCTACCAACTCTTCTGTATGGATAAAGGTGATTTGTTTTGGCAAGATGGATTCGATATCGTAGCGGGCCTCTACGGCTAGCTCTGTTAGACGAATAGCCTTGTAAATCTTCTCAACGGTTTCTTTGAGATAAGCGATATTGCGTTGACCATTTGGGATAACCTTCTCCCAGTCCCACTGGTCCACATAAACTGAATGGGTCGCGTCAAGCGAATCTTCGTCCGGACGAAGGGCTTTCATATGAACAAACAGACCTTCACCTTCACCGAAACCAAAACGAGCCAAGGTGTGGCGTTTCCATTTGGCAAGTGAGTGAACGACTTCATAGGTTTCATCTGGAATCTGCAAGACCTTGACGGATACTGGATTTTCGACACCTGACAGGTTGTCCTGCATCCCATCCCCGACCTTGCTCAAGATAGGACCTTGAACTTCGACAACTTCTAACTTATCTTTCAAATACTGGGTAAAAGTGTTCTTCACAAAGGAAATTTCTTCTTGTTGATGAATAAAACTTTTCTTCATAAACAGCTCCTCAAAAATTAGTTAAAAGCATTATACACCTATTTCCAAGAAAAGAAAAGAGTAAATAAGAAAAAGTCAGTGCTCTTTTGAACACTGACTCTGTCATTCATTAATCGTTTCGACCAAAGATTCGTAAGATGCTAAGGAAGAGGTTGATAAAGTCTAGATAGATGCTGAGCGCCATTGAGATGACCCATCCTGTCGCTACTTGCCCTCGTGACTGCTCATAAACATAGCGAATCTTTTGGTTGTCCCAAGCAATCAAACCTGAGAAAACCAAGACCATGGCAATACTAATCATGTAGTCAAAGAAGCTATTGGCTAAAAATAGATTCACAACCATAGCAATGATGAGACCAACAAGCGCCGCCATCAAAGCTCGTCCCATTCCACTCAAATCTTTCTTAGTGAAAATTCCGATTGCCGCCATGACAAAGAATAGAAGGGCACTGGATACAAAAGCTGATAAGACGGTCCCAGGTGTATAGAAGGCTACGACAAAGCTGAGCGTAAAGCCATTTAAAACAGAATAAACTAAAAATACTGGGAGAGCTGCTGGGCTATTTTTTGCAGCCATGCTACTTGCAACAAAGACTAGAGCAAGTTCTGCAAAAGTTGCAATCATCAACCAGAGACGGCCATGCATTAAAAAGTAGACCAATTGGGACTGAAAGACTGTCAACATCAAAGCTGACACGAGAGCCGATAGACCTATTCCAAGTCCCACAAAGGCGTAAACCTTAGCGTAAAATTGATTGAGACCTGAACGTTCTTGAATAATCGTTTGATTCATTCTGATTCTCCTTTTTCTATAAATATGTCTTGATTATAACAAAGATTTTATAAATTAGCTGAAATAAAACATCAAAATGCCTGCTGCAACTGCTACGTTGAGACTTTCTGCTCGACCTTTCATACTAATATGAACCAGCTGATCAGCACTCTCAGCCATGACAGAACTAATCCCCTGCCCTTCATTTCCCATGACTAAAACAAAGTTCTCTAGTGAAGAAAGCTCACGATAATCCTTTGACTCTCTCGATAAGGTCGTTGCCAGAATGGGCAAATTGCTCTTCTTTGCCTCTTCTACAAAGCTGACAAGAGGCATACGATAGATAGGCAAATGAAAATGACTTCCTTGCATGGAACGCAGGGTCTTGAGACTGTATATATCTGCTGACTTGTCTGAAACAATAACCCCTGTAAAACCTGCCGCATCCGCCGTCCGAATCATGGTGCCCACATTACCAGGATCTTGAACATCTTCTAAAAATAGAAACTTGCCCTGATGGAGATCAGGCAGTCCCACTTCTTCTTTTTGAATCACTGCAACAATGCCTTGAGGAGTTTGCGTATCTGCCAAATCTAGCAAAATCTCCTCTGAAACCCAAATAGTTTGAGGAAAAGCAACTAGCTGATCTCGGTAACTTTCTAGGGCAAAGACCTTTTCAATCGTCACTCCTGCTTGAACAGCTTCTTCGAATAAGTGCCAGCCTTCAATCAAATAAGCAGACTTTCGATATTTTTTTTGATGTAATTTCTTGGCATTTTTTACCACAGAATTGGCTTTTGAGGTTATAATAGTCATAGAAATATTATAACACAATCAAAGGGGTTTTGTATGCAAAAGGTTAGAATGATTGCCCAAGGCAGGGTGCAGGGTGTTGGTTTTCGTTGGGGTGTTGTTACTTTAGCTCTTGAAATCGGTGGCATCACTGGTCGTGTCTGGAATAACGACGATGGCACAGTGGAAATTCTTGCTCAGGCAGACTCCTCTGCCACTATGGCAAAATTTATCCAAGAAATCCGAAAAGGTCCGACACCTTTTTCAAAAGTTACCTATCTAGATGTACAAATGAGCAACTTTTCATCCTATTCGGACTTCAAAGTCGCAAATTAGGTCTCTAGAACTATTGTATATTTTACAAAAAAACAGTAGAATAGAAAGGTATAATTTTTAAAGAAGGAATGAAAACATTGAAATCTATTAAACGTTTTGCCCTCTCTGCTATGGGAGTGGCTATGCTACTCGTCTTGTCAGGCTGTGTCCAAGTAGACAAAGCAACAGGACAACCCACAGGATTGATTTGGAATACCATCGGAGCACCTATGGCTGAAGCTATCAAGTACTTCGCTACTGATAAAGGTCTAGGCTTTGGTGTGGCTATCATCATCGTAACCATCATCGTGCGCTTGATTATCTTGCCACTTGGTATCTACCAATCATGGAAGGCAACGCTTCACTCTGAAAAGATGAATGCCCTCAAACACGTGCTTGAACCACATCAAACACGTCTCAAAGAAGCAACCACTCAAGAAGAAAAACTAGAAGCACAACAAGCTCTCTTTGCAGCTCAGAAAGAACATGGCATTAGCATGTTCGGTGGTGTAGGATGTTTCCCTATCCTCATTCAAATGCCTTTCTTCTCTGCTATCTACTTTGCAGCCCAATACACTGACGGGGTAGCTAGCTCTACCTTCTTGGGTATCGATCTTGGTTCACCAAGTCTGCTCCTTGTCGCCTTCGCTGGTATCCTCTACTATCTCCAATCACTCCTTTCACTTCATGGAGTAGAAGATGAGATGCAAAGAGAACAGCTCAAGAGAATGATTTACATGAGCCCACTCATGATTGTCGTCTTCTCCTTCTTCGCACCAGCAAGTGTGACACTTTACTGGGTTGTCGGTGGTTTCATGATGATTCTCCAACAATTCATCGTTAACTATGTTGTTCGTCCAAAACTTCGCAAAAAAGTTCGTGAAGAATTTGCCAAAAATCCACCAAAAGCACGTTCATTTTCAACTGGAGGCGGGCGCAAAGATGTCACTCCTGACCAAGCAACTGCGATCATGACTAATAAGAAACATAAAAAACGCAATGCTGGTAAACAACATTCTAGAAAATAAGAAAAAAAGCTTAGCTGAAAGGCTAGGCTTTTTATGCATCACAAAAACCCGATGTCTCCATCAGGCTTCTTTTTTATCCATGAACACGTTTCATGTAATCTTGGTAACTTTCTGTATCCATCAATTCCTTGGCATTCTTGACACGGTCTGCTGTTGGAGGTTTGACCCCTTCGAGCGAATAAGGAATTCCTAGTTCACGCCACTTGAATTCTCCCATCGTATGATAAGGCAAGATTTCAAACTTATCAACGTTTTTGAGGGTTTTGACGAATTTACCAAGTTCGATCAAGTCCTCATCTCTGTCTGTCAATCCCGGAACCAGCACATGGCGAATCCAAACAGGCTTCCCAATATCTGACAGGTACTGGGCACAGGCCAAGATATTTTTATTGGTTTGACTTGTGACAATCTTGTGCTGTTCTTCGTTGATTTCCTTGATATCCAGGAGAACCAAGTCTGTCACCGCCATGAGTTTATTAAATTTTTCGAGATAACGTGGTTTATTACGGAACGGAAGGGCACAGGTATCCAAGGTACAGTGGATTCCTTTTTCCTTGGCCTTGGTAAAGAGGGCAATTAGGAAATCAATCTGTAAGAGTGCTTCTCCACCACTAACAGTGATTCCTCCCTTGTCTCCCCAGAAACCACGGTAGCGAAGGGCTTCTGTCAAGACATCGTCTACTGTCCGTTCGCGTGATTTATTGGTCTCCATAGCCCATGTATCAGGGTTATGACAGTACTGGCAACGCATGTGACAGCCCTGCAAAAAGACAATAAACCGAATCCCAGGGCCATCTACCGCCCCAAAACTCTCTGTCGAATGCACCATTCCTGTCACTTGTCCATAGTCAATTGTTTCTTCAGACATATCGTCACCTTCCTTGAAACCGTTTTATAGTTTTATTATATCACGAGTAAGGTGAAAAACAAGGTTTTTTTGTCTATTTTTTTAGAAAGCAATCTGTTTTTCACTTTCATTTTCAATTTCTTTTAATGATCCGATTCAAAATCAAAATCATACAAGGTTGCGAAATAGTCCTCAGGGCGCTCTGCACGGCGGATTTGGCGAGCTTTTCCTTCTTCGGTATAGAGGATTTCTGCCGAGCGTAGTTTGGCATTGTACTGGTAACCCATGGAGAATCCATGTGCACCTGTATCATGAATCACCAGCAAATCACCGATTTCTGTATGAGGCAGTTCGCGATTGACGGCAAATTTATCATTGTTTTCGCAGAGTGAACCGACCACATCTACCACCTCAACTGGTCCGTCTGGATGGGTCAGATTGGTGATATGGTGGTAGGCTCCATACATGGCTGGGCGCATGAGGTTGACTGCTGAGGCATCCACGCCCAGATAGGTACGATAGGTTTTTTTCTTATGAGTAACTCTTGTGACGAGAGCTCCATGAGGCGCCAACATAAAACGACCCAATTCGGTGAAAATCTTGACCTGACCAAGACCTGCTGGCATAAGGACTTCTTCATAAACCTTACGCACACCTTCACCAATCATCGCAATATCGTTTGGCTCCTGGTCTGGACGGTAATTGACACCAATACCGCCAGAAAGATTGATAAAGTCTAGCGAAATGCCCAACTTTTCCTTGATTTCAACAGCCAATTCAAAGAGCTGACGGGCCAACTCTGGATAATAGAGATGGGTGACAGTATTGGATGCTAGGAAAGAGTGAATCCCAAAGGTCTTGGCTCCTTTTTCCTTCAAAATCGCAAAGGCTTCAAAAAGCTGGTCCTTGGTCATGCCAAACTTGGCTTCTCCAGGATTGTCCATGATATCTGTTCCTAGTTCAAAAACGCCCCCAGGATTGTAACGACAAGAGATGATTTCTGGAATGCCTGCCGCTCGCTCCAGATGTTCAATGTCTTCAAAGGCATCCAAGTTAATGGTTGCGCCCAATTCACGCGCATAAGCGTACTCTTGGTCTGGCGTATTGTTTGAAGAGAACATAATCTCAGAGCCGGGAAAATCCAGTTTGTGGCTCATCAAGAGCTCTACATAACTAGAACAGTCCACACCACAACCTTCCTCTTGGAGGATTTTCAAGATGGCTGGAGTTGGAGTGGCCTTGACTGCAAAATATTCTTTAAAGCCCTTATTCCAAGAAAAGGCCCGGTTGACTGCTCGCGCTTTCTCGCGAATCCCCTTCTCGTCATATAAGTGAAAGGGAGTCGGGAACTCTGCAACAATTGTTTCTAAATCTTCTCGGCTGATAAATGGTGTTTTCATAAGCTTCCTTCTATTCTGTTTGCAAAGAAAGGCTGGGACAATCGTTCCAACCTTTAGTTCTATCTCTTATTTGTCTTCGTCAAAGATATTTCCAATCTCGACATCGATGGATTGGTTCTTGACATCAATATTGGTTACCTTCAAGAGTGACTTGTAATCAAACTGCTTTTCACGTTCTTCTTGGGCATTGTCTGCAAAGACTGCAACACCAGCCAACTCTGAATCAAACTCACGCAAGAGACTAATCATCCCGTTGACAGTTCCTCCGCCTTTCAAGAAGTCATCCACAATCAAGACACGACTGCCTGCCTTGAGACTACGTTTTGAAAGGAACATTTTTTCAATACGGTCGCCACTTGATCCTGATACATAGTTGACGCTGACTGTTGAACCTTCAGTAATTTTCAAATCACGACGCACAATGACAAATGGAACATTGAGGACATTGGCAACTGCATTTGCGAGTGGCACACCTTTTGTTGCTACTGTCATAACGGCATCGATTTTTTGGTCCATAAAGCTCTTGGCAATGATACGACCAATATTTTTCAAAATGGCAGGTGTACTGAGCAAATCAGACAGGTAGATATAGCCACCTGGCAAGATACGATCGCTTTCTGAAAGTTTGTCACGCAAGTCTGCGATCATTTCTTTAGCTTCATGGCTAGAGATGGATGGTGTAAAGATAACGCCACCACCTGCCCCAGTCACTGTCTGGATATGGCCGATTTCGATTTCCTCAAAGGCACGCTTGATAATCACGATGTCCTCTGAGATGGATGATTTAGCTGATTCGTACTTTTCTGCAAAGGTGTTGAGACTTGTTAGTTTGTATGGATTATTAATCAAATAGTTGGAAATGACAACCATTCGATCACTTCTTCTTAATTTCATTTTTATTTACCATTCCATTTAATTTTGATATTTTATCCATTATACCACATTCACATAAAAAAACGAACATTATTGTGTAAAAAATGCTCGTTTTTCTTAAATTATTAATCTAAATCTGGTTTATAGAAGGAACGATTGTCCATAGCGAAGATTTTATTGGTCATCTCTCCTTTATCCACCAAAGCAAGAGCTGTTGTCATCATCATCATGCTGGCATCGAGATTGTCAATCATGTGGATAATCTCTGCCTCCATAATGCGTGGACGGACTGGACTTCCATACTCTAGCAAGCCATGATGACTGAGGATGACATGGCGCAGTAACACCACTTCTTCTCTAGTATCATCGATGCCTAGTTCCATGACTGTCTTGGTAATTTCACTATCGATGAGAGCAATATGTCCAAGGAGATTGCCTCGCACTGTGTACTCCGTCTGATCAGGACCACTGAGTTCTAAAACCTTAGCCAAGTCGTGCAACATAATCCCCGCATAGAGCAGGCTCTTGTTGAGCTGAGGATAGATCTCACTAATAGCATCTGCTAAGCGCACCATGGTTGCTGTATGATAGGCCAAACCCGTCTCAAAGGCATGGTGGTTGGTCTTGGCAGCTGGATAGGAGTAGAATTCCTTATCATACTTGGTGTAGAGACTGCGAACGATACGCTGCCAGACAGGATTTTCAATCTTGAAAATCATTTGCGACATGTAGTCACGAATCTCCTTGACATCAACCGGCGATTTGACCTTGAAGTCAGCTGGATCATTGGGTTCCCCAGGCTGAGGCAAGCGGAGAGTGATTTGATTGACTTGAGGAGTGTTGTTATAAACTTCTCTGCGCCCCTGCATGTGGACTACTTTCCCTGCGGTAAAGGCCTCAACGTTATGAGGTTGGGCATCCCAGAGTTTTCCTTCAATCTCTCCACTATCGTCTTGGAAGGTAAAGGCTAGGTAGTTTTTCCCAGCTCGTGTCTGTCTCAGGTCAGCTGACTTAATCAGGTAAAAGCCTTCAAACAGCTCATCTTTTTTCATGTGACTAATCTTCATATTCTTCCTCATTTTCTTGGAAATGGAGTAGATCAAGCGCAGGCTCACCTTCTGATAACTCAATGTGGCGGAGCGTCCGCTCAATAGCTGTGGTGCGACGGTTTAATAATTCATCAATATTGCCAGAGGCATGTTGAAGATGTTTTTGTGCCTTGACCAAAATGCCTCCAAATTTGCCAAACTCGGTCTTGACACTAGCTAGGGTCTTGCTGATATGGTCAGCACTCTTCTGGATATTGAGAGTCTTGAAGCCAACTGATAGGGAATTGAGCAGGGCTGATAGGGTACTTGGTCCTGCAACGATAATCTGCTCCTCCCGTCTCAAATCATCAAAGAAGACCGGATTTCGAACGATTTCTGAATAAAGACCTTCTGTTGGAACAAACAAAACTCCAAAATTGGTCGTCCGAGGTGGCGCTATGTACTTGCTCTTGATATCCTTGGCAAAGCGCTTAACACTTGTTAGGAGTGACTTGCGACAACGTTCGATTTCGTCCTTATCGCCTGCTTCATAAACTTCTTCTAAGCGGTAATAATCTGCCAGTGGAAACTTGGAGTCAATCGGTAGGTAGACGTATTCCTGATCGCCTTGGCCAGGTAACTTGATAGCGTACTCCACTCGTTCACTGGAGTTTTCAACCGTTGCAAATTCTCGTTCGTACTGGGCAGGGGTCATGATGTCTTCGATGATTTGCCCCAGCAGCAACTCGCCCAGAATCCCTCGCGTCTTGGTTCCAGAGAGAACCTTGTTGAGGGCACCTACATCACGGGCAACCGTCTGCATTTCTCCCAAACCTCGATTGACAGACTCTAGTTGCTTAGAAACTGTCTCGAAGGAAGCCTGCAAGCGTGTCTGCAAGGTCTTTTCCAACTTTTCCTCGACTGTCTGGCGCATTTGTTCCAAACGTTGCTCATTTGATTCCTGTAAGGCTTGGAGACGTTGGTCGGTCTTGTCTCTGGTTTGCAAGAGATTATCTGTCATTTCTTGACGGACTTGAGTCAGGCCTTGGTGCAACTCCATTCGCACTTCTTGCAAACGATCGCTGACAGCCACTTCCAAATCTTTTTGATCTAGCTGATTGGCTTGCCTGGCTTGTTCAAAGCGATAATCCAGTTGATCTGAAAGATCGTCTGCCTGATCCTCCAAACTCTTGCTTAGGTGTTTCTCCTGCTTATCCTGCCTTTGCCAAATCAGAAAGAGACCAGCTAGATTGGCAATTAATAATAGTAATAATACAGTCTCCATCCTACCTCCTGTCCTTGCTATGCAGCACGACGACATAGCCATCTGGGCAAGTTACCGAAACTTCCCTATCTATATATTCGTTAGAAGTGTAAACTTTTTTAAAGAAAAAATTCTCCTCTGTCAACTCGTACTTGGCTCCGATAATGGTCAACTGACTATCCCTCACGGGCATAAAGGCTAGATAGTCATAGTCTGAACGTGGCTCTAGTTGACTGGTACCTTCTGGACAATAGGTAATCACATTTTGCCCATCCTCAATCTCTATCTGACTCATGTAAGGTGCTAATTTGGGATTGCTAGGAAGAAAGACATTGGCCAGCATATGGTCAATACGACCACCCAAAGCACCAAAAATAGTGACCTGAGCCTGGGGATTTTGCTCAAAGATGGTTAAGAGAGCCAATTCCAGATCTGTGTCATCCTTTTCTGGTTGGGCTTGGATAAAGCGCTGGGCTTGTTTTTGAATCAACTGATGTTCGTCTGCAGTTACCGAATCAAAATCCCCAACTGCTAGAGCCAGAGGAAGGTCTTCTTCCAAGATCCAGAGCGATCCTCGATCCACACCGACAAAGCAGTCAAAATCCGTTCGATAATGACCACGGTCTCCGCCTGCAAAAACGGCAACCCTAGTCCAGTTGTTTTCTGAGCGTTTGCACTCGTTCATTGACATCTCCCTTAAAGACATAAGATCCCGCTACAAAAACTGTTGCACCAGCTTCTTTGGCTTGAGCAATGGTTTGATCATCAATCCCACCATCCACTTCGATCTCAAAGTTCAAGCCTTTTTCCTCACGAAGGGCAACCAACTCACGTATCTTATCCATGGTCTCAGGTAGAAAGGCTTGCCCGCCGAAGCCAGGGTTAACCGTCATGACCAAAACTTGGTCAACTAGGTGAAGTACGTGTTTGATAACTTCAACCGGCGTACCAGGGTTAATGACAACAGAAGGTTTGACACCTAGAGAACGAATCTTTTGAAGAGCACCATGGATATGAGGCGTTGCTTCTACATGAATGCTGATGATATCTGCACCTGCACGCGCAAAGTCCTCTAAATGATGCTCTGGATTAGCTACCATCAAGTGGCAGTCAAAGACCATCTTGCTATGAGGACGAAGACTTTCGACCACACCTGCACCAAAGCTGATTTGTGGTACAAAGTGACCATCCATGATATCGATATGGGCATACTCTGCCCCAGTTGCTTCTAGGCGTTTGATTTCACGTTCAAAGTTGGCATAATCCGCTGCCAGAATTGACGGAGCAATCTTGTATTGAGACATAGGTTTCTCCTTATTTTGGAATTTTTTTACTGACTTTTTTATAGGTTTCTCTGCGATTTTCAATCTCACTGAGAAATTGCAGGTAGTTGTCAAAACGGAAGGATGCAATGATACCCTCTTCGACAGCCGGCTTAACCGCACAGGACGGTTCATGGGTATGGGTACAAGTACGGAATTTACAATCTCGACTGACACTGGCAATCTCTGGAAAGGCCTGATTGAGATCTTCAGCCGTTGACACTTCATAATCCAGTGATGAAAAGCCTGGTGTGTCCGCGATTTTACCCCCATTGAGGTTGTAAAAACTAACAGCTCGAGTGGTATGACGACCGCGACCCAGACTGTCTGAGATTTCTCCTGTTTCAAGATTGAGGTCTGGTGCGATTTTATTGAGAAGGGTTGATTTTCCAACGCCTGTCTGCCCCATAAAGACTGTAGTTTTGCCTGTTAACAAGGGCAGGAGTTCTTCCTTACTGGTCACAAAGTCATAGCCAATGGCACCGTAAGTCTGCTGGTAAAAATCCAGTTCTCCTCTATCTTCCAGCAAATCCATTTTAGAAATATAGACGATAGGATGGATGCCCTTGTGCTCCAAAAGAACCAAGAAACGATCCAGCAAATTGCTATTAAAGTCAGGTTCTTTAACGGACATGATCACCACAGCTTGGTCAATATTGACAATAGGTGGACGGACCAGACTGTTTTTCCGTTCGTGAATCTTGAGAATATAACCTTCTGAATTTTCCTCCGCAGAAAAATCTACCCAATCCCCAACATAGGGGGTATGACCTTTTTTACGAAAATTCCCACGTGCGCGTGTTTGATAGACCTGACCCTCACTCTCCACATAGTAGAAGCCCGCCAAGGCTTTAATGATTTGTCCCTTCATCTTAGAACCCTTGTCCTTTGAGCGCATCTGAAAGGCTAGCAAATTCTTCCAAGCTTAGTGCTTCCCCACGCACACTTGGTGACAAGCCTGCTTGGTCCAAAGCCTTGGTCAGCTTATCCTTGACTTCTTCGGTCTTGCCAAAGTAGCCTGTTAAGTTGTTCCACAAGGTCTTGCGACGATGAGTGAAACTAGCCTTGGATACCTTAAAGAAGAACTGTTCATCTTTCACTGCTACGGCTGGTTCTGGACGACGCACCATTTTCAAAATAGCCGAATCCACATTTGGTGCTGGCACAAAGACCGTACGAGGCACGATGAAGGCAACCTTGGCTGTCATATAATACTGCACAGCAATCGACAAACTACCGTAAGCCTTGGTATTGGGTTGGGCGGAGATACGATCCGCCACTTCTTTTTGCATCATGACGACAAACTCACTAAAAGGAATGCCACTCTCGATCAAGTGCATGAGAATAGGCGTCGTAATGTAGTAAGGCAAGTTGGCTACCACCTTAATGGGCAGGTCAGGATTTTTGAAATTCTGGATATGTTGCGCCAAGTCAACCTTAAGAATATCCTCATTGACTACAGTAACATTGTCAAAATCACGTAAAGTATCTGCTAGGATTGGTACTAAACGGTGGTCAATCTCAAAGGCCATGACTTGAGCTGCACGCTCAGCCAAAAACTCCGTCAAAGCACCAATACCTGGCCCGATTTCGATAACATTAACCTGGTCATCAATTTCAGCCGTATCGACGATTTTTTGAAGGATATTGGTATCCGTCAGGAAATTTTGCCCGAAGGACTTTTTAAAGGTAAAACCGTGACGCTCCAGCACTGCCTTAGTCACGCTATAATCTGCAATTCTCATTTATTCTCTTTTCTAATATAATATGCTTCCGGGGTATAATGATAGAGCAAAACAAATAAGGGAGTCTCAGTAATTCCTTCCAACATCTCTTTTAAGACCGCATCTGGATGAATAATCTCTCGTGTTTTGGTGAAATAAACACCTTGTTCCCCATTTCGATTACGGAGTTCCCAAGCGACATTGTTTCCTTGAACAGACGGCAAATAACGTTCCTTTTCTAGAAAGTCAAAAAATTCTTTCACCGTCATATCTTCAGGAATCTCAAATTCTGTCTCATGAGGCAATACATCGTCCCCCATACATACAGAATCTCTATCAACTCGAATTTTCATTTCGCACTGTCCTTATAAGTTTCTATTTTAACGCTATCAAAATAAATCTAAGTACCTCTATTGTAACACATTCCCTTTGTATTTTTGGGCTATCTGGTTATTGTTATCACTTTTCAGGACTCTCCAAACAGATTTCGATATCTAAATTTCTTTCCACTATTGAAGTAAGCATAAAATTTATTTTTCTAATTCTTTATAGATTGTCTCTTGAAAAGGTCAGTTGTTCAAGTAAGGAATAGAGTTTTGCTTGCTCCTCTTCTTCGTAAGCAGATCTATTTGCTTTTACTTTCCTGCATTTCTCATCATACAGAAAACCGTCATGGCCATCTTCTGTAGATAGGGCTGTGTAGACTTTGGCCATTTCTTCCGGGCTAATTGAAAATCTTGACTTGATTTTATACAAATTTTTCATAAAAGCGCTGAGGTGATCATAGCGGCGCATATCAACTTTGACATTGGTCACACGGATTGCCTGAACCTTGATACCTTTCCAATGTTTTCGCATATAAAGCGACAGCATCAACAAGGCCAGTTTGTTCTGATAATAGGTCTTGGCAGGACTATAATGTTTTTGACCAGCTAAATTTTCAAAATCAAGCTTCATGAAAGGATAAAGCATCAGCCCTTGGGAAGAAATATTAATAATCCGACCACTCTCAGTTTTTTCCAACAAACCTTTCAACAAGATAGACAGCAAGAAAGGGGCGGCAACATTGGTCGCAAATTGCTTTTCTAAACCATCCTTAGTCAGGATGGGCTTTTTGACTGACAAATCAAAGTCAGCCGCATTGTTAATTAAAATATCTAAAGTCTCTTCCTTTTGGATATACTTCTCTACTGCTTTCCTGATACTCTTCATATCAGATAGATCAACCAAGATATAATCTATATGCGGATTTCCTGTTTGTTGGCGGATTTTCTCACAGGCTTGCTCGGCAGCTTCTTTCCGTCGGCAAAATAGAGTTACTGACCATCCCTTTTCAGCCAATTGTTTTGCAGCCTGATAGCCAATACCACTATTGCCACCCGTAATAATTACTTTTTTCATTTCTTACTCCGTTAGTCTGAATACTTAGCCATCACTTCTTTCACTTCTGCCAAGGTTACTCCAAACAACTCCAACCGCTTGAGCAGCTGTTTCCCATTGGAATAGCCGATTCGGAGCTGTTCGCCTAGATACTCTCGGCGCCTACGACTGTCTGCTCCCGCTAAGAAACCTAGGCGAATCAAGTCACCACGACTGATGTCAAACTCGTTCTCGTTTTCAAATTGTTCTGTCACCTGAGCCAGCGCTGTTTTTAGGTCCTCATAGCTGGCGTGTTCAATCCCCAGAGAACGTCCCTTGGACTTAGATTTGGGAACAGCCTCATCTCGCTTGAGAAAGGCATGCTGAACTGTCGGAATGGCCGTCATAATCATGCGCCGAATCCGCTCCCCATTAAAATCTGGATCTGTAAAGACAATGACTCCATGCAGTTCATGCAGGCGCTGAATGCGTTCTATATCCTGGTCATTAATGGCAGAACCTCGTGTTTCATAGGTCTCCACATCAAAGTAACGTTTAAGATTGGCTGTATCATCCCGTCCTTCGACTACGATGACTTGGGAAATTTTTTCTTTCATCACTTGCTGTCCAATCCAAAGATACGCTCTGCATTTGCAGTTGTTACTGCGGCTAACTCCTCAGTAGTCATCCCGCGCAAGTCGGCGATAAAGTCCACCACATAGCGTGTATAGGCTGTTTTATTTTCGCGACCACGTTTAGGAACCGGAGCCAGGTAAGGGGCATCTGTCTCAACGAGGATTTTATCCAAAGGAAGTTCCCTAGCAACCTCTTGGATATCCGTCGCTTTCTTAAAGGTCACTACACCTGAGAAAGAAATAGTCATGCCAAGCTCGACAAACTTCTCAGCCCACTCCAAAGAGCCTGAAAATGAATGCATAATTCCACCACGAGGACCAACGCCCTCGCTCTTGATAATCTCATAAGTATCTTCTAGCGCATCACGAGTGTGGACCACAAAGGGCAAATTCAAGTCCTTAGACAGCTGAATCTGACGACGAAAAACCTGCTCCTGTACTTCCTTAGGTGCTGTCATCCAGTGATAGTCCAGACCAATCTCCCCCAAGGCAACAACCTTGGGATGTTTTAGCTTTTCAAGCAAGTAAGCTTCGACCTCATCTGTGTAAGTCCCTGCTTCCGTCGGATGCCAGCCAATAGTTGCGTAGAGTTGCTCATACTCATCTGCCAACTCTAGGGCTCGCTCAATGGTTGGCTTATCAAAACCAACAATATTCATCTGTGTCACACCCATCTCAGCAGCCAAGGCGATTTCTTCGGACTCACGTCCTGCAAATTCCTCTACATTTAAATGTGTGTGCGTATCAAAAATCATCTCTTCTAACCTCATTTTCTTCCATCTATTATACCAAAAATAGCATCCCTCGGCTTGTAAAAATATTCTAATACCAATCATTCTCCCTTGACTGCCCTTTTTCAAAGCAGTATAATAACACTTATTGAAATTTTCAGCAAAGGAAAAGAAAATGTTTAGAAAATTAAAATATACCTTTATCGGTCGACCACTCAAGTCTCTCACAGACGGCGAAGGGGGATTACTTGGAAAAATGCAGGCACTTGCAATGTTATCCAGTGATGCCCTCTCTTCTATTGCCTATGGACCTGAACAAGTCATTCTCGTTTTAGTCAGCCTCTCTCCTCTCGCTATTTGGTGGAGCCTCCCTATCGGTATTTTTGTCCTCTTACTGCTCGCTAGTTTGACCATTTCCTATCGTCAAATCATCCACGCCTATCCTCAAGGTGGTGGGGCTTATATGGTCACTCGGGAAAATCTCTCCCCTGAACTGGGCTTGATTGCAGGGGGTAGCCTCCTTGTTGACTATATGCTGACAGTAGCTGTATCCGTTGCGTCTGGAGCTGATGCTATTACAGCAGCCATCCCTGCCCTCCATCCCTACAATCTTCATATCTCTATTTTCCTAGTCTGCCTGCTCATGCTCTTGAATTTAAGAGGATTGAAAGAATCTGCCAGCTCTCTGATGATTCCCGTCTACCTCTTTATCTTCAGTACAGTCTTTCTCTTGCTTTATGGATTCTTTCAACTATTTACAGGTTCCCTAAACTATCAGGCGACTTCAACCATTGGACAAACTGTTCCGAGCCTTTCCATTGTTCTCCTATTGAGAGCCTTTACCAGCGGTTCGGCATCCCTGACAGGGGTTGAGGCTATTTCAAATGCAGTACCATTTTTCAAAACTCCGAAAGAAAAGAATGCTGCTCAGACCCTGACCATCATGTCGCTTATTTTAGGATTTCTTTTTGCAGGTATTACCTTCCTAAACTACTGGATGGGCATCACTCCTCAAAATGGAGAAACCATCCTCTCGCAAATGGCCAAGGGCATTCTTGGGGATTCATTCTTTGGTCATGCTAGCTACTATCTCTTCCAGTTCTCAACAGCCTTGATTCTAGCTGTAGCTGCAAATACTGGCTTTTCAGCCTTCCCTATGCTGGCTTACAATATGGCTAAAAACAAGTACATGCCCCATCTCTTTATGGAAAAGGGGGATCGTCTCGGCTACTCCAACGGTATCTTAACTCTGGCCTTTGGGGCTATGATCCTTCTTCTCATTTTTAACGGGAATACTGAGCGCTTGATTCCTCTTTATACTATCGGGGTCTTCGTTCCCTTTGCCCTTTCTCAGACTGGGATGATTCGCCATTGGAAAAAGGAAAAAGGAGCAAACTTCTTAAAACCTGCCTTTGCTAATATTCTTGGGGCCATCATTTGTTATGCTATTGTCCTCATTTTGCTCCTCTTCAGACTGGGTGATATCTGGCCATTCTTCCCAATTATCCTAGTCTTAACCTTCCTCTTTTTGTCCATTCACAGCCATTACCAAAAAGTGGCAAAACAACTACGACTCTACGAAGGAATTGAAAAGCGCACTTATGACGGCAACCTTATCCTTGTCCTAGTAGGAAATGTTACTCGAGTAAGTGTCGGAGCCATTAACTACGCTCAAAGCATCGGTGACGAAGTGTTAGCCATGCACATTTCTACTAAAGAAACGGTTGAAAAAGACCAAGAAATTCTTCAGGAATTTACCGATTACTTCCCAAATATCACTCTGAAGAATATCAACACCAGCTACCGCGACATCATCACCCCTAGCGTTAAGTATGTCAAACGAATCGCCCAAGAAGCTAAGCAAAAAAACTACACCGTTACAGTTCTCGTCCCACAGTTTATCCCTAACAAGCCTTGGCAAAATATCCTGCACAATCAAATGAGCCTCAAACTAAAATACGCTCTCAGATGGCATGAAGACGTCGTTGTCGCTAGTTACTCTTATCACTTAAAAGAATAAATAAAAACTCAAAATCAGTAACTTATATCTGATTTTGAGTTTTTTGTATGTGACCTTTTAAATGAGCCCTCCATGAGTTCCATTTGAAATGACCGATTTCGTGGACAATGCGCTCTTTAAAATCAAAAGAAAAGCCAGTAGACTCGAGTTCCTACTGACTTCTTTGTTGAATTCGTTTGGATTATGCAGCCAAAACTTTGCGTCCTTTACGACGACGAGCTGCCAATACGCGACGACCGTTTTTAGTTGACATACGGTTACGGAATCCGTGTTTACGCGCACGACGAAGTTTACTTGGTTGATAAGTACGTTTCACGATGAATACCTCCTCATAGATTTTGTATTCGTTTAGCCGGCTATAAAGTGATCAGTTACTAAACATACTTTACTATTCTATCTGATTCTTACCTATTTGTCAATAGCTCTAAGGAAATGTTTCCTGCTTTTCCCTATGAAAGCCTTATCTACGATACTGACTCAAGAAACGTGTCATCTTTTCTTGGATTTGTGCCAATTCGTCCACACGAGGAAGGTAAACGATACGGAAATGGTCTGGTTCCTTCCAGTTAAAACCACGACCATGAACCAAGAGAACCTTTTCCTGCTTCAAGAAATCAAGAACGAACTGTTCATCATCATCGATGCGGTACATATTGCGGTCAATTTTAGGGAAGATATAAAGACCCGCCTTCGGCTTGACCGCAGACAAACCTGGGATATCTTGGATAGCATTGTAAATGAAGTTTCTTTGCTCGTAAATTCGTCCACCAGGGAGGAGCAATTCATCCACTGACTGGTGCCCACCTAGTGATGTTTGTACGACTTGCTGGGCCAAAACGTTGGAGCAAAGGCGCATATTTGACAGCATATTGAGCCCTTCGATATAACCCTTGACATGGTGCTTAGGACCAGACAAGACCATCCATCCTACACGAAAACCAGCGATACGATGGGATTTTGACAGACCATTCATGCTGACACAGAAGACATCTGGTGCCAAGCTCGCCACAGGCGTATGCACATGTCCATCCATTACCATGCGGTCATAGATTTCGTCCGCAAAGATGATCAAATCGTTTTGACGTGCAATCTCAATAATATCCAACAAGAGTTCCTTAGGATAAAGGGCTCCAGTTGGGTTATTTGGATTGATAAGAACGATTGCCTTTGTATTGGAAGTAATTTTTGACTTAATATCGTCAATATCTGGGTACCATTCTGCAGCTTCATCACAGATATAGTGAACGGCATTTCCCCCAGCTAGGCTGACCGCGGCTGTCCAGAGAGGATAGTCTGGCATAGGCACCAAGACCTCATCGCCATTATCCAAAAGCCCTTGCATGGACATAACAATCAGCTCACTGACACCATTTCCGAGGTAGATATCATCAATATCCACATTGGGGAATTTCTTTAGTTGACAATACTGCATGATGGCCTTGCGTGCTGAAAAAATCCCTTTGGAGTCAGAATATCCCTCACTATCACGCGCATTCATAATCAAGTCATGAATGACCTCATCTGGCGCTGTGAATCCAAATTCTGCTGGATTCCCTGTATTCAGACGTAAAATCTTTTCTCCGTTTGCTCGCATCCGCATAGCTTCTTCCAAAACAGGGCCACGGATATCATAGGCAACATGCTCTAACTTACTAGACTTGTTATATTCTTTCATCTTGTTTCCTCAATTCATAGAGATAGTAACATTATACCACTAGAAAGGGATTGCGACAAGTTTCCTGAAATGAGCAAGCAAAGAAAAAACTCATAACGACTGGGTTCTCACTGTCTAAACAACTAGAATGCAGAAGTATTTTCTCACATACCAAAAGACAGACCTAGAAAGATTAGCGCTAAAAAGGAATCATACAAAAGATTAAACATGAGAAAGAGCCCCCACGTGACCAAATAGTCCAAGCGACCACTTCTCTTTGCAATCACAAATAAAATGATGTGGTAGACTAAGTGAAAGAGAAGAAAAGCAACAAAACCTGGATAGAGAACGGGTACGACTCTTTCCAGCTGCCAAAGCATCACTACTTCCACTACAAGTGACGCAAGGATAATTCCATGATAAAGAAAACTTGTTTTTTTAGAAGCTTGAACAGAATCTTTCATACTTTCTCATCCCCCTACTGTGTTTTCTGCTATCCCGTTTTCTTTTATTTTAACATATCTCCACCAAATTGAATCTCCAATAATATTTATTTAAATATGATTTTTACTTTACTTCTTTAGTGAAAAGGGTTACAATAACAGTAAGAAAATTTCAGGAGGTTTCATTATGGCACAACGTTACCAAAATGTTATGGTCGCAATTGATGGTTCTAAAGAAGCGGACTTGGCTTTCGTCAAAGGTGTTTACACTGCACTACGCAACGAATCCAAGCTCACCATTGCCCATGTTATTGACACACGCGCTCTTCAAAGCGTGTCTACCTTTGATGCTGAAGTTTACGAAGAACTCCAAGTCGATGCTGAAAGTCTGATGAAGGAGTACGAAAAGCGTGCAAGAGATGCTGGTGTGACCGATATTCACATCGTCATCGAAATGGGAAATCCAAAAACCCTCCTTGCCCGTACTATTCCAGACGCAGAAAATGTCGACCTGATTCTCGTTGGTGCAACAGGGCTCAATGCCTTTGAACGCCTCTTGGTTGGTTCTTCATCTGAGTACATTCTCCGCCATGCAAAAGTCGATTTGCTAGTCGTGAGAGAAAGAGAAAAAACATTGTAGTCATTAAAAAAGGGAGCCTTGAGCTCCTTTTTGTTTCTATTTTTTTCTTTCTTTATGTCGCTCATAAGCTTTAAACTGACGTTGTAGTTCCTGTCGGATGGCAGGTTCCGGAGCATATTTTTCTTCCCAGTCATCTGGCTTTAAAATCTTGTGTGTAACTGGGTCAAAATGAGCTTTTCCATCAGGGAAAACCTTTCCCATATTCGCTTCATGGACAATATCAAAAATACGTTCTGGATCTACTCCCATCAAAACAAAACTACCGTATGTGAAATACAGTGTGTCGATCAAGGCATCCACTTGACCGACCAGATTTTGCTCAGCAGGCGTCTTTTTCGCCACTTTCTCTGCCGCCTTATCAAGTGCCTCATGCATGCTTGCAAGGGAGTTTTGAAATTCTTCCTCCGAAGAACTTGCCGCACGAACAAACTCCACTAATTCTTCAATTTTAAAATCTGCGCGGTGGGTTGCACCTTCAGCATCCCATGCCTGTGGCTCTTCTTGAGTTCGTTCATCCATCATGTGGTGGAAGGTTTTAACCTTATTAAAGTGGTAGTCTCGACTGACAAACACTTTTTCTGAAGCCAAAACACCAAAGTGCTCGAGCGCCTTGTGGATACCATCTTGTTGATTACTTGCCGTAATATGCTTGGCAACTTCTTTGACACTGCTACTGCCATTTCCCATAGCGACCGACATACCAACACCCGCCAACATTTCCAGGTCGTTGTCGGAATCACCAAAGGCCATGACTTGATTGAGATCAAAACCATATTCTTTCCCGACTCGGCGAATGCCTTCTAGTTTGGAATTTCCTTGGTTGATGATATCTGCTGCAAAAGGATTGCTTCGAGTTAATTTCAAATCTTCAAAATCACTTGCTGCCTTCTCAGATTCTTCTGGCGTCATCAGCATCAAAACTTGATAAATGGGTTGATTAATCAAGTTAAGCAGGTTGTCTTCCTTTTGAGGAACTGCCTTGCTGACCATTCGATTAAAGGAACGGCTAACGGTTCTTGTCAGCACAGTCGGGATAAATCGACTAACCAGTTGGGAAAAGGAGCCGAGACCAAATGACATAATTTTCGAACCAACAACGGCATGCTCGGTTCCAAGAGCGATTTCTTTACGCTCCTTTTTAGCATAAGCAATCAGTTGACGCAAGCTTGACTTAGCGATTGGACTTGCAAAGAGTACCTTTTCTTTATTAAAAATGTATTGGCCATTGTAGGTCACCGCAAAGTCTAGGTCCAAGTCTTCCATCAACTCCTTGACAAAAAACGGCCCTCGCCCTGTCGCTACTCCAACAAGCACTCCTTGCTCTTTGACAATCTTAATCGCGTCCTTAGTGGATTTCAAAACACTCTTGCGATCGTTGACTAGCGTTCCATCGATATCAAAAAAAACAGCCTTGACTTCCATCCTATCCCATTCTCCCCTTTTGTGTTACAATGATTATACCACATTTCAGAAAGAGTGACTAAATCATGCCTAAGAAAATCCTTGTTTTACATACAGGTGGGACTATTTCCATGCAAGCTGACGCCACTGGAGCAGTTGTAACTAGTCAGGACAATCCCATGAACCATGTTTCCAATCCACTTGAAGGGATTGAGGTTCATGCCCTAGACTTTTTTAATCTGCCAAGTCCCCATATCAAACCCAAGCATATGCTTGCACTCTATCATAAAATCAAAGAGGAAGCTAATAACTACGATGGAGTTGTCATCACACACGGTACAGATACCTTAGAAGAAACAGCTTACTTCCTTGATACCATGAAAATCCCACCCATCCCCATCGTTCTAACAGGGGCTATGCGTAGTTCAAACGAACTTGGTAGCGACGGTGTTTACAACTATCTGAGCGCTTTACGAGTCGCCAGCGATGACAAGTCAGCTGATAAGGGGGTTCTGGTCGTCATGAACGATGAAATCCACGCGGCCAAGTACGTAACCAAAACCCATACGACAAACGTCGGGACCTTTCAAACCCCAACACATGGACCACTTGGCCTCATCATGAAGCAAGAAATCCTCTACTTTAAAACAGCTGAACCTCGTGTCCGTTTTAATCTCGAACAAATTCAGGGTCTGGTTCCCATCATCTCAGCCTATGCCGGTATGACAGACGAGCTGATCGATATGTTAGACTTGGAACAGCTGGATGGCCTAGTCATTCAGGCCTTCGGAGCAGGTAATATCCCCAAAGAAACAGCTCAAAGGTTGGAAAATCTCCTCCAAAAAGGAATCCCAGTCGCCTTGGTCTCACGTTGTTTTAATGGCATTGCTGAACCTGTTTATGCCTACCAAGGTGGGGGGGTTCAATTGCAAGAGTCTGGCGTTCTCTTTGTCAAAGAACTCAACGCTCAAAAAGCTCGCCTCAAATTATTAATTGCCCTTAATGCTGGATTAAAAGGACAAGCCTTAAAAGACTATATGGAAGGCTAATCCTCTTCTCTAGAAAGCAAATCAGGAAATCTCACGATTTCCTGATTTTTTCTATTTACGTTTTCGTGTAGAGCGGCGTTCTGTCAAACCATGAGGTAAGAGAACTTCACGTTCTTCCAATTCTTCCTTATGCATAATCTTAGTCAACATACGCATGCTGATAGCACCTAAGTCATAAAGAGGTTGGGCAATAGTAGTCAAGTTTGGACGAGTGAATCGTGCAATCTGAGAGTCATCTGTCGTAATGATTTCAAACTCTTCTGGTACAGACACACCGTGGTCAGCCAAACCATTTAGGACACCTGCTGCCAATTCATCGCCTGTTACAACTGCGGCTGTAGCTTGTGATGAAATCAAGCGTTCTGCCAAGGCATAACCATCATCATAGCTGTATTTTGATTCAAAGACCAATCCCTCGCTATAAGAATGTCCAGCTTTTTTCAAGGCTTCCTTGTAACCAATCAAACGAACCTTGCCATTGATATCATCGACGAGTGGTCCACTCACAAAAGCAATTTTCTCGTTTTCTTTGAGAAGGTAGCTCACGGCATCAATCGTTGCTTGTTTGTAGTCAATATTCACACTTGGAAGTTGGTGTTCTACATCCACAGTACCGGCAAGAACAACCGGTGTCCGTGAACGAGAGAATTCTGAACGAATCTTTTCAGTCAAGTGATAGCCCATAAAGATAATCCCATCGACTTGTTTTGAAAAGAGAGTGTTAACCACTGAAACTTCCTTTTCATCATCCTCATCACTATTTGCTAGGACAATGTTATACTTGTACATTTCAGCAATGTCGTCAATCCCCTTAGCAAGTGTTGAGAAATAACCATTGGTAATGTTAGGAATCACAACTCCGACTGTCGTTGTTTTCTTGCTAGCCAAACCACGTGCTACCGCATTTGGACGATAGTCCAAGCGATCAATCACTTCTAGGACTTTTTTTCGAGTGTTCTCTTTAACATTCTTGTTGCCATTAACGACACGGCTAACTGTTGCCATTGAAACTCCTGCTTCACGGGCGACGTCATAAATCGTTACTGTATCATCTGTGTTCATTCCGTTTCCTTTCTATAATGAAAATTTCGCTTTCACGCATCTACTTACTCCATTTTATCACTTATTGTAAACACTTTCAAGTATTTTTTAGAGAAACTTTGAAAAAATTTCACAGTTTATTCCCATTTTGAAAAAGCAATTACGATTTCTTGATTTTTAAGACATTTTGCTGTATGATAAGGAAAATAAAAGGGGGATGAAAACATGGCTTTTACAAATACACAGAGACGTTCCGCTAGTTTTGGTGTCGTGACCAGCTTGCCTGATGATGTCATTGACTCTTTATGGTATATTATCGATCATTTCCTGAAAAATGTCTTTGAATTAGAAGAAGAACTTGAGTTTCAACTGCTCAACAATAAGGGGACCATCACCTTCCATTTTTCTAGCCAGCACCTTCCGACTAGCATCGATTTTGATTTCAATCATCCTTTCGATCCGCTTTACCCTCCTAGGGTCCTTGTTTTAGACCTGGATGGCAGAGAAACCATCCTCCTTCCAGAAGAAAATGACCTATTTTAAAAACTCTAGCTTCTCGGCGCAAACTGCTGAGGAACTAGAGTTTTCTTTTTCTAATAAATGGAGCGACTAACTACTAGACCATTGGGTTTTGTATATTCTAAGTCAAGGTAATCCTGATAAGTCCCTGGCACAATGAAACCTTGGGGACTCAATATATCAGTCCCAGCTTTTCCCACGATAGAGTCTGCCAGCAAAACACAATTGGTACTGAGAACAAAGTAGGTCTTAAACTTGGATGAGCTGAATTTATAAAGGGTCGCATCCGCTTCCTGTTTCAGTTGGTAGGAGTAGGTATGCTTGACCTCGCCCTCTCTTCTTTTCATCAACTGCGAGCTTGGTTCCCAAGGAATTAACAGATCTTCTATCTCTACTAGACGAGCTTGGATGGCTGCTTTCTGTTGGTCCGTCAAACTCAGACCATAAGCAAATAAGGTCTTCTGACTTTCCCTCTTGCAGAGTTCGATGTATTTTTCCCGATTGGCCTTAAACAAAACACCGTCTCCAACCATGCCGAATAAACGCTCCGAGTGGGGATCATACGAACCATAGGAAATAACCTTCCCTTGATAACAAATATCCACATGTCCCATAGCGAGGAAGAAGGAGGTTTCTGAGGTATGAATAAAAATTTCTAGATCAACTACTTGATCGTTTTTTCTTTCTGAATGAACTTCCCCTTCTTGACTTTCATGATTTGACAGCCACTCATTCAATTTGCGCAAGGTGCTGATAGGGATCAAAGCCGTCACAAAGATCGGCAAAGTCATTCGCATTCGTCGTTTTAGCTTGGGATTGTTTTCTATCCTTTCAAAAAAGAAACCGTCCCGGAGGCTACTGGCTCCTAGCATGAGCAAGTAAAACCCAAGCAAGAGCAATTCAAAATTCGCTGCATCGTGAAAAGGAGAGATGCTATAAAGCCCGAATCCTATCATCCATACAGCATCAAAGAGATGATGGAGCCGAGGATGAATAGAATTTTTTCGATAGAGAGACCAGGTCACAAGACTAATGCCACCCGTAAACAGCTGGTAGCTCGCAATGATAAAAACCAGGAGATAGAGGGCAAGGTCTTGCAAGATGATAGAGTCAAACACCAGAGCCGCAACCACCAGCTTAGCCAAGGTTACAAAGATGTTTTCCCGACGTTTTTTATCTTGAAACCAGCGAGTCAACAAGTGCCAAACTGCTGACAAAGAAAAGTAGCCCATCAGCAACTGGTACCCCATTCGCGGAATAACCTGTCCAAAACGAATCAAGAGAAGCCCTAAAACAATAGCAAGTAGTCCCTCCCCGATACTCTTCCACTTGCTATAGGTCTCAGAAAGCTTAGGCATTTCCTTGCTCCAACTGGTCAACCAAGTATCGAATTGGTTGTTTTAAGATTGGATGGATAAAATGGGGAGCTATTTCCACTAACGGTTCAAGAACAAAGAGGCGTTCTGCTATATAAGGATGAGGCAAGATGAGGTCGTCTGTGTAAATGACCTGGTCCTCCACAAAGAGCAAGTCCAAATCAATCAAACGAGGCCCCCAATGAACCTCTCGAACCCGTCCCATTTCAGACTCAATACTTAACAAGGTTTCTAACAAGACTGGTGCTGGTAGCCAGGTTTCTACTTCAATCACCTGATTGGCAAAGCTATCTTGTTCCACACCACCCCAAGGTTCCGTCGTCAAGATACTGGACTCTTTGAGAATATGGATACCTCGAGTCCGCAGTTTATCAATAGCTTGTTCCAAGTTCGCTTTCTTGTCTCCCATATTACTTCCTAGAGCGATAAAGGCCCGCTGCTTACGACGGTGAATGGTTACCGAGCAGGTATCAAGTGGCAAGTGGACTGGAGCCCAAGGTTTTTTAAGTTCCAGTTCAATTTCTTGGACAAGAGGATAGGTCTCAAAGGTACGCTCTACTAGTTTGTAGGCTACCGTTTCAATCAAGTCCTCAGTGGTTTCCTGAAACCAAGTCGTCCACTGCTGACACAGTTCTCCGTAATGGACAGAGGCTGTTAAATCCAATTCTGTAGCCGCCTTGGTCATATCATAGGATAAGCTTGCGGAAATAACAAACTTCTGCCCCAATTCCTTCTCACTAGGGAAAAGACCATGATAGGCAAAAATTTCCAAATCTTTAATCTGCAGTTGATCCATAACTAGTCCTTTCTAGAAAAATCCGCTTGAAGCGGATTCTTTTTATACTCAATGAAAATCAAAGAGCAAACTAGGAAGCTAGCCGCAGGCTGCTCAAAACACTGTTTTGAGGTTGCAGATGGAAGCTGACGTGGTTTGAATTTGATTTTCGAAGAGTATTATAGTCCCATTAAACGATAAGCCTGATCTCTTAGGTCCTTATCCGTCTCAAATAGGCCACGGGCTACAGTCGTTAAGGTTGCAGTGCCTGGTTTTCTGACACCACGCATGCTCATACACATATGCTCTGCTTCAATGACAACAAAGGCTCCCTTAGCCCCTAGATAGTCCATCAAGGCATCAGCTACTTCAATATTCAAACGTTCTTGAATCTGTGGTTTTTTAGAATAGACTTCAACCGTACGGGCTAGCTTGGACAAGCCAGCCACACGACCATCTGGAATATAGGCAATGTGCGCTCTCCCATAAAAGGGCAAGAAGTGGTGTTCACACATGGTGTGGAAAAAGATATCCTTCTCCACCACCATATTGTCATCAATAATCTCAAAGGATTTTGACAAATGTTCCTCCGCAGTCTGACCAAGACCTGAAAAAATCTCTTGGTACATACGGGCTACACGAGCAGGTGTTTCCTGCAAGCCCTCGCGGTTAGCGTCCTCACCAACAGCCTCGATAATCATTTTTACAGCCGTTTCAATCTTTTGTGTGTCCATTCTCGTTCTTCCTCTCCATCAGATAGGCTCTCACTTGGCTCAAGAAATACAAAGAACCCGTGACAATCCCAACTGTTTGTTTCTCTTCATTTTTATCTGACAATTTCTGCTCCAGAAAATCCTGCCAACTTTGGTAATTGAAATTTCTAGACTTGGCTATCTCTTTCAGCACGCTTTCATCCGTCGCCCGACTATCATCAAAATAAGTCAGAGTCAGTTGACTATCTGGCACCGTTTCTAGCAAATCCAACATATCCTCCAAAGCCTTAGTTTTGATACAGGTAAAAAGGATTTCCTTATGATAATCCGCAAAACGTTCTTGCAAGGTTGCTAATAAAGCCTTGATAGCATGGGGATTATGGGCTCCATCCAAAAGCAGCAAGGGGTCACTAGACACGACCTCCAAACGCCCTGGCCATCTAGTTTCTTTCAAAGCTTGAGCAACCAAGTCATTACTTGCTAATTCTCGCCCCGCCTCCTGGCAATAAGTGTCTAGGAGGGCAAGCGCCATCCCCGCATTCTCTATCTGATGCAAGCCAAGCAGACCTGTTTGAAAACGACCTTGTCTGACAGAACTGGTATAATCAAAGATTTCGCCTGTCACCACACTCTTTTGGTGACTGACCTGATAATCTTTCCCATGTCGTATTCTCGGTGTATTTTTAGATTCTGCAATAGGGTCGATCACAGTCAAGGCTTCAGGAACAATATGACCTGTCACTAATGGAATACCTTGTTTGATAATACCAGCCTTCTGCTCTGCTATGGCTTCCAAGGTATCACCAAGTAGGGCTACATGATCCAGTCCAATGGTCGTAATCCCTGTCAAAATTGGCTGACAAACATTGGTACTATCCAGAAGGCCACCCATGCCGACTTCCATGATGGCCACATCTACTTGCTCTGAGGCAAAGTAATCATAAGCTAGAGCTGTGATAATCTCAAACTCGGTTGTTCCCTGCAAATTGTCAGCAGATTCTCCCTCAAGCAAAGTCTGATAGTCCGCCATGAGAGCTTCGAGTTTCGCTTCGGGAATGGATTCCCCATTGATGCTAATTTGGTCTGTGTAATGAATGAGATAGGGCGAACTGAACACACCAACTCTTAGACCTAGCTTTTCCAGCATCTTTTTCAAAAAAGCAATGGTAGAGCCCTTGCCATTAGTCCCTCCAATATGGATGACCTTGAGTTTGAGATGGGGATTGCCTCTTAGCGCCAAGAGTTCCACCATTCTCTCCAAACCAAAATGCGGTTGGTCTGTCCGATAGTGGGCAATCCACTGATTGTTTTGAATTTCGTTCATCTTATTTATATTGTTTTAAATCTAGATTTTCTGCATCATCTGCCAAACGAATGGCTGACGCAATTTCAACCGCCATCCTGTGACTGGCTACATCGTGCACACGCACTACTTCGACACCCTGTCTCGCAGCGATACTGGTTACATGAGCCGAAGCTATGTCTCGATTACGAAAACCGACTTCCGTTTCAGGATTAACTTCAAAACCATTTTCTTCCAGGATATTGATAACAAATCGCTTACGCGAAACACCAAGAAAGATTGGATAGCCTTTCTGATGGAGTTTATCCAGATCACGTAGAAGGAGTAGATTTTCCTTCTTGGTCAGACCAAAGCCAATCCCTGGATCCAGCAGGATATTTTCTCTTGCTATCCCAGCTTGATTGGCTCTCGCTAGAGCTCGTTCAAAGAAAGCCTCCATCAAGTCTTCGATTGGCACTTTTTCAAAGTCAGCTAACTCTTCCTCTGTAAATGCTTTCCCAAAACCAAAATGAGGAAATATGCGCGAACTAGGGTGCTGAGGTCGAGCCATGACTGGATTAAACATGATAACCACTTTCGCTCCAGCCTTAGCAACCACATCCGCCATTTTCTCATCTCCCATGAGACCAGTGATATCATTAACCAGATTAGCACCAGCAGCCAAGGCGGCCTCTGCCACCTGACTTTTCCAAGTATCAATGGAAATGAGAACATCACTTTCCTCACGGATAGCTTTAATCACTGGAACAACACGCTGGATTTCCTCTTCTATCTCAACATAGCTACTGCCCGGCCGAGTCGATTCTCCACCGATATCTAGCATGCTCGCTCCTTCTGCTATCAATTTACGAGCCTGCTGGAGTGCCTGCTCAAGAGCAAAAAACTGACCACCATCCGAAAAAGAATCTGGTGTTACATTGATAATTCCACAAATAGCTGTTTTTCCGTGGTTGACTTTATTGGACATAACGGTTACTCCCTTAAGGTTCTCTACCATATTATCCCTCTATTTTACCATAAAAAGAAAAAGATGGACACGTTAGTATTCATCTTTTCCAAGTAGGCTAATGGTTTAGAATGATAGACCTAGATTTCTACTAATCAATACCAATAAGGCCAACAAACAAAATGCAATACCATTGAGAATCATATGAAGCAAAATGGACATCTCCAAACGCTCAGTCTTATAGGCTGTCCAAGTCAAAACCGTTGACATTCCTCCATAAATAATCACAGAAGGTAGATTGGTTGGCATATGAAGCAAGGCAAAGACGATTGCACCAACAATAAAACCTAGTTTTTCTTTTCCGCGGAAGATCTTTTTTGGAATAATCCCACGACACAAAATTTCTTCACAAATCGGCGCAATCAAGACTAGTAGGAAGAAAGTTGAAATCAAGGAACTATTCTGAACCAAACCATTCAGTATTGATTGGTTACTGGTTGTTGCCTCATTTGTTAGTCGAAGCAGTAGTGAACCCAAGAGATTTGTCGCAAAAATCACCAGATAACTCAGTACCAAGCGAGCCAAGTCTTTTGCCTTAAAAAAGGATAGATTAAAAGTAGCAAGTTGTGTTTTTCGTGCACCAATAATGAATACAATCAAAACGACTATGGATAGAGCACCTACTAAGAGCCCTGACTGTAAAATCGGAAACTGTTTGTTTGCTAAAAACAAAGCAAGTCCTATGGGAAATTGAGATAGAACAAAAGCTACCAAAAGGATGATCACCCATTTCCCTCTGTTTAAAACCTCTTGCCAAATCGTCTTATCTTTCATGATGTACCTCCTTATAAGAAAAAGGGGAGACTCCCCTTTTTCTATTATACCATTTATAGCGCCATACTGATATAGTTAAGGATAAACAAGGCATCCAAAATCCAAATCATCACGTGCACATCCTTGGCTTGACCTTTGACAACTTTTGTCAAGGTATATGTCAAGAAACCAACAGCAATCCCTTGTGTGATAGAGTAGCTGAATCCCATAAAGATAGATGTGAAGAAGGCAGGAACCGCTTCAGCCATATCATCCCAAGGGATATTTTTCAAGTTAGAAAGCATCATGATTCCGACGATGATCAAAATTGGTGCTGTTGCAGCTGTCGGAACAATCGCTAGAAGTGGGCTAAAGAAGCTAGATAGAGCAAAACAGATCGCAACCACTAGGGCTGTCAAACCAGTACGTCCACCAGCACCGATACCAGCCGCAGATTCAACATAGGTCGTAACGTTTGAAGTACCTGCAATGGCACCTACCGAAGTTGCCACCAAGTCAGAGTATAGAGCCTTGTCCAATTTAGCGGACTCATGGTTTTCCCCACTTGTCGCAACAATACCAACTTTTTCACCAGTACCGATAAGAGTACCGATTGTATCAAAAATATCCGTTAGTGAGAAGGCAAGAATAGCCATCAAGGTTTCTGGTAAACGCGAAGTGTTTGAAATCAAAGATCCTAAACCTTCTGAACCAAGAGCAGCACCAAACAAAGTTCCTAAATCATTAACCGCTGCTGAAAGATTGTTGCTAGCAAAGTCAATCCCTGATAATTTGACAACACCAACAGCAATGGCAAGCACAGTCGTTGTTAAAATAGAAAGAATGATTCCACCCTTGATGCCTTTAACAACAAAGAAAATGGTAATAGCCAAACCTGCAAGAGCCACCAATACGGCTGGAGTATTGAAGTCTACCAATCCTGGAACAGCTGCGGAGTTTGCAGTAAGTGCAGCTTGAGCCTTGTCTGCTCCTTCACCTGCTACCGTATAAGTACCTGGATCGATTGAGAATTTCAAGAGACCAGCATTCTTAATTCCAACATAGGCAAGGAAAACACCAATACCAGCCGAAATAGCTGAACGAAGTGTTGTTGGAATAGATTCGATGATCATTTTACGAACATTTGTTAAGGTAATAATCAGTGAAATAATTCCACAAATGAAGACCATACCAAGAGCCTCTTTCCAAGTATAGCCCATCCCAAATACAACTGTAAATGTAAAGAAGGCATTTAGTCCCATACCTGGTGCTTGTGCGTACGGCAAATTAGCATAGAAAGCCATCATCAAAGTACCTACTACAGAACCGATAATCGTTGCCAAGAACACACCTTGAACAGGCATACCCGTTTGGGAAAGCATTTGAGGGTTTACAAAGAGAATATAACTCATTGCAAAGAATGTTGTTAAACCAGCAAGCACCTCTGTACGGACATCTGTCCCGTGCTCTTTTAGTTTAAATAGTTTGTCCATCTTTAATCTCCTTTTGTTTTTTACGAACAATATTAGTATTATATCATTTATCATTCACCTTTTCAATATGTTTGTTTGATTTATTTAATAAATCAAAGCAACTGTAGTTTTTGTTCTTATCTGCTTTTCTTCCTTCTTTTTGATATAATAGTAGACATCTTATCTGGAAACGACTAGGAAGGTTTATATGACTAAAAAAATTATCGCAGTCGATTTGGACGGAACCCTGCTAAATAATGAAAGCAAGCTCTCCGATTTCACCAAAGAGACGATCAAAAAAATTTCAGAAAAAGGACACCATGTCATCATCACGACAGGCCGTCCGTATCGTATGGCAAAAGACTTCTATCGTGAGCTAGAATTGCATACTCCCATGATTAACTTTAACGGCTCCCTTACCCATCTACCAGGACAGACTTGGGAGCATGAAAAGTGCCTGACCTTGGACAAAAAATACCTCCTAGACATGGTCAAGCGCACGGAGGACATCCAGGCTGATTTTATTGCGGGAGAATATCGAAAAAAATTCTATATCACGACACCGAATGAAGAAATTGCAGATCCTAAACTATTTGGCGTAGAGAACTTCCGGCCAGAAAATCAATTCAAACCTGAACGAGTAACCAAAGATCCCAACTGCATCCTCTTGCAAACAAGGGCTGAAGACAAATACGCTTTAGCGGACGAGATGAATCATTTTTATCAGCACCAACTAGCTATCAATACCTGGGGCGGGCCCCTCAACATCCTCGAGTGTACTCCCAAGGGTGTAAACAAGGCTTTTGCTCTAGAGTACTTGCTCAATGTGATGAATCGTGATAAAAAAGACTTAATCGCCTTTGGTGATGAGCATAATGACACTGAAATGTTGGCATTTGCAGGCAAGGGATATGCTATGAAAAACGCCAATCCTGCTCTTCTTCCATATGCAGACGAACAACTTCCTCTGACCAACGAAGAAGATGGAGTTGCCCGCGCTTTACAAAATTTATTCTTATAAAAGGGAAGATTGCATGGTCGCAATCTTTCCTTTTTGTTTTCATTTTATTTTCACTAAAGCGGCTTATTTTCTGTATTTTTATATTAAATTTTCTATTACCATTTTCATTTATCTCTCAAAAAACATTGATATATTAATATTTTTAAAAAGTCATTCTATGAAAACTTTTACATCTTTTTAGAAAAAGTAGTTGATTTTTATATGAAAACGGTTTATACTTAAAGTTAGGCTTAAAGTTTTCTTAAACATACAGTCAAACATTTTATAAGGAGGAATGACAATAATGAGTATCGGAATCATTATTGCGAGCCACGGCGAATTTGCTGCGGGTATTCATCAGTCAGGATCTATGATCTTTGGTGAACAAGAAAAGGTTCAAGTTGTAACCTTTATGCCAAATGAAGGTCCAGATGACCTTTACGCTAAATTCAACAACGCTGTGGCTGCATTTGACGCAGAAGATGAGGTTCTAGTATTGGCTGACCTTTGGAGTGGATCTCCATTCAACCAAGCTAGCCGCGTAATGGGAGAAAATCCAGAACGTAAGTTTGCCATCATCACAGGACTGAACTTGCCGATGTTGATCCAAGCCTACACAGAGCGCCTTATGGACGCGAATGCAGGTGTGGATAAAGTCGCTGCGAATATCATTAAAGAAGCCAAAGATGGCATCAAGGCTCTTCCAGAAGAGCTTAACCCAGTTGAGGAAGTTGCAACTGCTGCAGCTGCTCCAGTTTCACAAGCTGCTATTCCAGAAGGAACAGTTATCGGTGACGGTAAACTGAAAATCAACCTTGCTCGTCTAGACACTCGTCTCCTTCACGGTCAGGTTGCCACTGCTTGGACTCCAGATTCAAAAGCAGATCGTATCATCGTTGCTTCAGACAACGTTGCAAACGACGAGTTGCGTAAAGAATTGATCAAACAAGCAGCTCCTAATGGAGTAAAAGCCAACGTTGTCCCAATCCAGAAATTGATCGACGTTGCAAAAGACCCACGTTTCGGAGAAACTCATGCCCTTATCTTGTTTGAAACTCCACAAGATGCACTTCGTGCTATCGAAGGTGGCGTGCCAATCAAGACCCTTAACGTTGGTTCTATGGCTCACTCAACAGGTAAAACAATGATTAACAACGTTTTGTCTATGGACAAAGAAGACGTTGCAACCTTTGAAAAAATGCGTGACCTCGGTGTTGAATTTGATGTACGTAAAGTACCAAACGACACGAAAAAAGATTTGTTTGACTTGATTAAGAAAGCAAACGTTCAATAATGTTAATCTGTTTCTATCATTTTTGAAAACAGGATTAAATACTTTATTAAAACTAAATAGAAAAGGAATAAAACCATGTCAGATATTTCAATCATTTCTGCTATCTTGGTTGTAGTTGTTGCCTTCCTTGCAGGTCTTGAAGGTATCCTCGACCAATTCCAATTCCATCAACCAATCGTCGCATGTACCCTTATCGGACTTGCAACTGGTAACCTCGAAGCAGGGGTTATGCTTGGTGGATCTCTTCAAATGATCGCCCTTGGTTGGGCAAACATCGGAGCTGCCGTAGCTCCTGACGCTGCTCTTGCATCTGTTGCTGCAGCAATCATCTTGATCAAAGGTGGTAACTTTACTACTGATGGTATCGCCGTTGCAACGGCAACAGCTATCCCTCTTGCTGTAGCTGGACTTTTCTTGACAATGATTGTTCGTACAATCTCAGTTGCCTTAGTTCACTCAGCTGATGCTGCTGCTAAAGACGGAAACATTGCAGCTGTTGAGCGTGCTCACTTTGTTGCACTTCTTCTTCAAGGTCTTCGTATTGCAATCCCTGCTGCCTTCCTTATCGCTATCCCAGCTTCTGCTGTTCAAGACGCTCTTGGTTTGATGCCAGACTGGTTGAACGGTGGTATGGCTGTCGGTGGTGCTATGGTCGTTGCCGTTGGTTACGCTATGGTTATCAACATGATGGCAACTCGTGAAGTATGGCCATTCTTCGCTATCGGTTTTGCTCTTGCAGCTATCTCTCAATTGACTTTGATTGCCCTTGGTGTCATCGGTGTTGCCCTTGCCTTCATCTACCTTAACCTTACAAAACAAGGTGGAAACGGTGGCGGCGGAGCTGCGACTTCTAACGACCCAATCGGTGATATCCTAGAAGACTACTAGAAAGGGGAACAATCATGGCTGAAAAAATTCAATTATCAAAATCAGATCGTCAAAAAGTTTGGTGGCGTTCACAATTCCTTCAAGGTTCTTGGAACTACGAACGTATGCAAAACTTGGGTTGGGCTTACTCATTAATCCCAGCTATCAAAAAATTATACACTAAAAAAGAAGACCAAGCGGCTGCTCTTGAGCGTCACCTTGAGTTCTTCAACACTCACCCATACGTAGCTGCTCCTATCATGGGGGTTACTCTTGCACTTGAAGAAGAGCGCGCTAACGGTGTAGAAATCGATGACGCGGCTATCCAAGGGGTTAAAATCGGTATGATGGGACCTCTTGCTGGTATCGGTGACCCAGTATTCTGGTTTACAGTTCGTCCTATCCTTGGAGCCCTTGGTGCATCACTTGCTGCATCTGGTAACATTGTTGGTCCCCTTCTCTTCTTCTTTGGATGGAATGCTATCCGTATGGCCTTCCTATGGTATACACAAGAGTTCGGTTACAAAGCTGGATCTGAGATCACTAAAGACATGTCTGGTGGTATCTTGAAAGACATCACTAAAGGTGCTTCTATCCTTGGTATGTTCATCCTTGCCGTTCTTGTACAACGTTGGGTATCCATCAACTTCACTATCAACCTTCCAGGCAAACAATTGTCAGAAGGTGCCTACATCAACTTCCCAGAAGGTCCTGTTACAGGAGCTGAGTTGAAGGGCATTCTTGGTCAAGCGCTTAGTGGTATGAGCCTAGATAGAGTTCAACCACAAACGCTTCAAGGTCAGTTGGACTCATTGATTCCAGGATTGATGGGACTTCTCCTTACTTTCCTTTGCATGTGGTTGCTTAAGAAAAAAGTATCTCCAATCACAATCATCCTTGCCCTCTTTGCAGTTGGTATCGCAGCTCGTTTCTTCGGTATCATGTAATCTCGGTGAGAATATATAAACAAAAAAGAATCAGGATTAAACCTGATTCTTTTTATGTATCAACTTTTTCTCCTAGTAAGATAATGAAAGCACCCAATCACCACTGCTAGTATGGCAACATAGAGTAGCTGTTTGGCTTCTAAAGGCACAAAAGCTCCCTGTAGGATAAAAGTATTGGCAAGTACACCAACAAGGGCTGCAAGGCTCAAAAACGTGAGCAAAAGCATCTTGTATCGATTAAAAGGCAAGCTGACCTTGGCAACTAGACACAGACCATTGATCAGGGCAAGGAGGAAGCAAATAAATTTGACCTGACCTGGGACAGTGATAAAGAAATTGGTCAAAAGAACACTAGCAACCAGAACGCCACCACCAATCGCCGCGTTGGTTAGGATATCTCTCATAAAGTGAGTGCTAACCTTTTCTTTATTGGACTCAAAAGTCAGGAAGAAGGATGGAATCCCAATCGTAATGGCTGAAATGATTGTAAACTGAATGGGGATAAAGGCAAATTCCAAACCAAATACCACACTCAAAATGGCAAAAACGATGGAGAAGAAGGTCTTTGTTAGAAAAAGAGAGGCTACCTTTTGGATGTTGTTAATGACCCGGCGTCCTTCCATCAAGATATCATAAAATACTGCAAAGTCATCTGTGAGAAAAACAATATTGGATACACTTTTGGCTGCACTCGTAGCCCCCTTCATGGCAAAACTAATATCTGCTTTCTTGAGAGCCAGAACATCATTGACTCCATCACCACTCATGGCAACTGTTTTACCAGCATTTTGCAAAATAGATACCATCTTTTGCTTCTGTTCAGGTGTCACACGTCCAAATATTTCGTGTTCCAAGACCACTCTTTCAAAGTCATCATCGCTCACCTTGGTCATATCAATAGCCCGCGCTTCTTCCTTAAAACCTGCCTTACGAGCCACCCCATATACAGCCACATGATTATCACCACTGATAATCTTCACTTCAACACCTTGAGATTCGAAATAGTCAAAGGTTTCCTTGGTATTGTCCTTAATCTCATCTGACAAAACGACGTGGCCTAGTAGTTCCATATTAGCTGGACTAGTAATCTGGTCCTTGCTATGAGCGAGTGTTAAGATTCGAAAACCTTGCTGTTTCAGATGCTCATAGTAGGCATCCATCGGCTGGGTAAAGCCTAGAAATTCATAGGCTCCGAAGAAATAGGTCCCACTGTCTTTTACTTGGACAAAGGAATACTTGTTTTTACTTGAAAAGGCACCAACTTCTTGAACTTCCCACTTTTTCTCACAGGTTAAGTAAGTCTTCAGAGCTCGGGAAGTTGCATTTTCATCCTCGAAATAAGCCAGATAAGAAGATAGTTTCTCTGCCACATTAGCATTCATTTCTTGGACCTTCATATTACCAGTCGTGATGGTACCTGTCTTATCAAAACAAAGAACATCTACTCGCGCCAAAGTTTCCACACAGTATAGTTCCTGCACTAGAACCTTCTTTTTAGCCAGCTTCATGGCTGCTACTGCTAGGGACACACTAACTAGGAGAATCAAGCCCTCTGGAATCATGCCGACCAAGGCACCTGAACTTCCCAAGACGATTTCAACATAAGTCCGTCCTAGACTAAAACCTCTGACATAGAGCAGAATGGCAACTGGCACCAGCAAGATGGAGACGATTTTTAAAATCTTATCCATGTAATCGCGCAGTTGAGAAGGATATTTTTTGAATTCCTTGCTGGATTTTGCGAGTTTGTTGATATAACTATCGGGTCCGACCGCCGTCGCCGTGACCAGACAAGTACCGCTAACGACATTGCTTCCGCTCATCAGCTTGTCACCTGCTGTTTTAAAGACCGAATCACTCTCACCAGTCAGCAAGGACTCATCAACTTCAATATTCCCTTCAAGGACTTCTGCATCGACAGGTACCTGATCTCCCAGATTGAGATGCAGATATTCCCCCAGTACGATGTCCTCTGGAGCAACCTCAATCGTTTGACCATCTCGGTTGACTCTGTACTTACTTTTACCAAGCAAACTCAGCTTTTCTAAGGCATTTTTTGAACGCACTTCTTGGAAAATCCCAATGGCTGTATTGATAGCAATCACACCTAAAAAGAGCATATTTTCAAATCGCAAGGTTGTGGCTACCAGAACTGCTAGAGCCAAGTTCATGGCATTAAAGAAGGTAAAGATATTTGAAACGACGATTTCTTTGGTTGTTTTATAGGGTTTAATGTCGCTGATATTTCGTTGACGATCCTTGATGTCTTGACTGCTTAAATACTTCATTTCTACTCCGATATCCTTTTGTACTACTATAATAACACATATCTTTTTCTCTGTCACTTAAAGACTCAAAATAAGGAGAACTCACTTAGCAAGCATCATCCATCATCACTTTAAGAAGGACTTAAAAAAGAAGCTAGGATTCCCCTAACCTCTTTTCTTTAGACTTTATTCTGCCAAGGCTCCCATTGGATCCCATGGTGCAAGTACGATTGGTTCTGCTTCATAGGCAGCTCGTTCTTCTGCTGTCAGCAATTCCTTACGGACAACGATTTGGTAAGTGTATTCGTCCATCCAAGCGTCTGAGGCGACAAAGTAACCATCTGCACCGACCTTGTCTCCCCATGAGTTTTCAACTTTCCACTTGGTTGACTTGCCATTTTCATCCAAATCCACACCTGTCAAGACCATGGCGTGGGTCATCAAACTTTCGCTATAGTCCAAACGTCCAGCTTTATCTTGAGTGAGTTGAATGTCCATGCTTGACTCAAAGTCATAAACATCTGTCGCAAGGATTCCAGCTTTACGATTGCTGAGCTGACCGACATCTGAACCAAACCAAACAGTCTCACCTGTTTGCATTTGGGCAATCGCCAATTCTTTCAAGCGCTCCATTGGAACGTTGATGTAGCGAACTGCACGGCTACCAACCACATTTCCTAACATCTCAACTGTGTAAGATTTGCCGTAAGGCTTGTCAGCAGTTGGAGCATTGATAACAGAAACGTAGTCTTCTAGAGGAAGATTGACATATTTCCTGTAAAACTCTTGTGGTGTGATACCCTTTTCGCTTTGGTAGTTATCATCCTTATCGCGATAAGCAAAGTCAAATTTACGTGGTGGAAGACCTAGTGACATAGCAAGGAAGTTAAAGATTTCTTGCAAGAGGTCTTCTTTCTTAGCTTGAACAGTCGCTTGGTCTGCACCAGAAGCGAGCAAGTCACGCAAGATTTGAGCATCTTGGCGAAGCAATTTGTTAAGGATGGCATTGAGCTCACGGCTGCTGCTAGATGAGATAGACTCAGGGTAAACAGACTTGGGCACGACACCGTATTTCTCAAAGAGGGACACTACCATATCCCACTGACCACCGTCTTGTTGAGGTGTTTGGAGTAGAAAGCTAACCTTGCGGCTCGTCAATTCTTGGTCTGCAGTCGCAATGACTTGCTCCAAGAACCAGTTGGATTTCTCGTACTTGTCCCAGAAGAATGTGTGGGCTTGTGACAACTCAAAGTTTTCCAGTTTGTATTGAGAGATGAGTTTGTGGCGGAAGGTGTTGAGAGCTGCAAACATCCAGCAACGACCAGAGGCTTTCTGGTTAGTAACCTTGTCCTTGGTCAAATCCAATGAGAAAACAGGTGTATTGTTTACATGGCTTTGGCGACGTTCTAGGGCTGCAAAAATTCCGTTATGGCTGACAGCATTTTCAATCGCTTGGTATTTGACATTTGCTTCATAGTTGGCAAATAGTCTATCTGTAAATGATTCTTGAATCGCGTTCATAGATTCCTCCTTTTATTCTACTGTCTATTATAACTCTTTTCACAAAGGAAGCAACTGAAAAATGAAAAAGGCAGGGACTTTCTCCTCACCTTTTCTAACATAATCCAAACTAAGCAATACTAGCAAGGAGAACTTCTAACTCCTCCTTGGTCAAGCGACGCCATTCTCCTCGTTTCAAATTCTCATCCAAAACTAGAGTCCCCATGGCCAAACGTTGTAGGTCCACTACTTCCTTCCCGCAGTATGCTACCATGCGTTTGACTTGATGAAATTTTCCTTCTCTAATAGTCACCCGAACCTGGCTCTCATCCTTATATGAATCCACTGACAAAATCTCCAGTTTGGCCGGCTGGCAGGTAAAGTCCTTGAGCGGAATACCCTTGCCAAATGTTTCCACATCTTCTTGGCTCATGATTCCCTTGACCTGAGCTTGATAAGTTTTATCTACATGACGCTTGGGCGATAGAAGGGAATGAGCCAGCTTTCCATCATTTGTCAAGAGTAAGAGTCCATGCGTATCGATATCCAATCGCCCTACAGGAAAGACTTCTTTGGCACGTCCATAGTCATCCAACAAGTCCAGAACCGTTCTATGCTTGGGATCTTCAGTCGCCGAAATGACTCCCTGGGGCTTGTTCATCATGTAGTAGACAAACTCTTCATACTCCAGCACTTGACCGTCAAAACGAATCTCATCTCTTTCTTCATTGATTTGCAATTTTGCTGATTTTTCTTTCTTGCCATTGACCGTCACGCGTCCAGCCTTGAGCAAGTTTTTGACCTCCGTCCGACTTCCCACAGCGCATGCAACTAAAAATTTATCTAATCTCATAGAACTATTATATCATACTCAAAAGGAGGCTGGCCCAAGTGACCAACCTCCTTTTCTTTTCATACTCTTCAAAAATCTCTTCAAACCGCGTCAACGTCCATCTGCAACCTCAAAACAGTGTTTTGAGCTGACTTCGTCAGTTCTATCTACAACCGCAAAGCAGTGCTTTGAGCGGCCTGCGGCTAGTTTCCTAGTTTGCTCTTTGATTTTCATTGAGTATCAGATTTAAGAAACTAACTTCCTCGTCTCCAGAAAATAGCTAAGACAACCATAGCACCTAAAACAGCTGGAACAATAGCTATCCCCGCTAGGTTTGGACCCCAAGTCCCAAAGAGCAGGTGCCCCAAAGAAGCACCAATCCAGCCGAGAAACATTTTCCCAAAGCATCCCATACTTTCTCCACGATTGGTCAAAGCACCTGCCAAGAGTCCCACTAGGAGACCAACAAACATACTTCCAAGCATAGCTTCTCCTTAAATTGCCCAGTCTCCATTGCGGAAGAGTGGTACACGTGTTCCATCCTCACGGATACCATCGATATCCATTTGACTCGACCCAATCATAAAGTCCACGTGAACATCTGAACGGTTCAGTCCTGCAGCTTCAAGCTCCTCTTCGCTCATCTCTGCCCCACCAACAATGCTGGTCGCATAGGCTGCGCCGATAGCCAAGTGGTTTGAAGCATTCTCATCGAAAAGAGTGTTAAAGAAGGTAATCCCTGACTGAGAAATTGGGCTTGGATCTGGTACCAAGGCACATTCACCCAAGGAACGCGCACCAGCATTTTCAAAGACAAGGTCTTTCATGACCTGATCACCTTTTGCAGCAGTAATGTCTACGATTTGACCATCCTTGAAGGTTACTTTAATGCCTTCGATGATATTTCCGTTGTAGCTAAGTGGTTTTGTAGAGGTTACATAGCCATCTGCACGACGGAAGTCAGGCGCCGTAAAGACTTCTTCTGTTGGCATATTTGGTAAGAATCCTTCTCCCTGTGCATTGATAGCACCAGCTGATTCCCAAACGTGGTTCTTAGGTAAACCAAGTGTCAAATCAGTTCCCGGCGCTGTGTAGTGAAGGGCTGAAAATTGCTCTTTATTAAGCATTTCTGCCTTACTCTTAAGAATGGCTGCATGTTCTTCCCAAGCCTTAACTGGATCTTCTTCATAGACACGGCAAGTTTTGAAGATTTGATCCCAAAGAAGATCAACTGCTTCTTCATCGCTCGCAGCATTTGGAAAGACCTTCTTGGCCCACTCAAGCCCTGCTGCAGCTGCTACAGTCCAACTAACCTTGTTGGATTGAGTTGCGATGCGCATCGGCTTCATAGCGAGTCCCATCGCTTTTGCAGAAGCTGAAAGCTTGTCCGCATCCACTCCGTTCAAGGCACCTGGATCAGAAGAACGGACACCGAGACGGCTAGCCTTATTCTCCAAGAGATAGTTCATCTCAGCAATCTTGTATTCTGGCACATTGTCCAGACGCTCCATCGGCGCGTGGAGGAATTTCTCACGGTTGATCACATCATCTGTCCACTGAACGATGACCTCATGTGCACCCAAGGCATAAGCTTCTTTCACGATCAAATGCGCCAACTCACGTTGCTCCACATCGATAGAAAGAGCCAAAGTGTGACCAGGTTGCACGTTAATTCCGTTCGCAACCAATAATTTCGCATATTTTTCTAGATTTTCTTTAAAATTTGGTAAAACCATTCTATTCTTCCTTTTCTTTTGTTATTTTTCCTTCAAAGCAGAAAATAATCCTGCTAAAGCAATGGCACCAGACAAGAGCGCTGTCGATAGGATAATTGTTTCATCTGCCAGCTCTAGCTGATAGTCAAACACCTTTTGCGCTGGTTTGTCTTCCGCAAAGATTCTAAGTTTCATCTTGAACTCCTTAAAATTTATTAAAATAAATCGCTATGACTGCCTGTCCTCAGCAAGTTTAAAATCAATTCAGACTTGTCCACTTTATAGACCAAAAGCCAATCTGGTTGGATATGACACTCACGAACTCCTTGAAAGTGCTTGGATGCTGCCAGTTGGTGATCTCGATATTTGGCAGGAAGTTCTTTTTCCTGAACCAGAAAATTCAAAACTTCTTCTAACAATTCTGCCCTCAAACCACGCTTCATAGCCAACTTAAAATCTTTTTTAAACTGTTTATGATAACGAATCTTAAGCACGCAAGTCCTCCATCAAGTCAGAGACTGATTCAAAAGATTGGCTCATATTACGATTTTGATTTAAATCCGTTAATACCTCAAGTAAGTTCCGATTCTCATCTAGCCTAACATCAAAAGGCAACCCCTGATATTGAATAGCCTGACGAAGGAAAATATTGATAGCCGTTGTCATATCCATCCCCAGATTATTAAACACTTGTTGGGCCTGCTCCTTGACCTCACTATCCAAACGGATGCTCATACTCGTCTTTGACATATTTTCACCCTCTTTCTATCTATTATTTTAACAAAAATGGCAAGAACTGTAAATACAAAACACATACAACGAACATACAATGACCTTCAATAGAAAAATAGAATGAGGTTCACTCTTCAAATATATTGACATAAAAAAGCTAATGTGCTACTCTTTATAAAAATACCCAAAAATACACAGGAGCAAAAAATGATGGACGAAATCTTTAACAATGAAATTGCAAGACAATTTACTAGTGCTATTCTGGATAAATACTTTTCACCTATTATTTCCAAAACAACTGACAAATTTAAAACACTCTACAATGAGGCAAAAATTGATCTAGAAATTCCATTCCAAGCTTATTTGACAAATTCTTATGAAAAATATAGTAAAACCAAAACGATTATCTACGGCATAGAACCAAAAAAATTGTATAGCTTTTTTGAAGTTCCTTTTTTAAAAAAAGGTTCAGATATCATCATGCCCGCTACAACACAAGTACTAACTGATCTCTCAAAATTTTTAATTATTGAAGGTTCTGGTGGAATTGGTAAATCTACTCTTATGAAACACCTATTTCTAAGTGAATTGAAATTAAAAGACTACATTCCTATTTTTATTGAATTAAAAGATTTCAACGACGAGGAGCATTTAGACCTTGAAAAATTACTGTTAAAAAAACTAAATCAATTTCACAATACATTTCAAGAAGAATATTTAGATTATGCACTTCAATCTGGATGCTTTTTATTCCTATTGGATGGCTATGATGAATTGTATAGCGAAAACCAAAAAGAATTTTTCAAGAAGTTAAATGATTTTTGTGACAAATATCCTGAAAACCATTATATCCTTTCTTCCAGACCTTATAGCGAATCCGAATTCATTGAATTTCAACGTTTCACAGTTTTAAAAGCTGTTCCTTTTACTAAGGAACAAGCTATAAGTCTTATTACAAAAATTGAATATCCAGATGAGGAACTCAAAAATAAATTTATTCATGATCTAGAGAGTGGTTTATATGATAGACATGAATCTTTTGCTTCAAATCCTCTGCTACTAAATATTATGCTCTCCACTTACAATGACTATGCAGAAATCCCGCAAAAATTACACCTATTCTACTATCAAGCCTTTGATACCATGCTCTCGAAGCACGATGCTACGAAAAGTTATCGACGAAAAATGTTATCAGATTTAAGTTCAGATACTTTTAAAGAATGTTTTGCAATCTTCTGTTTTCTAACATACCAAAAAGCAAAAACAGAGTTTACCTTCCCAGAGATTGACGAAATTTTTAAAATATTTCCTCCTCGAATTAAAAACGTTCTCAATATACGCAATTTTATAGACGATTTAGAAAACTGCCTATGTGTACTATACAAGGAAGGAAACAGATACAAGTTCTCCCATCGTTCCTTCCAAGAATATTTTGTTGCTTATTTTCTAAATATACAAACGGATAGTAAGATGCGTGACTATAGCTTTCATCTAATAGAATCAGGAAAATTTAGCACTAGTGCAGATTCAGTATTTTTTATGTTAGAGGATATGAGTACTCAGCGCTTTAATAATAATATCTTAATCCCTTTATTAGATAAATTTGAAGAATCTAAATCTGATGAAGAAGACTTATTTGAATATTACATTCTCAATTTTCCAGTAAAAATTATTGTTAATTCTGATTCTAACAATACACCTCTTAGCTTAGGATTCATACACTCCCAAGATAACCTTCAGAGTTTTATTTATTATTTTTTTGACAATACTATTAATTATACATCCTACCGTACAATAGATAATAATCCCCTAATATCATTTTGCAAAGATAACCATTTAATTGAACAACCTATCGGACCAGAAGATATCATTGAAAATGAAGAATTATTTGACTTATTTAAAAAATCTTGGGTAGGCCAAAAAATACTTTCTCTCACTCATTACAAGCAGAAACTGATAGAAGACCTAAAAGAAGATGAGATAGTCTTAGAGGATTAGTAATCTGTAACTATTGTATATTTATGCCTACATTTTAAAAATAACAGGATTATCTGATTTCCTGTTATTTTTTTATTATCAAACATCTCTATAAAATTGAGGCTAATCTGCCTTCTTAAAACAACTCATCAAACAAACTCAACTGGTTATCCTCTGGCATATTGCCGAGAATCCCCATTTCATCCATCTTTTCAACCAAGGTAGATGAGAGTCCACCGCGCTTGCGTAGTTCTGTTTTAGAGAGGAACTCACCCTCTTCACGCGCACGCACCAACTGCTTAGCAACGTTCTCTCCCAGACCATCCATTGCTACAAATGGTGGGATGAGGGTATCTCCATCAATGATGAATTCAGTCGCATCACTACGATAGAGGTCTAACTTGCCAAACTTAAAGCCACGTTCCCACAATTCATTGACAATCTCAAGAGTTGTATAGAGGTCAATTTCCACATTAGAGGCTTCATTATTCTTCCGTTTTTCAGCGATTTCTTCCATTCTGCGCTTGATAGCATCCAAGCCCGCACCCATGGTCTTGATATCAAAAGCCTTGGCACGGATAGAGAAGTAAGCACAGTAATAATAAATCGGATGGTGAACCTTGAAGTAGGCTACACGCAAGGCCATCATAACGTAGGCTGCCGCATGGGCCTTAGGGAACATATACTTGATTTTTCCACAGGATTCGATATACCACTCTGGTACCTTATTAGCCTTCATAGCCTCGATGTAGCCATTTCGCTCCTCTTCGGAAATCTTCAGCCACAAACCTTTACGCACCCGTTCCATGATGGTAAAGGCCATCTTAGGTTCGAGACCCGCATGCATGAGGTAAACCATGATGTCGTCCCGACAACCGATAACGGTTGATAGGTCCGCAATCCCTTGCTTGATCAAATCCTGGGCATTTCCCAACCACACATCGGTACCGTGGGATAGACCTGAGAGCTGAAGCAACTCTGCAAAAGTCGTCGGATGCGTCTCGTCTACCATCCCACGTACAAAGTTGGTTCCAAATTCTGGAATCCCCAGCATACCCGTCGGCGTTCCGATCTGTTCAGGAGTCACACCTAGCACATCAGTCCCAGAAAAGAGAGCCATGACACCTTCATCATCCATAGGAATTTCATTAGGGTCAATCCCAGACAAGTCCTGCAATTTCCGAATCATGGTCGGATCATCATGCCCCAGCACATCGAGTTTGAGGACGTTCTCATCGATATCGTGGAAGTTAAAGTGGGTGGTTTGCCATTCAGCCGTCACATCATCCGCTGGATACTGGACAGGAGTAAAGTCGTAGACATCCATGTAGTTCGGAATAACAACGATTCCCCCTGGGTGTTGTCCTGTAGTCCGCTTGACCCCAGCAGCACCTTGAGCAAGGCGTTCCACCTCTGCATCACGATAGAACTTGCCATAATCTCTCTCGTAGCTCTTTACAAAGCCATAGGCAGTCTTGGCAGCCACCGTACCAACCGTTCCCGCACGGAAGGCATATTCCTCGCCAAAGATATCACGCACATCCAAGTGAGCACTAGGCTGGTCTTCTCCCGAGAAGTTCAAGTCAATATCGGGAACCTTGTCTCCATCAAAACCAAGAAAGGTCTCGAACGGAATATCCTGCCCATTTTTGCTGAGTTTGTGACCACAGTTTGGGCAGTCCTTATTAGGCATATCAAAACCTGAACCGTAAGAACCATCCGTGATAAATTCGCTGTACTGACACTGACCACAGACGTAGTGTGGAGAGAGAGGATTAACCTCCGTAATCCCAATCATAGTCGCAACAAAACTGGACCCAACAGACCCACGAGAACCAACCAAGTAGCCCCGTTCATTGGAACGTTGCACCAGCATCTGCGATGCCAGATAAATCACGGCAAATCCATTCCCCAGAATGGAAGTTAATTCTTTTTCAATCCGCAAATCAACGATATCTGGCAGAGGATTTCCATAAATCTCAAAAGCTTTCTTATAGGTTAGCTCAGCGACCGTTTCTTCCGCCTTGTCGATGAAAGGTGTGTACAAGTCACCCTTAACAACCTCAACAGGTTCAAAAATATCTGCCATGGCATTGGTGTTTTCAATGACTAATTTGCGTGCTAAATCTTCTCCCAAGAAAGCAAATTCATCCAACATTTCATTGGTCGTTCTAAAATGAGCCTTCGGTAGCGGTGCTGGTTGGGCATGTTCACCATGACCGATGGTTCGGTTAATCATAGCCCCCTGGCCCAAACTACGGACGATAATTTCACGGTAAATCTCTTCTTCCGGTTCGATATAGTGGACATTTCCCGTAGCTAGAACAGGCTTGCCAAGACGGTCCCCAACCTCTATCAAACTCTTGATAATAGTCTGGAGTTCCTCCATATCCTTGACCTGCTCTTTAGCAATCAAAGGAGCATATATAGCTGGTGGCATGACCTCGATAAAGTCATAATACTTGGCCACCTCGACCGCCGCATCCACACCTTGGGAAACGACAGCATCAAAAACTTCACCCTCAGAGCAAGCTGACCCTAAAATCAATCCTTCTCGATGGGCATCTAGAACTGTTCTCGGTATCCGTGGTACTCCTTCAAAGTACTTGGTATTGGACAAAGAAACCAGTTTAAAGATATTTTTTAGACCTACCTGATTCTTGACATAAATAGTCGCATGCTTGATCCGAGCTTTTTTATAAGAATCTGGACTAATCAAATCAATGTTGAGTCTAGCTAAATCAGTCACACCATGTTTTTCTGCTACCTCTTTGATAAAGATGAAAAGCAAACGACCAGTAGCTTCCGCATCGTAGTTGGCCATGTGGTGGTGTTCAAGTGCTACACCAAAACGCTTAGTCAAAGGCCCCAAACCATGACGTTTATACTCAGGATAGAGATTTCTAGCAAACTCCAGCGTATCGATGACTGGCTGGCTAATCTTAGGCAGACCATGACGCTCATAGTTGGCATTCATAAAACCAACGTCAAAGGTAGCATTGTGGGCGACTAAGACTGTATCCTTGCAAAATTCTTGGAATTCTTGCAAAACTTGTTCCAGTGGTTTAGCATTTTTGACATGATCATCTGTAATACCTGTCAACTCAGTAGTAAAGGCTGACAAGGGATGCCCGGGATTGATAAATTCATCAAATTCGGCAATAACATTTCCCTTATACATCTTAGAGGCCGCAACCTGAATCAGGTCATTATAGATGGCTGAAAGTCCCGTCGTTTCCACGTCAAAAACTACATAGGTCGCTTCTGACAAGTCCATCTCCACTTCGTTATAAACGATTGGAACACGATCCTCCACAATATTGGCTTCCATTCCATAGATCAACTGGATTCCAGCTTTCTTGGCCGCCTTATAGCCGTGTGGGAAAGATTGAACATTTCCATGGTCCGTGATGGCAACCGCCTTGTGTCCCCACTTAGCAGCTATCGCAACGATCTCCTCTACTTCTGGTAGAGCATCCATAGTCGACATATTAGTATGAGCATGAAACTCAACCCGACGCTCACCTTCTGGCATCAAATCCTTCCGCTCATAGTGAACAACTTCCTGCACATCCTGGACGTTCATGGTCAAATCACGTGTGAAGTTATTCATCTCCACATTCCCACGAACTCGGAGCCAAGAATTCTTCTTAATGATGTCAAACTTCTGAGCTTCTTCTTCATTCTTAACCCATTTTTGCATTGAAAAACTTGAAGTGTAGTCTGTCATTTTAAAGTTGATCAAAACGCGACCAGTTCTGGTCACCTTATGCTCCACATCAAAAACGACCCCTTCAAAGACCAGGCGATTTTCCTCAGTCGTCACGTCGATCATCTGGGTAACTTCAGCCTTATCTAGTTTAGGCTTGGGCGCAGCCTTTTTAGCCTGAAAATCAAAGACTGGCTTCTCTTCTACTGGAGGAGGAGCCATTTGTTCCAGTTGCTCCATAGCCCGGAGCGCTTCCTCATTGGCAGCTTGAACAATCTGTTCATTCTCCGTATGGAAGGCTTCCTCCTGCTCTTGTGTAAGAGCATCATTCTTTTCTATTTGGCATACAAAAGCTGGAAAACCAAACTTTTCGAGTTGCTTTGCCAAATTAGGAAGATGATTCTTCTTAAAGTGCTCCTTATCAATCGCTTCTGAACCTTCAATAATGAGTTGATTTCCCTCCGCACGAACGTTTAAATTCTGGTAAAGAGATTTAAACCCCTGACTTGCACATGGACCTTCAGAAAAAGCCTCTCTATAGTAGGCCTGCAAGAGTTCATTAGAGAATTCTTGAGAAAGAGCCTTGATTTCGAAAACAGCTCGGTTCCCTGTCTTAGAAAATTCTTCACTAAGCCCTTTGTTTAACTCTAAAAAGATTTCAATCGGTAAAATATTAGAAAATACAAAATAAAATTCCCAAATCTTACTAATTTTATGAACCACAACACGCTCAATTCTGGCATCAACAAGAGCAGGATCCCGTCTCAATTGATCAGAGATTCCTAATTGATTCATTAAAATTTCAAACTTACTTGACATTCATTTTCCTCACATTATTCTTTTACTATTTTACCATAATTAAAGAAAATATATGACTAGTACCATTCCTTAAGCACTGCTAGTTTACTCAAATTTGTTCCATAAACAAAAAAGAAGACTCTCAGAATCTCCTTAGTAAATAAAAAAGATACCCTTAAGTATCCTCGTAATCGATCGGGAAGACAGGATTCGAACCTGCGACACCTTGGTCCCAAACCAAGTACTCTACCAAGCTGAGCTACTTCCCGCGTTAAATAAAAAAATGCACCCTAGAGGAGTCGAACCTCTAACCGCCTGATTCGTAGTCAGGTACTCTATCCAGTTGAGCTAAGGGTGCTCATCATTATTATATGCCGAGGACCGGAATCGAACCGGTACGATCGTTACCAATCGCAGGATTTTAAGTCCTGTGCGTCTGCCAGTTCCGCCACCCCGGCCTCTCTAAGCGAACGACGGGATTCGAACCCGCGACCCCCACCTTGGCAAGGTGGTGTTCTACCACTGAACTACGTTCGCATCGACCTCTTATTCTATATAAAAAAATGCCGGCTACATGACTTGAACACGCGACCCTCTGATTACAAATCAGATGCTCTACCAACTGAGCTAAGCCGGCTGATTTCTATTATGCGGGTTAAGGGACTTGAACCCCCACGCCGTTAAGCGCCAGATCCTAAATCTGGTGCGTCTGCCAATTCCGCCAAACCCGCAAATATGACCCGTACTGGGCTCGAACCAGTGACCCATTGATTAAAAGTCAATTGCTCTACCAACTGAGCTAACGAGTCTAAAATAACTGCCGTTATCTTAAACGGTCCCGACGGGAATCGAACCCGCGATCTTCGCCGTGACAGGGCGACGTGATAACCGCTACACTACGGGACCTATGGGAGTTAACGGGATCGAACCGCTGACCCTCTGCTTGTAAGGCAGATGCTCTCCCAGCTGAGCTAAACTCCCAAAGGGTGGAGTCTAGCTCAGCCAACGGTAAGAAACTTCGTTTCTCTCATCCGCCGATTGTAATTTCGATTTCCTCTCAATTACAACTAAGCTAAACTCCCAAAGAGCTAAGCGACTTCCATATCTCACAGGGGGCAACCCCCAACTACTTCCGGCGTTCTAGGGCTTAACTACTGTGTTCGGCATGGGTACAGGTGTATCTCCTAGGCTATCGTCACTTAACTCTGAGTAATACCTACTCAAAATTGAATATCTATCAAATATCAAG